>CAUQJW010000011.1:0-22476 GCA_963518485.1 uncultured Campylobacter sp.
CATAAGAGCTATGCTGCGATCTGCCGTATTCATCGTGCCTATTATGTATAAATTTGAGGGCACTCCAAATTTCTCCCTCTCTCCCTCTTTTTTATGTTGTGAATATGGTAGTTCTACTTTTATCTCATCCTCCGCTCCGAGCCTTTTTGACGGCTCTATAAGGGTTATGAGCTCGCCAAAAATTTTAGATATATTTCCGCGGTTGATTTCGTCGATGATTAGGACATAGTTTTTAGAGCTATTATCTACTGTATGTTTTTGTATGTCCAGTTTCATATCATCAATTATTTTTGGCTCATACGATGGGTATGCATACTCTTCACCATCAAACAATACTCTTTTAAGTTTGCTATATGCGACAGACATGGGCGTTGAACCGCTTTTTGCGCGAACAACTATAGACGGTGTAGTGTTTTTATATAGGTAAAAATCGTATCCGGTTTGTGTGGTTAAAATTTTACCCGACGGAGATGTAGAGTATTCTGGCAAGGTCAAAACATAGCTATCGTATAGCTCCTTGAAATTTTCTTCATCTATTATTTTGTTGTCATCTTTTGTTTTTACTGTTATCTCATTTTTCTTTTTTGCTATTTGGCATAGAGCCTTAAATACGCCATCCCCTACTTCATATCTCAAGTTTCCGTTGGCATCATTTTTGGCCTTAATCCCCTCTACAAATTCCTCATAGCCATAGCTCTGATGAAATGTCACAAATTTTATCTGTCCGCTTTGTATATATTCATCAAATTTCCTTTTTAAGTCATCTCTGTTTTTGCTTCTATCGACTTTTCTTTCTTCTAGTATCTCTATGGCTTTTACTACTGTGGTGTATGTCTTTCCGGTTCCTGGAGGGCCGTATAAAATTTGGTTCAGGGGGTAAGTTAATTTTTTGTCATCATTGGTCATTTCATATCCTTTATTATCACTATTATTTTGTTTGCTATTTTCTATGTTTTTATAAAATTTGTCATATGCCAGCTTATATACATTTGTTAGTGCATTAAGTAAGCTTGTGTAGTCAAGAGTTGTAAAAGTATATATGTTTTCTATGGTAAAGTATATATACCTTTCCCATGCAAGTTTATCAAGTTTGAAGCCGGATATATGTATCTCTTTGCATTCCGACTCTAGGAAGTTATATATTTCATTTTTTAATTTTTTTTCAGTATTCTCTAACTTATCATCAATTAGACCTATGGATACATAAAAACTGCTCGGCTCTGCCAAAACAGCAAAATAAACAACCAAATGAGACTCATTCTTAAAAGGTTGATATCTATTCCATATGTAATTTTGAATGGTTTTGCCGTCTTGTTTTAGCCACATTCCTTTACCGTTACTGTTAAAACCACTAAATATCTTATCTGTAAAAGTAATTAAATTTTTTCGGAAATTACTTAAAAAAGTTTTAGTTCTTGTGTCGCCTGCATTATACTTTTTGCCTTGTGCATTTTTAAAATATTCAAGTCCGTCTAATATTTCATTTTTTAAATTATCGCTTATTATTCAATCTCCACATTTCTTAAATCATGTTAGTGTCTTTTGTGCATTTTTCCATAGTAAAGATAAATAATCATAAAGTCTATATTTTTAGGTTTTCTATATTTTTATTTTAACTTTGGCGTGCTCATCTTTATATAAATATGTAAAATATCTATCGCTGCAGGCGTTACGCCGCTGATCTCGCTAGCCGCAAAGAGCGTCGGCGGGGCAAATCTCTCGAGCTTTTCGACCACTTCGTTGCTAAGCCCGCTGATACCGCGGAAGTTAAAGCCTTCGGGGATTTTCACGCTCATCATATCTTTCATGCGGTCGATCTGCTTTTTTTGCTCAGCGATGTAGTGCTGGTATTTGGCCTCGGTTAAAATTTGCTCCAAGCTCGCTTCGTCAAGCGCCTCGAAAAACGGATCCAGCTTGCGCAGCTTTTCGCCCGTGAAGCTTTTTCTGGCGACGATTTTTTGCAGGGTCAAATTTTGGCTGATTATCTCCTCGTCTAGGCTAGCTAAAAGCTCTAAATTTCGCTTCGTCGGCGTGATCTCGGTGCCATTTAGCAGCTCTAGCCCGCGAGTCAAATTTGACCTTATAGCTTCGATCTTTTCAAACGTCGCCTCGTCTAGCAAGCCAAGCTCGCGGCCGTATCCGCCTAGGCGCAACACGGCGTTATCTTCGCGCAGTAGCAGCCTATACTCGGCGCGGGAGGTAAACATGCGGTAGGGCTCCTTCGTGCCTTTGGTCACTAGATCGTCGATGAGAACGCCGATGTAGGCCTCGTCGCGGCGCAGGACGAACGGCTCTTTGCCGTCAAGCGCAAGCGCTGCGTTTATGCCTGCCATCAGCCCCTGCGCGCCCGCCTCTTCGTAGCCCGTGGTGCCGTTGATTTGGCCCGCGAGATATAGTCCGCGCGCCTTTTTGGTCTCTAGCGTGTGTTTTAGCTCGGTCGGCTGGACGTAGTCGTACTCGATCGCGTAGCCGTGGCGCACGATGCGAGCGTTTTCAAAGCCTCTGACCGAGCGCAGCATCGCGACCTGCACTTCATACGGCAGGCTCGTAGAAAAGCCGTTGATATAGTACTCCGTGGCCTCTAGCGTCTGCGGCTCGACGAAAAGATGATGCCTGTCGCGGTCGCCGAATCTATTTATCTTATCCTCGATACTCGGGCAGTAGCGCGGACCCACGCCCTCTATCTGGCCCGTAAATAGCGGCGCTTTGTCGAAATTTGAGCGGATGATGTCGTGAGTGGTCTCGTTCGTGTAGGCGATGTAGCAGGGCAGCTGCGTAGGCGCAAAGTCTCGCGTGCGGAAACTAAATGGGCTTGGATCCTCGTCGCCGCCTTGGATCTCAAGCACGCTAAAGTCTATGCTTTTAGCGTCCACGCGCGGGCATGTGCCGGTTTTTAACCGACCGACTTCTAGGCCAAGACCGCGCAGGCTATCGCTTAGATTTTTAGCACTTAGTTCGCCCACGCGGCCGGCTTCTAGTTTGTTAAATCCGACGTGAATTAGCCCGTTTAAAAACGTACCCGTCGTGATGATGAGCTTGCTAGTTTGATACTCGTTGCCTAGGTGGGTTTTTACGCCCGTGATTTCGCTGTCCGAGCTTAAAATTTGAGTCGCGATCTCTTGGCTGATTTCGAGATTTGGCGTATTTAGCAGCAAATTTCGCATATAGACGCGGTAGCGGTCCATGTCGATCTGAGCGCGGCTACCTCGCACCGCAGGGCCCTTGCTCTCGTTTAGCACGCGAAACTGTATGCCCACGGCATCGGTCGTTAGCCCCATCTGCCCGCCCAGCGCGTCGATCTCTTTTACGAGATGGCCTTTTGCTAGGCCCCCTATTGCGGGGTTGCAGCTGGCTGCGCCGATTTGCTCGGCCAGGATTGTGATTAGCAACGTTTTTTTGCCCATTCTTGCGGCGGCGAGGCTGGCTTCGATGCCTGCGTGACCGCCTCCGACGACGATGATGTCATATTCTTGCATTAAATTTACCTTTAAATTTTTGGCGGATTTTATCTAAAAACGGCTGATAATAAATTTAGTTAATTTAATTTTAAACTTAAGAATACTAATAAATATATAAGATTAAATAACTCCTTTATAGCATTAGTTGGATATAGAATAATATTTACGTATCTATGTAAGTATATATAAAGCATTGATATATCGTATTCTTATAAATTTATCTTAAAAATAAATAATTTAAAAAAATTAATATAAAAATACAAATTTGTCAGGTAGATGACGGAAAATAAAAATTAAACGATATAAAATTACTACGAGATTTGAGAAATATATTAAAGTCTATTCGCAAACTAGATTTCAAATATTAACGAAAAATCTAAAACAAGTAGAAGGGAGAATTTATGAAACGACATAAATTTGTGATCGCCGATTACAAACGTTGTATCGGTTGCGCTACTTGCATGGCGGCATGTTTCCGTAGCGCCTATGAGCGCGGCAAGCTCTCAAAGGCTAGGCTAACTGTATTGCGCCAGGCAAAGGGCGTCATGCCGACGCAGTGTCGTCAGTGCGATGACGGTCCTTGCGCGAACGTGTGCCCTACCGGGGCGCTAAGGTTTGACGACAACTACATCGAGCTTCACGAAGAGATTTGTATAGGCTGCAAACTCTGCACTATCGCTTGCCCTTACGGCGCGATAAGCTCGAGCGCCGAGCTCATGCCGTCGGTTAACTACGCGGTAGAGCCCAAAT
Organism: uncultured Campylobacter sp.; assembly: GCA_963518485.1. Lineage (GTDB taxonomy): Bacteria > Campylobacterota > Campylobacteria > Campylobacterales > Campylobacteraceae > Campylobacter_A. Next base: position 4,209 of record CAUQJW010000011.1, read on the forward strand.
ACTACCTCGAAATCGAAAGCCAGGCCGGCGCGAAAAACACCGCGATAAAGTGCGATATGTGCTTCGGACGCGAAAACGGCCCTGCGTGCGTCGAGGTTTGTCCGACCAGCGCTATCATCATGGTCGATCCTTTGCACAGCCATCACAAGCTCGGCAACAAGATCGAGCAAGAGGCGGCTCAGGCTTTCGTCGATAAAATTTTACGCGGAAGCGGAAATTTAAAAGAGCCTCACGTTTTAGCCGATATCGGAGCTCAGGACGTGGACGGCGAGGGCGACGTCATCGTCATCAAGGAGCTTGACAAAACTCCTAGCGAGCAGGCAAGAGAGCAAGCGGCGTCAAATTCGCACGCTATGAAAGACGAAAATAGCGGCGCAAAAGGGGGTGCGAGATGGTAGGCGTGTATCTGCTTTTCTTAGTTAGCGCCGCCGTTAGCATCCTGCTCTACGGCGCTCAAAAATCAGCCGTAAAAATCGGCTTTGGACTAAGCGCAATCAGCTGTTTTTACGCGCTTTGCTACTTTGTGGCGCATATGGGGACGATACAGGGCTTCGCTCTTGGCGGCGATTTTTTGTATACGCCGAAATTCGAGCTAACTCCGCTTGGAAATTTCTTTAGCTTCGTAGTCGTTTTTATCGGCTTTGCCAGCAGCGTCTACGGTATGAGCTATGCGGAGGAATACATCAAAAAAGCAAGCGTAGGCGTTTTCGCCTGTTTGTTTAACCTTTTCATCCTTTCGATGCTTCTAGTCATCAGCGCAAATAACGTATTTTGCTTCATCGTTTTGTGGGAGCTTATGACGCTTATTTCGTCTTTCCTCATCCTCGTAAACGACGGCAAAGGCACGCTAAAAGCGGTGATGGTGTATCTTGGTATCGCTCAAGTCGGCGCATTTTGTATCACTTGCGGACTGCTAATAATGGCTCACTACGCCGGCAGCGCCGAATTTAGCAAATTTGCCCACCTAAATATGCCGACTGCGGCTAGCGTCGTCGTGTTTATACTATTTTTGGTCGGTTTTGGCAGCAAGGCGGGTATGTGGCCGTTTCACGTATGGCTACCGATGGCCCACCCGGCCGCTCCTTCAAACGTCTCTGCTTTAATGAGCGGCGTTATGATAAAGGTTGCGCTATTTACTCTAGTTAAATTTACGCTTTTCTTGCCTTTAAGCATTTACTTTGGCTTGACGGTTTTGATTTTGGGTGCCGCTAGCTCGCTTTTTGGCGTTCTTTACGCTCTTTGCCAGCACGACTATAAAGCGCTTCTTGCCTATCACTCTGTCGAAAACATCGGCATCATCTTGCTCGGTCTTGGCACCGGCCTATACGGTCTGGCCGCCGGAAATACGACTCTTGCCGCGATCGGATTTTTAGCCGGATGCTACCACGTAGTTAACCACGCGATATTTAAAGGACTTTTGTTTCTTTGCGCGGGTTCGGTTTTGCACGCTACGCATACTCGCGATATGGACGTGCTAGGCGGCCTAGCTAAAAAGATGCCTTGGACGTCTGTTGGCATGTTTATCGGTATCATGGGTATCGCGGCATTGCCTCCCGTTAACGGCTTCGTATCCGAGTGGTTTACATATCAAGGTATGCTTCAAGGCGCGCTAGAGCAGGGCATCTTTACTAGATACGCATTTACGCTTTCAGTCGTCGCGCTAGCGCTTACGGGCGTGTTAGTCGGCATGCACCTTAAGCTTTATGCGGTAATCTTTGCCGGAACTCCAAGAGATCAGAAAATTTGGGAAAACGCCAAAGAAAGCCCGGTATTTATGGTGCTTGGCATGATAGTGCTAATGATCGGCTGTATAGGCTTTGGTATCGGAGCTAACGTGGTCGTCGGCTACATCCAAACGGCCGTAAATTCCATAGGCGGCGCAGGCGGTTACGTAGCTAGCCACGGTATAAATTTAACCTCAAATTTAGGCAGCGTCGTTTCAACTCCGCTTATAGCCATCATCTTGTGTTCTACTATGGTTTTGCCTTTTGCGATTTTGGCCGTGATGAAAGCAAACCGCGAGAAACCTCGCGAGACCGATCCTTGGGCTTGCGGATTTAAGTACAGCTCTCGCATGCAAATGACGGGCGGTCCTTTTACGGGCGATCTAAGACGCATAATGAACTGGCTGTTTAAAGGCGAGAGAAAAGTCGTGACTAAAGGCTATTTTAACCCGGTCGAGTATCACAACCATCCAAAAGATATCTGGTGGGGGCTATTTTACGAGCCGGTGATTAAATTTACCGAAAAGGTCGCTGAAAAAATAGGCATAATGCAAAGCGGCTACACCAACGTTTACGCGCTATATATCCTCATATATCTTTGCGCGATACTAGCGGTTAGCTACTTTTTGATATAGGGGGCGTGAGATGGAAATTTTACAGACTATACTTTTGATGATATTTCAAGTAGTCGTTATCGTCTTGGTTGCGCCCTTGTTTGACGGTATGGCTAGGAAACTAAGAGCCAAACTGCAATCAAAACAAGGTAGCGATTTTTTCCAGACGTATCGCGATATCATAAAGCTTTTTAGACGCGGTAGAACCGTGCCTGCTTGCTCTCACTGGGTATTTAGGCAGGCTCCGTTTTTCTTGTTTGCTACTTCGGCGGCTATACTAGCGGCTATTCCTATTACTTATAGTAAAAGCACGATTTTTGGAGCGTATTCGGACATATTCGTGATTCTTTACCTAGGCGCGCTACTTCGCTTTGTTTTCGGCGCCGCGTCTATGGATAGCGGCAACCCGTTTGCGGCTACCGGCGGCGGCAGAGAGCAGATGCTAGCCGTCTACGTAGAGCCGGTGATGATAATGTGCCTAATCGTAGTTATGCTTGCGGCCGGAACGTCAAATTTAGTAGAAATCCAATCAATGGTAAAAAGCGGTCAAATCGGATATCAGATCCCAAGCTTTGCGGTCGCTTCGATAGCGTTTTTGTGGTGCATATACGTTGAAACCGGCAGAAAGCCTTTTGACCTAGCAGAGGCTGAGCAGGAGTTGCAAGAAGGCTTGCTAGGCGAATACGCGGGCTCTGATTTAGGCCTAGTTCAAGCTTCGCTTATCTTAAAACAATTTGCGATGATCGGACTTTTCCTTTCGATTTTCGAGCCGTGGAATTTTAGCAATCCGTTTTTAGCGGTGATAATCTTCGTCTTAAAAACGGGAGTGTTTTACGTAGCGGCCGTGTTTATAGATAACTTCGGACCTAGATTCCAGATGACTTCGAGCTTACGTAAAAACGCTCTAGCTGCTCTAGCTATATCTTTTGCGGCTTTGACGCTTTACGTCGTGGGGGTGTGAGATGAATATTTTAGATACTTTGGCTATCTGTATGATGGTAACGTCTTTGGCGGTTTTCGGGCTAAGAAGCCTAAAGCTATCCGTCATAGTTTACGGAGTTCAAACGCTGCTATTAGTCGGGATATTTTTTACTTTGTCGTCTAAATTTAACGCCGAGCAACTATCTACGTGGGCGGTCGTGGCGTTTTTTACGAAGGTTTTGTTCGTGCCTGCGATCTTGCTTTGGCTTATTAAAAATCTTGGCGTCGTGCACGAAGACGAGCCCGTAGGCGGCTTTTTCGTGAGCCCCGTTATAGCGATGGGTTTTAGCTTGGCTTTAGCGATGAGTATTAATCCGATATTTTTGGAGTTTTCGCTAATCCAAGAGAAAATAATGCTACTAGCAGCGGTTTGCGTGTTTATGATGGGGGTTTTCGGCTTTATGCTTAGAAACTCTTTTATCAAGCAAATTTTAGCTTATTGCCTTTTTGAAAACGGCATACATCTAAGCCTAGCGCTCATGGCTTACAACTCAAACGAGCTCGTTGAGCTTGGAATTTTAACCGACGCGATTTTTGCGGTTATCATCATGAGCGTTTTAGCGATTAGATTTTATAAAGCATACGGCAGCCTTGATACGTCTAAGGCTACGAATTTAAGGGGATAGAGATGGATAGTTTAACTTTGATATTAATTTTACCGCTTCTTGGAGCGATACTGCTATTTTTCTCTCCGAAAAATTACGCTTTTTTGAGTTTGCTTCACGTAGCAGTTAGCGCGGTTACGTCTTTAGCCTTGCTATTTAACGTAAGCAAGGTTTTAACGGGCGGTACGTTTTACGCGCACGATAAATTTTTGTTTTTAGACAGCCTTGGCTGCGTATTTTTGATACTTATCGCGGTTACGGGCCTACTGGTAAATTTATACGCGACCCACTATATGAGATGGGAGCTTGAAGAGGGACATATAAATTTAAGCGCGCTTAAGAAATACTACGCGCTTAGCCACGTGTTTATCTTTACGATGAGCTTAAGCGTCATCTGTAACAACGTCGCGTTTATGTGGGCTGCGATCGAGGCTACTACGCTTTCATCGGTGTTTCTAGTCGCGATCCTAAAAGATCAAAAATCGACCGAGAGCGGCTATAAATACATAGTCCTTTGCTCTATCGGCCTAGCGTTCGCGCTTTATGCGACCGTGCTTCTTTACTCTGCGACCTTTGCGGAGATAAAAGACGGCGAGGCTGCGATGTTGTGGACGGGCATAATGGCAAACGCTAAAAATTTAAGCCCCGACGTCGCTAAGCTAATCTTCGTCTTTGCGCTTATCGGATTTGGCACCAAAGCCGGCCTTGCTCCTACGCACACCTGGCTTCCCGACGTTCACGCCCAAGGCCCGGCGCCGATTTCGGCTCTGCTTTCAGGCGTTTTGCTAAAGTGCGCGATGCTAGCTTTATTTAGATACTACGCTATCGCGGCTCAAGCTACGGGTATGGAGTTTGTTCAAAGCGTGATGATAGTTTCCGGTCTTATTACGCTATTTGTGGGCGGAATTTTCCTAATCAGGCAACACGACGTAAAAAGGATGTTTGCCTACCACTCTATCGTGCATATGGGCGTTATAGCTTTTGCTTTGGGAGTGGGTGGATTTTTCGGGCTATTTGCGGCTATTTTCCACTGCCTAGCTCACAGCTTTACGAAGGCTCTCGCGTTTTGCTCAACGGGCAATATCGCTAGAATCTACGGACACAAAGATATGAGCAAAATGGGCGGTATGGTAAAGATTGCACCGATAACCACTATGATGTTCGGCGCAGCGGTTTGCTCGCTGGTAGGCGTACCCGCGTTTGCGATATTCGTTAGCGAATTTAACGTCTTCGTCGGCGCCGTAAATAGCGGTCAATACTTTAGCGTCGCTTTATTTGCGATAGCTCTTGCCATCATCTTTATCGCGGACTTCTCGCACTTTAACTTAGCAAGCTTCGGCGAACCTAAAGCCGCGGTCGTTCACAATAAAGAGATGAGTATATTAGAAAATTTACCGCTTATCTTGCTTTGCGCTTTGATTATAATCTTTGGCGTTTGGCACGTGGATAACTTTTATACGCTGGTTGAAAACGGCGTGAAGATAATAACTGGAGAACTATTATGAGAGGCGATAAATTCGTTGAAATTTTAAAAACAAAGGTAAAGGTTCTAGAAGTAACCCGCCAAGCCGACGACCAAATCACCGTCCTAGTGGACAGAAACGACCTTCCGCTTGCGGTTAAGACCCTTTACTACGATATCGGCGGTTTCATCTCTACGATGATACCTAGCGACGAGAGGACTATAAACGGCTGTTTTGCGCTTTACTACGCTTTGTCTATGGAGGGCGGCAAGATGACGGAAGAAGACGACTTCGCCGCCGAGGATAAGTGCTTTATCACCGTTAAAACGCTAATTCCCGGCGTCGATCCGACTTTTCCGTCCGTTACGCCGTTAGTGCCTGCTTGCGTTTGGTACGAAAGAGAAGCCTACGATATGTTCGGCCTAGTAGCCGAGGGCTTGCCCGATAAGCGTAGATTGGTGCTAAGCGACGATTGGCCGGACGGCCTTTATCCGCTTAGAAAAGACGCTATGGACTACCGCTACCGTCCCGATCCCGTCGCTCACCAAGATGAGCCCGACGCCGAGTTTTTATTTCCAAAAGGCGATAGCGTCATCGACGTGCCGCTTGGGCCTTTGCACGTAACTAGCGATGAGCCTGGACACTTTAGGTTATTTTGCGACGGCGACGAGATCATAGACGCGGACTACCGCCTCTTTTATCAGCACCGCGGTATGGAAAAGCTAGCCGAAAACAGAATGAACTACGATCAGATGGGCTATCTTGCAGAGCGCGTCTGCGGAATTTGCGGCTACGCCCACGCGATTGCATGTATAGAAGCGGCAGAAAAAGCTATAAAGCTAGAAATCCCGCTAAGAGCGCAGGCTATCCGCGTCATCTGCCTTGAGATCGAGCGCCTTCACAGCCATCTTTTAAACATCGGTCTAGCTTGCGAGGTAACGGGTAACTATAACGCCTTTATGCATATCTTTAGGGTACGCGAGTACTCTATGGAGTTAGCCCAGCTAGTAACGGGCGGCCGCAAAACCTACGGCAACGTCATCATGGGCGGACTTCGCCGCGATATGACCGATAACGAGATAAAAAAGGGCATCGAGATGATAAACAAGCTCGATGTTCAAATTTCTGAAATTTGGGACGCGGTTATGGACGATAAACGCCAAATCGCGCGCTGGAAAGGCGTAGGCGTGCTAGATAAGCAAGTAGCAAGAGACTTTAGCCCCGTGGGGCCTAATATGCGAGGCTCGGGCCTAAAGCGCGACAACCGCTACGACCATCCTTACGATTTCTTTAAAAATATAGAATTTAAAGTCTACGTAGAGCACGGCGGAGACGTATTTAGCCGCGAAGTCGTGAGATATAACGAGCTAAAAGAGTCCATACATATCATCAGGCAGTGTTTGGAGCTAATGCCTCAAACGCCGATATCAATCGATCCAAAAACGATGATAAAGCCTGAGAATTTCGCCCTCGGACACGTAGAAGCTCCTCGCGGCGAAAACGTACACTGGATCATGCAAGGCAGCGCGCAAAAGGTTTTCCGCTGGAGATGCCGCGCGGCTACTTATAACAACTGGCCTAGCCTTCGCTATCAGTTCCGCGGAAATAATATTTCAGACGCGGCGCTTATCGTTTGCTCGCTAGATCCGTGCTACTCCTGCACCGACCGCGTTACCGTAGTGGACGTAAATACCAAAAAGAGCAAAATTTTAACCGAAAAAGACCTTAAGAAATTTTGCCAAACGGGCAAAATTAGCAAAAAGGATTTAAGATGATGAAGTTATTTGACGTAACCGAAAAATACGGAAAGGCAACCTACGCCTATCCGTTTGAGCCTTATAAGGTACCCGAAAATTTCCGCGGGCAGCCGTTTTACACCTACGAGCTTTGCATAGGTTGCGCGGCGTGCGGCGTAGCATGCCCTAGCAACGCCATAGAGCTAAAGATGAACGAAAAGCAAGACAAGCTCGTGTGGCAGTTTGACTGCGGACGATGCATATTTTGCGGACGCTGCGACGAGGTTTGTCCAACCGGCGGCGTGCGCCTAAGCCAGGGTTTCGAGCTAGCGGTTAAATTCGACAAAAGCGCGCTAATACAGCGCGGCGAGCTAGAGATGCAAAAGTGCAAATGTTGCGGCAAACCCTATACGCCCGTTCGCCTTATCAACTATACTTTTTCAAAGCTTAGCACGGCAAATTTGCTCCCGGGCAGACTAGAAGAGGCTAAAGACTATCTATATATCTGCCCCGAATGCAAAAAAGCCCAAGCCGTAGAGCGCATAACTAAAGACGTAGAGGAGGGGATAAAATGAGCCTTTATCAAGTTCCCGAAAATATAAAAACGGCAAACGACCTAACCGCAAAGTTAGAACATCTAAAAAATATCAAACGAAGCTTTAGCGTCTACCGCATCGACTGCGGCAGCTGCAACGGCTGCGAGATAGAAATTTTCGCCGCTATCACGCCGATGTGGGATCCGGAGCGCTTCGGCTTTAAGCTAGTAGCCAACCCTCGCCACGCAGACATTTTGCTCTGCACCGGCCCGGTTACGCGCCAGATGTATTATCCGCTACTTCGCGCTTACGAGGCCGCACCCGATCCTAAGATCGTGGTGGCCTTTGGCGCGTGCGGCAGTACGGGCGGTATCTTTTACGACGCTTATAGCGTTTGGGGCGGTATAGATAAGATTATCCCCGTAGACGTCTATATCCCGGGCTGTCCTCCGCATCCTGCCAGCGTCATATACGGCCTTGGTATGGCTCTTAGTATCATAGATCAAAAGCTACAAAAAAGAAGCTTCGAGCAAGACGACTGCAAAGCCCCCGCCGTAAAAGAGTCTATCATAGGCGATATACTTTTCGAGCGCGATTTGGAAGCCGAGGCAAAGAGGCTAATGAGCTATATCTTCGGCAGGACGCTGTTTGCTAAATATATGGACGCGGCCAAAACTTCTCCTAATATCCACGACGTAGCAGCTACTAAAAAAGCGATGCTAGAGGCTATCCATAAAGAAGAAGACCCTAGATACGCCGAGTGCATGGGGCTGCTTTACAACGACGTCTATCTAAAATACGCCAAAGCAAAACGCGATACGCAAAACGCCATCGACGTCAAAAAAGAAATTTGGGATAAACGATGATAAGAGTCTATAAGCTCGCCCGCCGCCATATGGACGAAAACGAAAAGATGCCAAAAGAGCTAAAAGATATCAAGCTATTTTCCGTCTGCGTCGGACACGGCGTGGGGACGGTGGACTTTAGCGAAAAATCGCTCGAAATACCCGACGAGGAGTTTGAGCGTATCGTCGCTAGCGGCGGCGAATACGTCAAATTTAAGCTGGGAAATTTAAGTAAGTATTTTGAAGTGGAGATATTTAGGGAGCATGCGGCAAGGCTCATCCCAGAGCTTTGCGAATGCGAGCTAAAAAAAGAGCTTGAAAATCTGCGCGAGGGATACCTGGTGCTTAGGAAGGATTTTTGATGAAATTTAGCTCAAATCGGACAAAGGCTTACGGGTTAAATTTAGCGCGCGGAGGGTTTTTAGTATGAAAAAGGCTTTGCTTTGCATCGGCAATCCCATGCGCGGCGACGACGACGTAGGCAACGAAACGGGGCGAATCGTCGAGGCGAATTTGAAAGATTGGCGGGTATTTTACGGACAGGACGTGCCTGAAAACGAGTTTGGCGCGCTTCGCGAATTTGCGCCCGATATCATCGTCGTGGTAGATGCTATGAGCGGGTTTAAGGACGGCGCGATCGAATTTTTTGATCTAAGCAACGAGCGCGACTATATCTACTCGACGCACAACTTGCCTACGCCCGTACTTTTAAGCTACCTGCGTAAAATTTGCCCCAAGACGCTGTTTTTAGGCATTAGCGTTTTGCTTGAAAACGTGCTTGATTTTAAAGAGGGCTTAAGCGAAAACGCGAAAAAAAGCGCGCAAAAAGCCTTTGAACGTATCTTGGAAATAGATAAAAATTTAAATTAGGAGGAGAAGATGTTAAATCCTGCAGAAACCGCGCAAGCGGTGTCAAATTCGATGGAGCATAAGGCGCATACTCCGTTAGTAAGCATTATTTTTCTAGCTATCATGGCGGGCGCGGCGATTGCTATGGGCGATATTTTCTGGGCGCACTCGACCGTGGGCATGGCTGAAAAGCAGTCTATCGGTCTTGCAAATTTTATCGGCGGCATCACCTTTAGCTGCGGACTTATGATGGTCGTTTTTTACGGCGGACATCTATTTACTAGCTCGGTTTTAAGCGGCGTTAGCGCGTATGAAGGCAAGCTCAATTTAGGCAAAACCTTTAGCTACTGGGCGATCGTTTGGGTTTTTAACTTCGTCGGCGGCGCGCTAATTGCTTATATGTACTACTACTCGGGCTTACCGCTAAAATACGACGGTTATATCTTGCAGCACTTTATACCCTCAGGTATAGGCAAGGTTACCGCGCCGTTTCACGAGCTATTTATCAGAGGAATCTTTTGTAACGTGTTTGTTTGCATGTCTATCTGGACTGCGACTAGCGAGAGCAACTTAGCGGGCAAATTTTTTGCCATTATGTGGATGATCGGCGCGTTTGTGGCTTGCTCTATGGAGCACTGCGTAGCAAATATGTTTATCATAACGGAAGCCATCATCGCTAAAGCTCACTACATCGCGGCAAACGGCGGAGATATCGCCGCTGTGGCTACGGCTCTAGGGCACGGCATCACGGCTGAAAAGCTAGAAATGCTAAACTGGGGAAATTTCATCGGCAAAAACCTAGTTCCCGTTACGCTAGGCAATATCTGCGGCGGACTTTTCTTTGTGGGGTTAGTCGGATTTATGGCGAATAAATTCGACATGAAGAGAAAGTAGCCGCCGATAAATTTAAAATATTAAATCCGTTTCGGAAGCGGCTATAAACCCGCTTCCGTTTTATCTATCGAAACCGCTTTTACGAATAGTCTAGATTTCGCCTTTAATTCATATAGCTTCTTAACTTTTCCCGATCGATTATTAAAATTTCGTGCGGCGTTATGCGCCTGATGATGTCGTCTTTGATTAGTTCGTTAAACGCGGTGCTTGCGCTTTGGCGCTTGAGTCCGACGAAGCTAGAGAGCACTTTAAGCGAAAAGGGCAAAAAGACGTAGCTGTAGCCGTTTTGCGTCAAATTTTGCTCGGCGGCTAGCTCTATGAGGAAATTCGCGATACGGCCTTTGGCGCTTTCAAAGAGTATGGATTTTATGATTTGGTGTTGTAAAAGCGCGATATTTGCGAGAGTATCGGCGTAGGCCTTTGCAAAACGTTCGTTTTTTAGCAGTTCGCCTATATCGCTTGCTTCGATCGAGTAGATCTCGCTGTCCTCTAGGATCTCTAGCACGCACGCGTCGTCTATGATCGAGATGTTGTCTTTTTGGAGGCGATAGACGATAAACTCCTCGCCGTCCTCGAAAAACGAGAGCTTGCCGGAGCCGCTTTTAAATATTACGACTTTGATGGATTCGGCGTAGATAGCTACGCCTTTTGTTAAAAACTCGCGGTTAAATTTAGCGAGTTCGTTTTGATCCAAAACGTCTAAAATATCGGTTTCTAGTAAGCCTAATCGTGATTTTTTCAAGTTTATCGTTTCTTGTGATTTAATATTAAGTTCCTATTTTATCTTAATATTTTTAAAGTGCATTAAATTTATCGAGGCCGGGCGCGATTATTCCGCTAGTTTTATATATTCGAGCCGCGGCAAAAAATGGGGCGGTTAAAATTTATGCGGCAAATTTAGCCCGCTCTGAGGCTAAATTTTATAAAATAGCTCAAAATTTAAGGACGAAAAATGTTTAACGGACTAATTCGCGAGATCGCACAGGTTGCGAGCTATTCGCAAAACACCCTGCGACTAAAAGCCGCGTACCGCCCGAATTTAGGCGATAGCGTCGCGGTAAACGGCGCATGTCTTAGCGTGACGCAGCTGCACGCAGACGGCTTTAGCTTGGAGCTTAGCGCCGAGACTAGAGCGCACATCGCGACGGAAAATCTGCGCGGACGCGTGCATATCGAGCCTGCGATGCGCTTAGCCGACCGCGTAGACGGACATCTGCTGCAAGGCCACGTAGACGCTATCGGCGAAGTCGCGCGCATAGAGCGGCGCGAAAACGGGGTTGATTTTTATATAAATTTGCCTCCTAGCGTCATGCCTTTGATGGCGAACAAAGGCAGCATCGCGGTCGAGGGCGTAAGCCTCACGATCAACGAGGTTTTGCCCGCAGGCGTGCGCCTCACGATCATCCCGATTACCTTTCGCGAGAGCTTGTTCGGCGAGTTTGAGCCGGGACGCCGCGTAAACGTAGAAAGCGATCTACTCGCGCGCTACGTAGCTAGGCAGCTAGAGTTTGGTCGCAGTGCCCAAAACGGCGGTAAAAGCGAGATCAGCTGGGACGAGTCGCAGCACATCGCGAGCCTTTATTAGGCTTTTGCGAAGCAAAATTTATAGCTTGCGAATTTAGCTTGCAAAACCGCACTCTATACGGAGCGGACGGTGACGAAAAAGGAAAAAATGAAGCGGGAAATTTTAGACGTAGTTTTTGAGAGCAAGCGCTTGAAGCTCGGCTTTACGACGCGTTTTGGCGGAGTAAGCGACGGCGCATACGAGGGTTTAAATTTAGCGGGCCACGTCGGCGACCTGCCGCAAAACGTAGCTAAAAATCGCGAAATCTTAGCCGAGCAAATCGGCGTAGCGCCTAGCAATCTAAAATTTATGCGTCAAATTCACTCAAATCGCGTGGAAATTTTGAGGGATTTAAAGGACGAGCTACCGCCTTGCGACGGCGTGATAACTGCGCTTAGAGGCGTAGCGCTTTGCGTTTTGGTCGCCGACTGTTCGCCCGTTTTGATCGCGGACGAGGGGCGGGGCGTGGTTGCCGCCGTGCATGCGGGCAGGGCGGGCGTAACGGGTAAAATCTGCACGAACGCGGTAAATTCGATGGCGAGCGAGTTTGGCTGCGAGGCGAGCGATCTGCGCGTGTTTGTCGGCGCAAATATCAAGGCGCGAAACTACGAGGTTGGCGAGCTAGATCTGGCCGAGTTTAACCGCTATAAAAATGGCGGCAAATTTGACATGGAGGCGGCCTTGCGGGACGAATTTGCGCAGCTTGGCGTAGGGCGAGCGGAGTTTGATCCGCGCTGTACGTTTGAGACGGGGGAGCTGTTTTCCTACCGTAGAGAGGGCGTCACGGGGCGATTTTGCGGGTTTATTATAAATAAACCCATGCCTACGAAACGTAAAAATTAAACGCGAATTCGCCCCGTCCTTGGGTGCATTCGCGGTCGGTTTCGCCGCTTTGTCTCGGCGACGCCGCTAGCTTGCAAATTTAAATCGCCCTAAAATGTAGAATAAATTTGGCTAAAATTTGATATCAAATATCTAAAACGACCGAAAGAAAAATCATAAAAACGAGTAAAATTTTAGCCGCTCTTATGCTCGCGGAAGTCGTTTGCTCGGCACAGGCGCTAAGTTTTGGATAAATGGGCCAAACGACGAAAAGGCAGGCAAATTCGTCGCAAAAATGAGTTATAGCGACGATTTTCCAAGCTACTAACCCATAATGAAAGAGCGCATCCGTTTTTTTTCTGCCCGTTACCCTGATAGGCAAAAATGGGCAGAAAAAATAGCTAGCGCAAAGCGGCGAAAACTACCGCTACTAGGGCGCAAAGCTAGGCTGTGGCACCTATCCTGCCGGCGCGGCAAAATCCGACGTATTCGCTAAAAAACGTAGCGACGGCAAGTGGATCATAGGCAAAGATAAGCTTGATTTAAAAGATTTAAGCGACGTACAAATCTGCCGCTTGATGACGATAACGTCCAAAAAAATCCTAAATTTAGGCGAAGCAGACGACTTCATCGCTAAGCCCGTCGGCGCAAACCCCGACCGTGCCGCTGCAAAATCCGGCAGGTTTTCGCGCGGATAAGCCCTTTAAACTACAAGTTTTGGCTGACGGCAAGCCGCTAGAACGCGCCAAATTAACCGGCACTTTTGCGGGATTTTTAGAGGATAAGCGAGCGTTTTACGGTGTGACCGACGCGCAGGGCATCACCGAAGTCGTAGCGCTAAGGCCCGGCTTTTGGGTGTTTGAGGTGATTTATGAAAGGCCTTACCCGGACGCCGCAAAATGCGACAAAGAGACGCTAAAAACGACGCTTGTTTTTGAAATAAAAGAGTAAATGCGGCGTAAATTCGGGCTTTGGGTAAAATTTGAGCCCGAATTTACCTTAAATTTCATATAATCGCTCCGTAACCTAACGCAAAAACGAGGAAAAATGCCGTACGAAAATTTTAAATCAAAAAATCCTCTCGCGGCAAAAATCGCCGCAAACGCGAGAAAATTCGGCATAGAAACGTTGCAAAACGAAGCGGTCGTTAGTTCTCTTTTGCAAGTCCAAAAGATTAATTTAACCTCCGAGCAAAGGCAAGTTGCGGCAGAGATTTTTACTAAACTGATACAAATCGAAGAAGACTCGCAACTAAGTAAATAAAATTTAGTTTAAATTTATGTTAGTTTAAGTATAATCCCCCTTTATTTCACACGCGGCAATCCTGATTTTGTTGCGCTTTTAAGCGTTAATGGCTGCGGAGGATAAAACTAAATTTCGGGGAAACCCACAAGGAGAAAACTCATGGTAACAATGAGAGATTTGCTAGAGTGCGGCGTTCATTTCGGACACCAAACGCGCAGATGGAATCCGAAGATGAAAAAATTCATTTTCGGCGAGAGAAAAGGTATCTATATCATAGATCTACAAAAAACTATACGCTACTTCCGCTACACTTATAACGTCGTTCGCGACGCGGCTGCAGAGGGGAAAACTATACTTTTCGTAGGCACTAAAAAGCAAGCCGGCGCAACTCTAAAAGAGTATGCTGAAAAATGCGGCATGCCGTACGTAAATCACCGCTGGCTAGGCGGCATGATGACGAACTTCGGCACTATCCGCCAATCTATCCGCAAGCTCGAAGTAATCGAGGCTATGGAAGAAGACGGCTCTATAAATTTACTAACTAAAAAAGAAGCTCTAATGCTTCGCCGCAAAAAAGAGAAGCTCCTAGCGTCTCTGGGCGGTATCAGAAACCTAAAAACCGTACCTGATATGATTTTCGTCATCGACACCGTAAAAGAAAAAATCGCCGTACAAGAAGCTAACCGCCTAAAAATCCCCGTCGTAGCTCCGATCGACACAAACTGCGATCCTGACGTTATCGACTTCCCGATTCCTGGCAACGACGACGCGATCCGCTCGGTTCAGCTTTTCTGCCAAGAGATGGCCGAGGCTATCATCGAGGGACGTTCTCAGCTTGAAAAAGACGGCGGCGAGCTAGAAGAAGGCAAAGAGTCCGTAAGCCAAGCCGAAAAAGACGCAGTCGTAAACGAGGCTGCGAGCGAAGACTTCTCCGAGGACTTCAGCGAGGACGAAGAGTAATGGAAATCAGCGCACAAATGGTAAAAGAGCTCCGCGAATCAACCGGAGCCGGAATGATGGACTGCAAAAAGGCGCTAGCCGAGGCTAACGGCGACATGGAAAAAGCCGTCGATATCCTACGCGAAAAAGGCCTAGGTCAAGCCGCTAAAAAGGCTGACCGCCTAGCTAGCGAGGGTCTTATTAGCGTAAAAGTGGACGGTTCTTTAAAAATAGCGACTATCAGCGAGATAAACTCGGAAACCGATTTCGTAGCTAAAAATGCGCAATTTCAGGCTTTAACCAGCGATACTACGTCGCATATCCAAGCAAATAAAATTTCTGACGTAGAGAGCTTAAACGTAAGTACGATTAACGGCGTAAAATTCGAAGATTACTTCAAGGGCCAAATCGCTACTATCGGCGAGAACTTAGTCGTTCGTCGTTTTGAAACCGTTACGGTTGACGATGAAGGCGTAGTTAACGGCTACGTCCACTCAAACGGTCGCGTAGGCGTCATAATAGCCGCTGCTTGCGAGAATGCCGAAACGGCCAAAAAAGCTGGCGGATTTATAAGAAATTTATGTATGCATGCCGCCGCAATGAAACCGAGCGTTATTAGTTATAAGGATTTAGATAAAGATTTTGTAGAAAAAGAATTTATCGCGCTTCGCGCCGAGCTCGAAAAAGAAAATGACGAATTTAAACGCTTAGGAAAACCGCTTCATCATATTCCGGAGTATGCTAGCCGCTGCCAGATAGGCGATGCCGAGCTAGCCAAGGCTATCGAAGCTATAAAAGCGGAGCTTGCGGCAGAGGGTAAGCCGGAAAAAATTTGGGATAAAATAATTCCGGGCAAAATCGATAGATTTTATGCCGATAATACGGTTTTAGATCAACGTCTTACCCTTCTAGGACAGTTTTACGTGATGGACGATAAAAAAACTATCGAACAAGTCTTAGAAGAAAAAAGCAAAGAGCTAGGCGGTAAGATAGAGATCGTAAAATACGTTCGTTTTGAGCTGGGCGAAGGATTAGAGAAAAAAGTAGACGATTTTGCGGCTGAAGTGGCGGCGCAAATAGGCTAATAAATTAATGGAAATCTTAAGGGGCGTAAATCTAGGTTTTGCGTATGATTATACGCTCTTTGAGAATGTAAATTTAAGCGTCGATGCCGGCGGCAGTTGCGCTATAACCGGCATTAGCGGTTGCGGAAAATCGACGATTCTTCATATACTTTCCACTCTCTTGACGCCTAAAAACGGCAAAGTAGTTTATAATAAAAAATCACTTTATTCGCTTTCTCAAAACGAGCTTTTAAAAATTCGGCGAATGGATTTCGGGATAATATTCCAGGCTCATTATCTTTTTAAAGGCTTTAACGCACGCGAAAATATAGAACTAGCCGGCGTGCTATCGGGGCAAAAGGTAGACGAAAAAATACTTAAAAATTTAAAAATACTAGACGTTATGGACCAAAAGGCCGGCGAGCTTAGCGGAGGACAGCAACAACGAGTATCGATTGCGAGAGTACTTTGTAAAAAACCGCGAGTTATATTCGCCGACGAACCGACGGGAAATTTAGATAAGCAGACTGCGGACGAAGTCATGCAGACGCTATTTAATTACGTTAGGACAAATGGCGCCGCGCTAATTCTCGTTACGCACGATAACGAACTAGCGCAAAGGTGCGACGACGTGTATCGTTTGGAAAACAAGCTGCTTTTAAAAAATTAGATTTTAGATATAATTTCCGTTAAAATTTATAAAAGCGGTATAATTTAGATCGGCCGAAGCGATATCGACAACGGTCGTATTTCGCGCTTTTGAGCGCCCCTTTAAAAGATTTAGAGCTAAAATATGGAAATAGTCGAATTTTTCGCTGAAAGAAACGTTATAACTTTTATGCTTTTATTCGCTAGAGTAGGCGGACTCATGGTATTTTTCCCATTTTATAGCCATAACCAAATTCCTTTTACCGTAAAAGCTTCTTTCTCTTTTTTTCTAACTATTTTTTTATTTCCGCTGGCTAAAATTCAAAGCGGCGGCGTATATTACGTAATGATAGGTATTATAAGCGAGGCTGTTTTGGGGCTTTGTGCAGGCTTATTTTTAGGTATAGTTTTTGCGATTATGCAGCTTGCCGGCGAGCAAATTTCTATGATAATGGGCTTTTCTATGGCATCCGTATTGGATCCGCAGACGGGCGTTAGTTCACCCGTGATTTCGAATATCATAAATTTCCTTGCGCTTATGACCTTTTTAGCGTTCGACGGACATCACCTTATTTTGCTATTTATCGCTAATTCTATAGATAGCGTGCCTTTGGGCGGATTTTATCCTGGGCGTGCGGCGGCTGATTACGCCGTAAAGGCGATGACGAATTTGTTTACTTTCGGTTTTATTATTTCTTTTCCCATTTTAGCGCTTTCGTTGTTATCGGATTTGATATTCGGCATGCTTATGAAAACTATGCCGCAGTTTAACTTGTTGGTGGTCGGATATCCGATTAAAATTACGATAGGATTTGCCGTATTAATCGCGATACTAGCAGGTATAATGGAGTTATTTAAAACTCTAATTTTGCGCGTGATTAACGACTTACCGTCGTTATTTTTCGTTTGATTTAAGAAATATAAGCTGTGAATAATCAAAAATATCTTAAAATACGGAACCTACGTTCGTAAAAGGAGTTTTTATGAAAGTCGCATTATTAAACGCCAATCCGGCCGTCGCGCGCCTTGCTACGCTTAGTTTGGAAAAAATCGGATATGAATATACGCAAGCGGAAAATTTAAGCGAGCTAAGCGGCGAATTCGATGTTTTAGTAATCGATAGCGACGTAGATATTGCTGAAGTCGACGTAAAAAGCGTAGCAAAAAAGATTTTATTTCTAGCCTCTAAAAACTCTAGCGCCCCAGAAGTCGCGGATAAGATTTTATCCAAACCTTTCTTGCCGACCGAATTTATAAGCGCGATGGAAAGTTTGGCCGAAGAAGGTAAAGAAAACGACTCGGCGGATGCTTCTTCGGAAGAGATATCCGATGCGGCGATTTCTGAAGCCGAGACCGAGCCCGATCAAGCTTTTGAAGATTCGATAGACGATATATTTGAAGATATTAAGTTGGATGAAAATGAAAAATTAGACGCTCAAGACGAACTCGAAGAGATGAAGGAAGAGGTTGTCGAAGAGACTGCGGATGACTTGGGGGTCGTAAAAGATTTAGACGACGAAGAAGAAAAATCAGAAGAACTCGTTAAAGACGACACCATGGATGAATTAAGCGAACTGATGCATGAAATAGACGAGATGAAATTCGACGATGAGCTTGAAGATAGCCAAGACGACGAGGACGGGATAACAAAAATCGCTTTAGCCGATGAAATGGAAGACATAGACGAGATGGATGATTTAGAAGAGTTGGTAAAAGAGATCGACGAACCGACTCAAGAT
>CAUQJW010000012.1:0-21523 GCA_963518485.1 uncultured Campylobacter sp.
GAGTAAAAGCGGGGAAATTTCGCCGCAGGACTACTACGACGGCAAGATAACGGGCGAGTTTTTGATAATGTTTCGCCGCGACGCCATCGGCCAGAGGCGCTTTGAAAAGGGGCTTTACGGTAGCGAAAATACGCTTTGGATCTATCTTTTTGACCTTCCTGCTTACTATCTGCACGACGCAGTGCGTATTTACCGCTTTCACCGCAGCGACAGCGTCACGATAAACTCGTTTAAACGCCCGCTTTGCATAATGAAAGGCTACGCGATGACTGCGGAGCTGATTTTGCAAAAGATCGCCGAGAAAAACGCTCAAGCTAGCGCAAACGGGGCAAATTCGGCCGAGCCGAAATTTTGCGTAAACGATGCTCATATAGCGATCCTATACAAAATGGCGGCGTACTATGCGAAATTCGGCGGCGAATACAAAAAAATGTACGAATATCTTTTTAAAAGCCTCAAATTTAAATTTACAAAAGAAGCGCTGGCGATGCTGATTTTAAGCCCGTTTCCAAAGTCTATGATTTTATTTTTAACTAAAATTCGCGTTTGGATATACAAAAAAACGCGCGGCGAATGAAAAAATTAGCCGTTTTTCTCTACTCTATGGGGCCGGGCGGGGCAGAGCGCGTGGTTTCAAATTTGCTCCCGGCTCTGTGCGAAAAATACGAAGTTCATCTCATTTTGATGAGCGAGGTCGTAGCCTACGAGATACCAAGCACGGTAAAAATTCACTTCCTCGAGCGCTCGGATCCCTATGAAAGCGGCGCAAAAAAGCTTTTTCGTTTGGGGCTTTTGTTTCCGTTTTTAGCCTTAAATTATAAAAAACTTTGCGACGATTTGGCTATCGACCTACATTTTGTATTAATGAACCGGCCTTGTTATATCGCGCTTTTAGCAAGGATCGCCGGGGTAAAAGGACGGATGGTGATAAGCGAGCGCAGCTGCCCGTCGGTCATCTATAAAAGCGGCCTTAGCGGATTTGCCAATAGAATTTTGGTTAAGGCGCTATATCCAAAAGCAGATCTTATCCTAGCTAACGCGCAGGGAAACGCCGATGATCTCGTGCGAAATTTCGGCTGCGACGCCGCAAAAACTAAGGTGCTATATAACGCGGTCGATTTGGCGGCGATAAAAACTCTCGCCGATGAGCCGCTAGATGCCAAATTTAAGCCGTTTTTTCTAAATATCGGGCGGCTTGATAGCGGTAAAAATCAAGCGATGTTAATAAAAATAATCGCAAATTTAAAAAACGAGCGCGCGACGCTTGGGATACTCGGCAAGGGGCCTTTGCAAGGCGAGCTTCAAAATTTGATCGACGAGCTTGGCGTAGGCGAGCGCGTAAAGCTACTAGGTACGGATAAAAATCCGTTTAAATTTATCAAAAACGCGCAGTGTTTCGTCTGTGCTTCGCGGTTTGAGGGCTTTTCAAACGTACTTTTAGAAGCGCTTGCTTGCGAGAGATTTATCATCTCTACCGATCACAAAAGCGGCGCTAGAGAGCTTCTTGGCGACGATGAATACGGCGTTTTAACGCCCGTTGACGACGAAAAAGCGATGGAGACTGCGATGAGGCGAGCGCTTGAGGATGAAAATTTGAGGCGGGATTATGAAAAAAAGGCGTATAATCGCGTAAAGAATTTCGATAAAGAAGTCGTCGCAAGGCGGTTAACGGAGTATTTGCAAGGTGATTAAAATAGCAAAGATTAAAGAGATAAAATTTTCTAGGCAGACTATGCTTTTGATAGCTGCGGCTTTTATTTTTAGCGCGGTTTGTAGGCTTTATTGGGTCGGTTGGGCTAGCGAGTTCGATCCGTTTTACTGGAACGGTCAACTGATGATTAGTACCAACGACGGATATGCGTTCGCCGAGGGCGCTAGAGATATGGTAGCCGGTTTTCACCAGCCTAACGATCTTAGTTACTATGGGCGTTCGATGCCGACGCTGACGTATTGGTTGACGCTTATTTTGCCTTTTAAATTTGAAACTATTTTACTTTATATGAGCGTATTTTTCGGTTCGCTTATAGTAGTTCCGGTTATTTTGATATCTCGGGAATACGGCGTAGTTAGGGCGGGATTCGTCGCGGCGCTACTTGCCGGCGTCGCAAACAGCTACTATAATCGCACGATGGCCGGATACTATGATACTGATATGCTAACTATAGTTTTGCCGATGATGAGCGCATGGTCGATTATAAGGCTAGCAGAGCGTAAAACTAGGATAAATTTAATCTTTATCCCGATTTTTATTTTACTGAATGATTGGTGGTATCCTAGTTCGTATTCTTTAAATTTTGCGATAATAGGTATGTTTTTTATCTATATTTTAGTATTTGAGCGTCGAAACGCGGTCTTCTACGAAGCGCTTGTTTTTATGCTTATCGCGCTTACGCATACGTTTTTTTGGCTTAAAATCGCGCTGATTTTAGCTGTTTACGCTTTTATCTATTTTAGACCCGATCTTTTTAATAAACGCGCGATAGCCCTGCTCGCGACTTTAGTCGTAGTTTTTTTTACGTTTTGCGGCGGATTGGATCCTATTTGGTTCCAGCTTAAATTTTATCTTTTTCGCGGTATCGCCGATAATCCGGAAATAAGCTTTCAATACTATAACGTAAATCAAACTATCAGAGAAAGTTCGACGATAGATTTCATGACTTTCGCGCAACGAATTAGCGGACACGTCGTAACGTTTTTAGCGTCCTTAATCGGTATAGTTATGCTCTGTTTTAGATTTCGCTCGTTTTTGTTGACGCTTCCGATACTATTTTTGGGATTTTTGGCTTTAAAAGGCGGGCTTAGATTTACGATTTACGCCGTTCCGATCGCCGCTATCGGATTTGGATTTTTCGCTAGATTTATAGCTGCCGACGTTTTAAAGCTAAATAGGTGGGACGCAAAATTCGTCTTAATAGGAATTTCGTTTTTGGCGCTTTTGCCCTGTTTACAACATATAAAAAATTATAAAGTACCGACAGTTTTTTATCAAAGCGAGGTTGAGAGTATAGACGCGTTAAAGTATATTGCAAGCAGGGAAGACTACGCGCTTGCGTGGTGGGATTACGGCTATCCGCTTAGATACTATGCCGACGTGAAAACGTTAATAGACGGAGGAAAACATCTAGGTAAGGATAATTTCGCCGTTAGCTTCGCTTTGGGCGAAGATCAGACTAGATCGGCGAATATGGCGCGTTTGGAAGTCGAATATACCGAGAGAAGATTTAGCGAAAAATTCGACTCGAATTTAGCTCAAATGATGAAAGATTATAATGTTTCAAACGTAAACGATTTTTTATTTTCTCTAAACGATAAAGGCTTTAAAACGCCGGAAAAAACGCGTGAAATTTATTATTATTTGCCCGATAGGATGATGGATATCTTTTCGACCGTGCTTCAGTTTTCTAGACTTGATCTAACCGACGGCAAGCCTACGCGAAATGCGCTATTTTTTAGCAGCGATAGACTTTATCAAAACGAAAACGGCATAGATATAACCGGCGGATTCGTATTGCCTAGCGATATGTCTTATATTTTGTATTTCGGCGAAAAGATACCGATAAATACTTATTTTGAAGTAGGCTACGACGAAAACTCGAAGTTAACCGCTAAAGCTTATAAAAGAAGCGAAAATTCTAGATACTACGTCGTTTTTATGAAGGATTACGAGCGATTTTTGATACTAGACGAAAGCACGTTAAATTCGACCTATATTCAGCTTTTCGTATTCGAAAATTATGATAAAGAGCTGTTTGAACCGATAGTACTAAACGGCGCGGTTAAAATTTATAGGCTTTTAAAATAATGGCTAGGATAGGATTTTTATCTCATGCCGATATGAGCATCTACTTTTTCCGCGCCCCGATAATGCGCGAGCTAAAGCGGCTCGGGCACGAGGTTTTTGCTATCGCTCCAAAGGGCGACTACACGGATAGGTTAAAAAGCGAGTTTAACTGCGTGACATACGAGCTTGACCGCGCGAGCCTAAATCCTCTAACCGTTCTTGAAAACTCAAAAAAGCTGGCCGAGATTTTGCGCGGGCTAAATTTAGACCTACTGCAAACCTCGGCGCACAAGTCAAACGTGTTTGGCGCCTTTGCGGCTAAAAAAGCGGGCATAAAGCGCGTAATAAATTTGGTCGAGGGGCTGGGCAGCTTTTATATCGATAACGACTTAAAAACCCGTCTGGTGCGCGCCGCGATCGAGACGCTTTATAAAAAAGCGTTAAAGATGAGCGACGGCTGCGTGTTCGTAAATGAGGCCGATCCTGCTTATTTTCTAGCTCGCGGGCTGATTGCCGAAGAGAAAATTTTTAAGATAAAAAGCGTGGGCGTAGATACGCTCAAATTTGACGAAAGCAGCGTACCGGCCGCAAATTTAGGCGAGGATTTACGCGGTAAAAAGATCGTGCTGATGATAGCGCGCGCGATGTGGCACAAGGGCGTGCGCGAGTTTTACGAGGCGGCAGAGCTTTTACGCGGGCGCGAGGACTGCGCGTTCGTCTTTGCAGGCGAAGGGTTTGAAGGAAACAAAAGTACGGCGGACGCGAAGTTTCTAACGGGCGGTGCGGTGCGGTATCTGGGCGCTAGAGACGACGTGCCGCAGCTTTTAAAGGCTAGCTATCTGCTCGCGCTTCCAAGCTATAAAGAGGGCTTTCCGCGCACGGTTTTAGAGGCGATGAGTATGGGCAAGGCAGTCGTGGCTAGCGACGTGGCCGGTTGCAACGAGGCCGTGACGAACGGCTTTAACGGCCTGCTTTGCGAGGCGAAAAACTCAGCCGATCTAGCTGCAAAGATAGAAATTTTACTAAACGACGAAAATTTGGCCGCACAGATGGGGCGAAACGGGCGGGAGCTCGCCGTGCGAGAGTTTGACGAGCGAGCGGTCGCTAGGAAATATATAGAAATTTATAGGAAATTTATCGATGTATAGGGCGTTTTTTAAGAGATTACTGGACATTTGCGGCGCGATTTTTCTCATAGTTTTGACGCTGCCGATCATGACGGTCGTTGCGGTTTTGATCTATTTTAAGGTTAGCAAGGACGTCATTTTTACGCAGGCGCGCCCGGGCTTGCACACTAAAATTTTTAAAATTTACAAATTTAAAACGATGAGCGACGAGCGCGGCTCGGACGGCGAGCTATTGCCAGACGAGATGCGCCTAAGCGGCGTCGGCAAGACCGTTAGAAGCCTTAGCCTTGATGAGCTACCGCAGCTTTTTAACGTGCTAAAAGGCGATATGAGCTTTATCGGGCCGCGTCCGCTTTTGGTTGAGTACCTGCCTCTTTACGACGCCGAGCAGGCGACCCGCCACGACGTGAGGCCCGGTATCACGGGGCTAGCGCAGGTAAACGGCCGCAACGCGATCAGCTGGGCGGAGAAGTTTAAATTTGACGCTAGATACGTCCGCGAGCTTAGCTTTGCGCTGGACGCGAGAATCGCGATTTTAACGGTGCAAAAGGTGCTAAAACGAAGCGGCGTGAGCAAAGAAGGCATGGCCACGACGGAGAAATTTAATGGCCGCAACTAAAATTTACGTTTACGGCTTTAGCGGACACGGAGCCGTCGTCGCGGACGTAGCTAGGGCGTGCGGATACGGCGAGATAGTGTTTTTGGACGACGCTAAATTTGACGGCAAAAACGTACTCAAATTTGACCCGAGCTTAGAAAAAGCCGACGTGATCGTGGCTATCGGGGACAATAAAATCAGACGAATCCTGCAAGAAAGAGTTAAAAACGCTGGCTTTGTCTTAGTGAATTTGATCCATCCAAGCGCGGTAGTAAGCGCTAGCGCGCAAATAGGCGAGGGCGCGGTCGTGATGCCAAATGCCGTCATAAACGCGCACGCGGCAGTGGGTGAGGGTGCAATAATAAACACTGGCGCGATCATTGAGCACGACTGCGAGATCGGAGATTTCGCGCATATTAGCCCAAATGCGGCGCTAGCAGGCGGCGTGATAGTTGGGCAAAATACCCACGTAGGCATAGGTTCATGCGTCATCCAGTGCGTAAAAATCGGCGCAAACTGCGTCATCGGAGCGGGCAGCGTCGTAGTACGAGATATCGCAGACGGTAGCGTCGCCTACGGTAATCCCGCTAAAGTTAGGCGAAGCGTAAGCTAAAATTTGAGAGCCAAAATACCGCTCGTCAAATTTGCGCTCGTAATAATAAAACCGTCGCAAACTAAAAAAATAGATAAAATTTAGCCAAGTCCCCTGCGGCGTCAAATTTGCCCTTTTAAAATACATTTTGACGCAAAATTTAACAAAATCCCCATTTTCTACACTCTAAAAGCGACTTTAAACGAGTTTTTATAAAAATATTTAGATTTTAAGTGCTACAATGCGTAAATTTCTTTAAGGAATAATAATGCAAAGAATTTTCCTAAGCCCGCCACACATGAGCGGCAAAGAGCAAGAGTACATAAACGAGGTTTTTAAGAGCAACTATATCGCGCCGCTTGGCGAATACGTGAATAAATTTGAAGCAAGCGTGTCAAACTACGCGGGCGCGCCCGATGCGCTGGCGCTAAATTCGGGCACGTCGGCACTACATCTAGCGCTAAGGGTGCTTGGTGTCGGCGCAGGAGACGTAGTGCTAGCATCTACGTTTACCTTTATGGCGTCCGTTAGCCCGGTACTTTATCAAGGCGCGACGCCTGTTTTCGTAGATAGCGACGAAAGCTGGAATTTAAGCCCCGAGCTGCTAAAAAAAGCGATCGCAAACTCGCCTAAAAAGCCAAAAGCGCTCGTCGTAACGCACCTTTACGGTCAGGCGGCAAAGATGAAAGAGATCTGCGAGATCTGCGAGCGGGAAAATATCGCCGTGGTCGAAGACGCGGCCGAGGCGCTGGGTGGCTTTTATAACGGCAAGGCGCTAGGCACTTTCGGACGACTGGGCGCATATAGCTTTAACGGCAACAAAATCATCACCACAAGCGGCGGCGGCATGCTAGTGGGCGAAAGAGAGCTCGTCGAGAAGGCGAGGTTTTACAGCACGCAAGCTAGAGAGCCTTTTTTGCACTACGAGCACAAAGACTACGGCTACAACTACCGCCTGAGCAACGTCCTAGGCGCGATCGGAACGGCGCAGATGGAGGTGCTGGAAGCGCGCGTGATGAAAAAACGTGAAATTTTTGAAAAATATCAAAAAGAGCTTCCCGAGCTTGAGTTTATGCCAGAGATTGCAAATTCTCGCGGCAACCGTTGGCTAACGACCGCGCTGTTTAAAGAAAAAGGCGCGCATCTACGCGTGATAGAGGCGCTTGCGAAGGAAAATATAGAAAGCCGTCCGCTTTGGAAGCCGATGCATATGCAGCCGGTGTTTGAAGGGGCGCTAGCGTTTACGGACGGAACTAGCGAGGAGATGTTTGCGCGCGGTATCTGCCTGCCTAGCGGCACTGCGATGGTGGACGAGGAGTTTGCGCGAGTGGTAAAAATCGTAAAGGAAAATTTATAAATGTTTAAAGCGACGAAGCTAAAGCGGCTTGCGTTTTTTCTAACCTTTGACATCGCGATATTTGCAGCGTCGTTTTATCTGGCGTATTTGCTTAGATTTAGCGGCGTGTTGCCTGATTATTTTAAGGGCGGGCTGGTCGCGGGCTGCGTTACGATGGTGGTTTTAAAGCTATTTTTTATGTGGCTTTTTAAAATTTACAAGGTGCCGTGGAGATTTTTCGGACTAAACGAAGCGAGGAAAATTTTCCTCGTTCATCTTTGCGCGATAGTTTGTTTTTGGATCGTTTATTTTGCGATGCCAGCCGTTTTCAACCCGTTTCCGCGAAGCGTGGTTTTTATAGACTTTATCATCTCGTGCCTGCTAATCGGAAATTTAAGGATCGCCAAGCGTATGTTTTTGGACTTTTCTAAAAAGCCGCATACGGGCGAGCCATGCGTCGTTATCGGCGCTACATCAAAGGCGCTTCACGTTTTAAAAGGGCTTAGGCAGGGCTATATCGACCTTTACGCGGTTGGCGTAGTGGACGGCAGGAGCGATCTAGTCGGTACTTACTGCGACGGATTTTTGGTGCAGCCAAAGAGCGAAATTGCAAATTTGATCAAAGAATACAACGTAAAAACCGCCATTATCGCGCTTGCGCTAGGTCAAGACGAGCTGGCCGAGCTTTTTGACGAGCTTACGGCTTACGGTATCCGCGATATCAAGATTTTTTCTATGTTTGGTACCGGTAAGGACGCTATCAAAGATATCTCGATCGAGGATCTGCTAGCTAGAAAGCCAAAAGACCTAGATAGCAGCGCGGTGGAGAAGTTTTTAGGCGGTAAAGTCGTTTTGGTTACGGGCGCGGGAGGCAGTATCGGTAGCGAAATTTGCAAGCAGTGCCTCAAATTTGGCGTAAGCAAGCTAATCATGATCGATCATAGCGAGTTTAATCTCTATAAGATCGGCGAGATAACTCACAGCGACAAAACCGTGAGCAAGATGATAAATATCGTAAACGAGGCCGATCTGCGCGCTGTTTTTGAGGAGTTTAGACCGCAAATCGCGATCCATGCCGCAGCCTATAAGCACGTGCCACTTTGCGAAGCAAACCCGAAAGCAGCGGTCGTAAATAACATAATCGGCACTAAAATTTTGATCGATTTATCTATCGAATACGGCGTTAGTAAGGTCGTGATGATCTCATCCGATAAGGCCGTGCGCCCGACGAATATCATGGGCGCGACTAAACGCGTGTGCGAGCTTTACGCGCTAAACTCAAATTTGCCAGCTAAAACCGAGATCGTCGCGGTGCGTTTTGGCAACGTGCTAGGCTCAAGCGGCAGCGTAATACCGAAATTTAAAGAGCAAATCGAAAACAACAAGCCGCTAACCGTCACGCATCCTGATATCACGAGGTATTTTATGCTGGTTTCCGAGGCCTGCCAGCTCGTGCTTCAGGCCGCCTCGATCGCAAAAGGCGGAGAGCTTTTCGTGCTTGATATGGGCGAGCCGATAAAGATCGCCGATCTAGCTAAAAAGATGCTGATTTTATCAAACAAAGAACACCTAGGCGTCGAATTCGTCGGCCTCCGTCCTGGAGAGAAGCTTTACGAGGAGCTTTTAATAAACAAAGACGACGTAAAAACCGAGTTTCAGTCTATTTTCGTGACGCACTCGGGCGAATACGACATAGCTAAACTAAGCGAGCAAATCGAAAATTTAACGCACGCGGACGATGTCGCGGCGGCGCTCAAAGAGATCGTACCCGAGTTTAATCACGCGCTAAATAAGGAATAAATTTGACGCTGCAAGATATACAGAGGTTTTCGGAGTTAAGATATAAGGCTAGAGCCTATATATGCTATCTTTTTAGTAAAAATTTACCAAACAGGCTGCCGGGGGTAAACGCTGAGTCGATAAAAAGCGGCTTTGATAAAATGGCGCACGAGATAGAGGGTTTTGACGCGTTTTACGTACTTGACGCAAACGGCGTGCAGATAGGCGACGCCGTAAGCCTAAACGAAAAATACAAAGCCGGCGGCGGCGAAAACTGTAGCAATAAGTCTTATTATTACACCGCGGTTCGCGAAAAGCGCTGCGTACTAAGCGACCCGTACCCGTCCTCGCTCACGGGCGAGCTGTGCGTGACGGCGTCCACTCCGATATATGACGACAAAGGGGAGTTAAAATTCGTTACGTGTATCGACGTTTCGCTAGAAAATATCCTAACCATCGTCTCTCACGGCAAGCTAGAGAGCTACTTCGGCAAATTTCTTAAGGTCGTTTACGCCGCGTTTTCGGTTGCGCTTTTTACCATAGCCTTGTTTTTGTTTGCCGACGCGCTCAAAGGGCTTTTGGCTAACGATCTTTTAAATATCGAAGTCGAAAAGATGTTTGAGCACACGATCGTGCTGACGCTGGCGCTTGCGATCTTTGATCTGGTTAAAGCGATATTTGAAGAAGAGGTGCTGGGTAAAAGCAAGCGCAATGAAGATATGGAAAACAAAACGATGATTAGATTTATCGGATCGATCATCATCGCGCTTGCGATCGAGGCGTTAATGCTCGTGTTTAAATTTGCTATCACGGCGCCCGATCACATCATAAACGCGATCTATCTCATCGGCGGCGTTGCGATATTGATGATCGCGCTTAGCATCTATCTTTTTGCTACCAAGCAAAGGGGTTCGCATTGATCGGCATTATCGACTACGGCGCGGGAAATTTAAGAAGCGTGTTAAACGCGTTTGAGAGTTTAAATTTAAAGGCGCGGCTAACGGTTCGCGGCGAGGAGCTGGGTAAATTTGATAAGATAATCTTGCCTGGCGTCGGGGCTTTTGGCGAAGCGATGCAAAAGCTAAAAGATAGGGATTTTATCCCAGCGATAAAAGAAGCCGTAGCCGGCGGAAAGCCGTTTTTAGGCATTTGTCTGGGTATGCAGCTACTTTTTGAGCAAAGCGAGGAGTTTGGCGTAAACGAGGGGCTGGGGCTCGTAAAAGGGCGAGTAGTTAAATTTGACCCGTCCAAATTTGACGCGCCGCTAAAGGTGCCTCATACGGGGTGGAATACGATAAATTTTACCAAACAAACGCCGATAAATAAAGATCTGGCCGCTAGCGAGTATTTGTATTTCGTGCACTCTTATCACGTAGTTTGCGAGGACGATGCGGCGCTTGGCTTTAGCGAGTACGGCTATAAATTCGTAAGCGCGGTGCATAAAGATAACATTTGGGGCTTTCAGCCGCACCCCGAAAAGAGCTATGAGACGGGACTAAAAATTTTACGAAATTTCGGAGAGATGTGATGGAAATTTTCCCTGCGATAGATTTAAAAGAGGGCAAGGCGGTTCGGCTTTTTAAAGGCGAAATGAGTAGCGCCAAAATCTACTCGGACGCGCCGTGGGAGCTAGCCAAAAGGTTTGAAGATATGGGCGCAAAGTGGCTTCACGTCGTAGATCTTGACGGGGCGTTTGCGGGTGAAGCGGTAAATCTAAAAACCGTAGAAAAGATCGCAAAAGCCGCAAATTTGCAAATCCAAATCGGCGGCGGGATACGCGACGAAGCGCGCATCAAAAGCTACCTTGATAGCGGTATAACGCGCGTTATCTTGGGCTCGGTAGCGCTAAAGGATCCGAATTTTACTAAAGAAATGGCGCAGAAATACCGCATCGCCGTCGGCATAGATGCAAAAGAGGGCTTCGTCGCCGTGCAGGGCTGGGCGGAGATGTCGCAGATGAGGGCGACCGAGCTAGCGCGCAAATTTGCCGGAGCCGGAGTCGAAGCGATAATCTGCACCGACATCTCAAAAGACGGAACTCTTAGCGGCGTAAACGTTGAGTTTACCTCGCAAATCGCAAAGGCAAGCGGTATAAATACGATCGCAAGCGGCGGCGTAAAAGATATCTCCGATATCGAGGCGCTAATGCGCGCGGGAGACGTTTACGGAGCGATCGTGGGCAAGGCGTACTACGAAGGAACGCTCGATCTAAAAGAGGCCTTCAAGATAGTTTCTTAAGCTTTAAAGAAATTTTAAATAAATTTTTTGCTAAAATAGGTCAGATTTTAATATGAAGGATAGATTGTGAAATTATTAGTAGTCGATGATAGCTCTACTATGAGAAGAATTATTAAAAATACGCTTCAAAGGCTCGGGCATAAAGATATTTTAGAAGCCGAGCACGGACTTGAAGCATGGAATTTGATGACGCAAAACGACGACATAGATGTTCTGATTACCGACTGGAATATGCCTGAAATGAACGGTCTAGAACTTGTTAAAAAGGTCCGCGCCGAGGCAAAATACGTCGATATGCCTATTATAATGGTAACGACTGAAGGCGGTAAAGCCGAGGTCATCACCGCGCTAAAAGCAGGCGTCAATAACTATATAGTAAAACCGTTTACTCCGCAAGTTTTAAAAGAGAAGCTTGAAGACGTTTTAGGTTAATGAATACGAAATTAAGTGAAATTTTCTATGAGCTTAAGGTTTATCCTAGCGATTTCCGCGAGCTCTTTCTTGATTTAGTTTTTTCTTTGGGCGTGGAGTGCATCGAAGAAAACGATGAATGCTTTATAATTCGCGATGAAAATAATTTAGACGAAATAGAATTCGGACTAAACGAATACGCAAAATCTCTCCGAAATGCCTTGGGGCGCGAAATAAAATTAAAAATCGAAAAAATAAAAAAAGAAAATAAAGATTGGCTAAACGAGTATAAAAAAAACGTCAAGCCTATAGAGATCGGTAAATTTTATATTCGCCCTAGTTGGGAGCCCGCCAAAGACGGATTGGATAATATTATTATAGATCCGGCTTTGGCGTTCGGTTCCGGCCATCACGAAAGCACGAACGCCTGCACGGCGTATTTGCAAAAATATGCCGCAAGCGGTATGAGCGCGCTTGACGTCGGATGCGGAAGCGGGATACTAAGTATCGCTCTAGCAAAACTCGGTTGCATCGTAGATGCCTGCGATACCGACGAACAAGCGATACAAAGCTCAAAGAAAAACATCGAGTTAAACAAGGTTAAATTTAACCGAATTTGGGCTGGTTCCGTTTCTAACTCGGATAAAAAATACGATATCGTAGTCGCAAACATAATCGCTGACGTAATTTTAATACTAAAAAACGATTTAATAAATTTACTAAAAGATGGATCGTATCTTATTTTGGCCGGCGTCCTAGATAAGTATGAAGAGCGAATTTTGCAAGCTTTTTCCAGCTTAAAGCTCGTAGAAAACGAACTAAAGAACGAATGGCGAAGTTTCGTATTTCAAAAATAATTTAAGGAATATTAATGAATAGAGACGATAAGAATTTAAATAACGGCGGAAACGGTTTTTTTAATAAAAATCCTATTTTAATTTTTGCGATTTTCGCCGTAATCATGATAATCGCTTTTAGGGGTTTAAGCGGCGGATTAGATGGAAATTTAATGGAACAGGCCGGCAGCAAGAACGTTACTTACTCCGATCTAAAAGAAATGATAAAGAATAAACAAGTAGGTCAAGTAGGTATTTCCGAATTTTCTATAAGGGCCGTAAGTAACGGTGAGCCTAAAACAGTCTATATAGCTAAAAGAGTAAGCGATCCTACGTTGGTTTCGCTTCTTGACGAGCAAAAAATACCTTATAGCGCGTATAGCGAAGCTAATTGGTTTAGCGACCTGTTATTCTCGTGGGTGCTTCCGGTGTTTATATTTTTCGGTATATGGATGTTTTTGGCTAGCCGTATGCAACGAAATATGGGCGGCGGTATCCTTGGGATGGGGAGTTCTAAAAAGCTCGTAAACTCGGAAAAACCGAAGGTTAAATTTGCCGACGTAGCGGGCGTGCAGGAGGCTAAAGAGGAAGTCAAGGAAATCGTGGATTTTCTAAAGCATCCTGATAGATATATAAATTTGGGCGCCAAAATTCCAAAAGGCGTGCTTTTAGTTGGACCTCCCGGCACTGGTAAAACTTTACTTGCAAAGGCCGTCGCAGGCGAAGCGGACGTGCCGTTTTTCTCGGTTTCGGGATCAAGCTTTATAGAGATGTTCGTCGGCGTGGGCGCTAGCCGCGTGAGGGATCTTTTTGAAAATGCAAAAAAAGAAGCTCCGGCGATCGTCTTTATAGACGAGATCGACGCCATCGGCAAGAGCCGCGCAGCTAGCGGCATGATCGGCGGAAACGACGAGCGCGAGCAGACGCTAAACCAGCTTTTAGCCGAAATGGACGGCTTTAGCTCGGATGCATCGCCGGTTATCGTGCTTGCCGCGACGAACCGTCCCGAGGTGCTTGATGCCGCGCTTTTAAGGCCGGGTAGATTTGACAGGCAGGTGCTCGTCGATAAGCCTGATTTTAAAGGTAGGATCGAAATTTTACGCGTACATATGAAAGACATCAAGCTTGACCATAGCGTCAGTATCGAGGATATCGCGCGCATGACGGCGGGTCTTGCGGGTGCGGATCTAGCAAACATCATAAACGAGGCCGCGCTACTAGCGGGCAGAAAAGAAAAAGGTAAAGTCGAGCAGGCTGATTTACTCGAGGCCGTCGAGCGAGCGATCGCGGGTCTTGAGAAAAAATCTCGCCGCATAAATCCGAAAGAAAAGCGCATCGTGGCCTATCACGAGAGCGGACACGCGCTCATAGCAGAGACTACCAAAGGCGCAAACAGAGTCACCAAGGTATCAATCATACCGCGCGGACTTGCGGCACTTGGCTACACGCTTCACACGCCTGAAGAGAATAAATTTATGATGCAGCGTCACGAGCTGATGGCCGAAGTAGACGTGCTTCTAGCAGGACGCGCGGCGGAAGAGGTCTTTATAAAAGAGATTTCAACCGGTGCGGGCAACGACCTAGAGCGCGCTACCGATATACTTCGCTCGATGATCTCGATATACGGCATGAGCGATATCGCTGGACTTATGGTGCTTGAAAAACGCCGTAGTACCTTCCTCTCGGGCGGTCAGGCCGATAGGGACTATAGCGACAAGACGGCGGAAAAAGTGGATGAATTTATAAAAACCACGCTTGATGAGCGCTATAAACACGTGCTTGAGACGCTAAGAACCTACGGCGACGCGATAGAAAAGATGGTTGAGGCGCTTTACGAAGAGGAAACCATCGAGGGCGCGAAGGTTAGAGAGATCATCGCAAACTACGAAAAAGAGCGCGGTCTGCCTAGTAGGCTCGTAAATTTAGAAGACAAAGAGGAACAAGCGTAAAGATATGCAAAACGTCGGGCTAATCGCAAAACAGGGCTACAAATACGTTTTCGTTTTAGGGCTTTTGCTTTTGCTTGCGTTGGTTGTGGGCGTATGTCAAATTTTATTTTTCGCGCTTTTTGCGCTTTGCGTATTTTGGTTTAGAAACCCGGAGCGAGCGCTAGGCAGTGACGATGCATACGCCGTACTTAGTCCGATCGACGGTAAGATAAAAAGTATAGATAAAATTTACTATTTTGATACGCAGTGCGTAGCCATAACTATCCGTAAGGGGGTATTTGACGCGGGCGCGCTCAGAGCTCCTTGCGATATGGAGCTTTTAGAGGCCAAACAAAGGCACGGACTGTTTTTGTGTAATGCTATGGAAGCTTCTAAAAATTTAAACGAGCGAGCCTTGTTTGTCTGTAAAAACTCAAATAATAAATTTGCGATCCGCGTCATCGCAGGGCCTCTTAGCAAAGGCATTTCTTTTGAAAATTTTAGCCGACTAAAAGCGGGCAGGAGATTTGGCTTTTTAAGTAGCGGCGAGGTGATTTTGATACTACCCGCAAATACTCGAATAAGCGTCAGCGTAGGCGAAAATGTCGCGAGTGCGGGTATTTTAGGTTTTTTTAGCTATGAGGAAAAAGATGCAAGACAATCAGCATAAACTTCAGTTAATGTACATTTTGCCAAATTTATTCACGGCTGCTTCGGCTTTTTTGGGTATTATCAGCATTATCGCTTCCGTACGCGGCTATATCGCGGCTAGCGCAGGGCTAGACGATGAAGCTAACGGCTATTTTTTCAAAGCTATTATCTACATAGTTTTATCGCTATTTTTGGACGGACTTGACGGACGCGTAGCGAGACTAACTAAAACTACGTCTAAATTTGGCGTAGAGTTTGATAGTCTTGCAGACGTCATAGCCTTTGGCGTCGCGCCGGCGATGCTTTTTTACTTTACGGTCGGACATAGTTTTGGGCGTTTGGGTTCGCTAGTAGCCGCGCTGTTCGTGGTTTTTGGCGCTATTAGACTTGCACGGTTTAACGTAATGACGGGCACTTACGAGCCGTCCGTTTTTATCGGCCTTCCGATACCTACGGCTGCGATCGTTTCGGCATTTTGGGTCGGGCTAAGCTTAGAATACGACTTTACCAGAAGCGCCGAGTGGTTTTTGATGTTTTTGCAAATTTTGCTCTCTATTTTAATGGTGAGCAATATCCGCTATCCGAGCTTTAAAAAAGTAGATCTTAAAAAAGCCGATTTTCTTCGCATTTTAGTCGGCCTTACGGTTGCGTTTTCGGCTATTTACGTTTGCCCTATAGAAGCTGTTACGACTTTAATGAGCGTTTATGTTTCTTACGGTATAATCAGATATGTTTTTATGAGATTTAAAAACAAAAAAATTCAAAAGGAGAGCGAATGAACGGTAACGCTAAATTTAACGCATTTTTCTCCCTACTTCTGCTGCTGCGTTAGGCAGCGACTCTTTCACACCCCAATAATTAAATTTAACCGCACAAACTAAAACTATAAAAAAGGATAAGAAATGAACGAAAATAAAATTATAATATTTGACACTACGCTTCGCGACGGCGAGCAAAGTCCCGGCGCATCGATGAATACCGAGGAGAAAATCCGTATCGCGCGCCAGCTAGAGCGCCTAAATGTAGACGTCATGGAGGTCGGCTTTGCGGCGGCTAGCAGGGGCGATTTTGACGCGATACATCAGATCGCTAAACAAGCCTCAAACGCCTCTATCTGTTCGCTCGCCCGCGCCGTAGACGGCGATATAAAGGCTGCGGGAGAGGCTATCGCTCCGGCAAAAAATAGGCGCATCCACACCTTTATCGCCACAAGCCCGATCCATATGGAGTTTAAGCTAAAAATGTCTCCCGACGAAGTAATCAGACGCGCCGTGCGAGCCGTGGAATACGCTAAAACCTTCTGCGAGGACGTTGAGTTTAGCTGCGAGGACGCATGCAGGAGCGAGATGAGCTTTTTAAAAGAAATTTGCGACGCCGCTATAAACGCCGGAGCAAAAACGATCAACATCCCAGACACCGTGGGGTATCTATATCCCGAGGAGATTACCGCTCGCATAGGAGAAATGGTTAAATTTATAAACGGTCGCGCAGTCGTTTCCGTGCATAATCACAACGACCTAGGCCTAGCTACGGCAAACTCGCTAGCTGCGATAAAAGTGGGCGCCAGGCAGGTAGAGTGCACGCTAAACGGTATCGGCGAGCGTGCGGGAAATGCCGCGCTTGAAGAGATCGTGATGGCGATAAAGACGCGTAGCGACGTATTTGCGCCGCTTTACACGGACATAGTTTATAAAGAAATTTATCCTAGCTCGCGCCTGCTAGCGGGTATCATCGGTATCGAGCCGCAGCCAAACAAAGCCATCGTCGGCAAAAACGCCTTCGCTCACGAAAGCGGCATCCACCAAGACGGCGTGCTAAAACATAAAGAAACCTACGAAATCATCAGCGCCGAGAGCATCGGGCTGGATAAAAACTCGCTGATACTAGGCAAGCACTCGGGTCGCCACGCCTTTAAAGATAAGCTAATAAGCCTTGGCTTTGAGCTAGAAGATAGCGCGCTAAACGAGGCGTTTGAGAAATTTAAGGCGCTAGCGGATAAGAAAAAAGAGATCTTTGACGACGATTTGCGCGCGCTGGTAACTAGCGAGATCATCAAGATTCCTGAGGTTTTCGAGTTTTTGACGCTAACGCAAAGTAGCTGCAACAAAGGCCTAAGCAGCGCTGCTATCACGCTTCGTCACGCAGACGAGATCAAGAGCGATGCGGCGCTTGGCAACGGTACGGCGGATGCGATATTTAAAGTCATTGACCGTCTAAGCGGCATAAACGGCGTACTAAAAGACTATAAGGTAAACGCCGTTTCGCAAGGCAAAGACGCGCTGGCAAACGTAGTAGTAAAGGTCGAATTTGACGGCAAGACCGTCATTGGACACGGCCTTGATATCGATACGATGACGGCGAGCGCTAAAGCGTACGTAGGCGCGCTAAACAGTTACGTAAAAATCACCGCTACAAAGTAAAATTTGAGCGGTTTGACCGCGCCGCTTGGCAAATTTAAGGCTCGGATTCGGGCCTTAAATTTCTAAATTTAGCCTTTAAATTTGCTTATAAATTTAAGCGTAACTTGGGCAACGGCTCTTAGCAAAATTGCCCCGAGCTAAATTTGGGATTTTAATTTAAAGCCAAAATTTAGCCGTCCGAACCGACTGCGATAAATTTTATATCAAACCGCTTCCGTTTTGCGGCGGGTAAAATCTAGCTTTGATTTCGAGCGGATTTTGCTCGGCGCGCAAATTTAAATCCCCCGCATTTACCGCCGCGCCGCTAAAATTTGCTATAATCAAGCCAAATTTTTCAAAGGAGAAAATATGAAAAAAATCGTGTTTTTGTTGATGATTATCGGGGCGTTTGCGTTTGCTAAAAGCGAGGAAGCGCCGCAAAAATCTGCGCCAAAGCAGCTTGAGATGGTGCTAATCCTAGATAAATCGGGCTCTATGAGCGGGCTTGAGAGCGATACGATCGGCGGCTTTAACTCCATGATCGACAAACAAAAAGAAGCCGGCGTGGACGCGAAGGTAACTACGGTGCTCTTTGATACGCATTTTAAGACCCTGCACGATAGAACGGATATCAAAAAGGTCGAGAAGCTAACGAGCAAGGACTATGTCGCTAACGGTAACACCGCGCTACTAGACGCTGTGGGCGAAACGATAAATAAAATCTCAAAAGTCGAGGACATCTACGCTAAAAACAGAGCCGTGCTTTTCGTCATCATCACCGACGGGCAAGAAAACTCGAGCAAAGAGTACTCAAAGGCGCAGATCAAAAAAATGATAAGCGATAAGCAGGAAAAATACGACTGGGAGTTTATATTTTTGGGAGCGAATATCGATGCGGCTAGCGAGGCCGAGAGCATCGGCATACAGCGTTCAAATGCCGTTAAATATCAAAATAATAGCGAAGGCGTGCAGAAAAACTTTGAGGCCGCTGCCGAGATGTCTAAAGATATGGCGATGGATAAAAAATCAAGCTCGAAGTGGCGCGAAAAAGTGCTTGAGGATAAGTAAAATTTGCTTGCAAACTCGCAAAGTAAAGGCGATAAGGCTCGCCTTTACTTAATATCTTTAATCCTATCGTAGTCTATCTCAAAATCGAAAAATTTACTTTTAAACGCGTTATCTTTTATTAGTCCGTACTGTATTAACGCGGCTTCGACGTTATCTATTTCTTGATATAAAAAACCTAATGCCGCTCGGCTCTCGTAGGAACCCGGATAGGTAAGCTTAGAAAGCTCTAAAAGCGCGATGGCGTTTTGCGGGTGATTTGCGCCTACGGCAGCGACCGAAGCGTAAAATAGAGTATCGGCATCGTTTATTTTAAATTCGTCTATTAAGCGGTTATAAATTTTATAGCTTTCTTCAAAATCGTTCGTAAAGATATCTAAATACGCTAAAGTTTGAAGTAAATTTATATTATCCGGTGCTTCTTGCAGTCTTTTAACCAACTTATCTCGCTCGTAAAATAGCAGTCCGGAAATTTGTAAAAGCTTGATATATTGCTCTTTTATAATATTTGCGCCGTTGTAGAAAGCCTCGACGTTTAGCTCTTTGTTGTGAAAATAAATTTGAATCTGTTCTACGTATTTTTTGATATCTTCGTTTTTAAATCTCGATATGAAATTTAAAATATTCACGACTACGTCATCTGGAAGTCGCTTGCTTAGCTCGTTTACGTTTTTGGTAAATTCTTCGTTTCTATCGTTCATCTTGGCTATAATTGCGTCAAATGCTAAATTTAGCGCGGTAGAATCTTTATCGGTTTCTAGCCAGCGTATTAAAGCGTTTTGGTTTCCGCTTATTAGCTGAATTAGGGATTTATATAAATTTACCTCTTCTACGCTTGCGTCATGGCTTAGATTTTCGTTTATCTCTTCAAGTAGTTTTTGATTGTTTTGACGGTTTATATCGTTTGCTATCGCGCCCAGCACGCCTGCTAAGTGGTTTTTAGGATCTAGGTGATAGCTTGTTATAAAGTGCTTCGCGGCAAGTAAAAAATCGCCCAGCTGCGCGTAGCTAAGCGCTAAATCGTAGTGTAAGACCGAGTGTTCGGGATAAGACGAGATTAGAGAGGCGAATTTAGCGTTTGCTTCTTTTAGTTTATAATTTAACGCATCGGAAATAGCCTTTGATAGTTCTAAATTTACTTTCGATATAGTTCCGCTTGCGCTTAAATATTCGTTTGCTCCGCTTGCGTCGTCCAAAAATAAACTTACTCCGCCTTTTCGAATATAATTTATCGCTTGCGTAGCGTCGAAAACTTTATAGGGCGCGAAGTAAAATAGTGCCTCGTACCGCTTATTTTTATCGAAAAATAGCTCGTTTCTAAAACGTATTTGGGCTAAATTTACGTCGAAAAGCTCTGGATTTAAGACCGCTTTTAACGGAAAATTACGCGAGATAGCTAAAGGATCTCTACTATAAACGTTTTTAATCGTCAGCGCGGCATTAGGAAAATTGCCGGTTTTTAAATCTATAAAACCCAGCATCGTTTCGATTTTATCGTAGTCGTTCGTATTTTTAAGGGCTAAGTTTAGCATAGCCTTAGCCTTAGGATATTGCGCATTTCTAGCGTAGAGCATACCTAGCGGCAAGCTAGCGTCGAAACCCGTCTGGTCTTCTAGTTTAGCTATTGCTTCCTCGTCTTTGCCTAAGTGGGTTAAAATTTTAGCCGATAAATAGTCGTACTCGTCTTTGTAGTAGTCTTTGGGCGGGTATTGTAGGGCTTTTAAGGCCTCTACGTAAAAGCCTTTGTAGTAATTTACCAGCGCATAGTAATAGTTATAAAGCGGCGATTTGACTTCGTCCGTTAGAAATGAGGCTGCTAAATCTACGTAATAGTCGAAATTTTTCGTATTATTTAGTTCTAGCGAGCTAACGGCGGCGTTTATCGCGCTTACGGCTATGTTTTCGTTGTTCGCTATAGCTCTTTTAAAGCTCTCTAAAGCCTCGGCATATTTTTGTTGCTTCATTTGCGATACGCCGAGGTTGTAGTTAGAGAGTCCTTCGTTGTACAGCGCGATATTTTCGTAAATTTTTAAAGCCTCGAATTTATTTCCCTTTTCGTAGAGCAAATTCGCTTTTTGAATCATATCGTCTATTTGCGAGCCGCCGAATTTCTGCGGTTCGAATTTCTGCTCTATCTCTTTTGCTAAATTTGCGGCGTCGATACTTTTAGGAGTATCGCTCTTTGTTAGTAAAAGTACGATTAAAACGATTATTAGTAAAAGTAGCGTTCCGCCTGCGACAGCTGCGATTATAAAGAGTTTTTTATTGTTTTTAGGAGTTTGGGTTTCGGCGGTCGGCTCTTCCTCTTTGGACTCTTCAGACTCTTCCGTAGGCGTTTCACGGAGAGTTTCTAGCGAGACTAAATTGTCGCTAGACTCTTCTTGCGTCTCTTCGGTCGTCTGTTCTTCTTTGGGTTCGCCGTCGTTTTCTTCTAAGATTACTATATTTTCGTCGGCCACTACATATACCTTTTAAGAACTTCGGGAATCTCGATGCTGCCGTCTGCTTTTTGATAGTTTTCCATTATCGCTATTATCGTTCTGCCTACGGCTAGGCTCGAGCCGTTTAGGGTGTTTACTAGAGCGTTTTTCTTGCCGTCTTTGTAGCGGATTTTAGCTCTGCGAGCTTGGAAATCGCGCGTGTTTGATACTGAGCTTATCTCGCGGTATTTGTTTTGTCCGGGTAGCCAGACCTCGAGGTCTATCGTCTTTGCCGCGCTAAAGCCCAGATCACCGCTGCAAAGCAGCATGTGGCGGTGCGGCAGCCCAAGGCTCGTTAGCAA
>CAUQJW010000013.1:0-20757 GCA_963518485.1 uncultured Campylobacter sp.
GCTTAGTTCGTCCAACTGAAGAACTTGTTTATGAATTAAAGTAGTTAAAAAGAAAATTGTAAGAAAAAGTATCGCTAAAGGTATCGTTTATATAAGCGCGACTTTTAACAATACTATGGTAACGGTTACCGATGAAATGGGAAATGCTATCGCTTGGAGCAGTGCCGGTGGGCTAGGCTTTAAAGGAAGTAAAAAATCAACTCCTTATGCAGCCCAACAAGCAGTAGAAGACGCTCTAAATAAAGCAAAAGAACACGGCATTAAAGAAGTATGCATCAAAGTGCAAGGTCCCGGCAGCGGCAGAGAGACCGCAGTCAAGAGCGTAGGCGCGGTAGAGGGCATAAAAGTAACGTTTTTAAAAGATATAACTCCGCTTCCGCATAACGGTTGTAGACCGCCGAAGCGCCGCCGCGTATAATTAGAAATTTAGGAGAATTATTATGGCTAGATATAGAGGACCCGTTGAAAAATTAGAAAGAAGACTCGGCGTTAGTTTGGCGCTAAAAGGCGAGCGTCGCCTGGCAGGTAAGAGCGCGCTTGACAAAAGACCTTACGCTCCGGGGCAACACGGACAAAGAAGAAGCAAGATAAGCGAATACGGCTTGCAGCTTCGCGAAAAACAAAAAGCTAAATTTATGTACGGCATTAGCGAGAAGCAATTCCGCCGTTTATTCCAAGAGGCCGCTCGCCGCGAGGGAAATACCGGCGCGCTTTTGGTTCAGCTTTTGGAGCAAAGATTAGATAACGTAGTTTACAGAATGGGCTTTGCGACGACTCGCCGCTTCGCTCGCCAGCTAGTTACTCACGGACATATTTTAGTAAACGGCAAGAGAGTAGATATTCCTTCTTATAGAGTTCAAGAGGGCGCTAAAGTAGAGGTTATCGAAAAATCTAAAAACAATCCGCAAATCGTTCGCGCGATCGATCTTACGGCGCAAACCGGCATCGTAGCTTGGGTCGACGTCGAAAAAGATAAAAAATTCGGAATTTTCACAAGAACTCCGGAAAGGGAAGAAGTCGTCATTCCTGTCGAGGAAAGATTCATAGTAGAGCTTTATTCGAAATAATAAGGGGTATAACGATGAGAAAAATTACCACATCAGCTTATATGCCTACCGAAATTTCAGTAGAGAGTATAAGCGAGAATGTCGCCAGAATAACCGCGTATCCGTTTGAGACGGGTTATGCGGTCACTTTAGCGCACCCTTTGAGACGTTTACTTTATAGCAGTACCGTGGGTTTTGCTCCTACGGGCGTTAAAATAGAAGGCGTAACTCACGAATTCGACTCTATGCGAGGTATGCTTGAGGATGTTGCGCAATTTATTATTAACCTAAAAAATATTCGTTTTAAAATTAAAGGCGAATCCGAGCGCGAAGTTATCGAATATATCTTTAAAGGTACAAAAGAGATAAAAGCGGTTGATTTACAAAACGATATCGTTGAAATAGTGAATCCAGATGCTTACCTGGCTACTATAAACGAAGATGCCGAGCTTAAATTTTCGGTAATAGTTCAAAAGGGTATAGGATATGTTCCTAGCGAAGAGATTCGCGACGGTATAGATGAGGGATATATAGCTTTAGACGCTTTTTTTACCCCAGTAAAAAAAGCCGTTTACGAACTAGCGAACGTTTTAGTAGAAGATAACCCGGATTACGAAAAGATTATTTTTACCGTTACTACGGACGGCCAAGTAGGCGCTATTGAAGCCTTTAAACATGCTATTGAGGCGATGTATCAGCAAATGTCCGTATTTAAAAGCGTTTTAAATATAGACGTTTCCGCCGGCTTATGCACGCAATCTTGCGGAGGAGAACACGGTAAATTACTCCAAAGCATAGAAGAACTTAATCTAAGCGCTAGAAGCTTTAACTGCCTTGATAAAGCCGAGATTAAATTTATCGGCGAGCTTGCCTTGATGGACGAAAATGAGCTAAAAGAGCTTAAAAATTTAGGTAAAAAATCTCTTGACGAGATAAAAGCCGTTATGCAAGAGTTAGGCTACCCGGTAGGCGGCGAGATTAACGGCGATAAAGAACAACTTAAAAAGAAAATCGCCGAATTAAAATCTATAAGCACTAAAGAGTAAAAGGAAAATAAATGAGACACGGTCACGGATATAGAAAACTAGGCAGAACATCGTCTCATCGCGCCGCGTTGCTAAAAAATTTAGCGATAGCGATCATTAAAAGCGAGAAGATAGAAACGACTTTGCCTAAAGCAAAAGAATTAAGAAGCTACGTCGAAAAACTAATTACTAGGGCTAGAAAAGGCGATAGTAACGCTCATAAGGCGGTATTTGCCAGTCTTCAAGACAAAGAAACTACAAACAAGTTGGTAACCGAAGTTGCTCCTAAATTCGTAGGTAGAAACGGCGGATATAC
Organism: uncultured Campylobacter sp.; assembly: GCA_963518485.1. Classification (GTDB taxonomy): domain Bacteria; phylum Campylobacterota; class Campylobacteria; order Campylobacterales; family Campylobacteraceae; genus Campylobacter_A. Next base: position 2,388 of record CAUQJW010000013.1, read on the forward strand.
TCGTATTATCAAAACTCGCGTTCGTCGAGGCGATGCAGCCGAAATGGCCTACATCGAACTAGTTAAAGAATAATTTCGGAGAGCTTCGGCTCTCACTACCTTATTTTTCCGCTTATATTTTTTAGACATCCCGAAAAACCGTTGCCGCAATTGCTTTATTAACAAAAATTAAAACTCTTATTTTGTTTATTTTGTGTATAATGACGAACGAATTTAATGAAAGGCAAATATGATACCATTTACGGACGAAGAGCTTTTAAAGCCTGTAACGACAAGTTTGCAAAAAGTTTTGCCTATGCTAGAAAACGACGGCGGAGGCATGGAACTACTCGGGATTAAAAACGGTAAAATTTACGTGCGATTAACCGGACATTGCCACGGCTGCGCCGCAAGTACTACTACGCTTAAATACGGCATCGAACGACAGCTTAAAACGGACATTCATCCCGAACTAGAAGTCGTAAATATTCCTATTGGAGAAGAGATAAAGTTTGATTGATTATAAAAAATTAGGCGTTAAAGCTTTTTATAAAGGGCGTTTTGACGAAGCTAGAAATTTTTTTTCGCTGGCTTACGGAGCGAAAGCCGATAAAAAGCTACTATTTTTAATAATGCTTTGTTCGCTAGCTAAAACTAGACAAGAAGAAGCGATGATGCTTTTTGATGTCTTTAAGGTAAAAGACAAAGTCGGTATAAAGCCTGAAGAAATGGACGAAATTTTATCGGCTCTAGAGTCTAAAATTGACGATTGCAGCGAAGAAATCGAGGAACAAAACGCGATTAGCTACGACGATTTTATGGATTTGGTCGAGCAAAAAGGGGATTTTAGGAAAGTATTTGAAAACATTATGTTTTCCACTAGGGTTCTCATAGATAATCGCGACGATTTTTTAGATTTCGTACGGAATTTGATCAAAAACGATTTTATAGAGATGGGGCTTACATATCTCGAAAATGCGGCGACTATGTTTAAAGGCGACGAGCGATTAAATTCGTTAATGCGCGAAATAGGGCGAAAAAATGAAAATTTATATTAAAGACGGTTTTGTTACCGATAACTCTAACGAATGCGAGATCGGCGGATATTTCGTTAGAACTTCGGCTAACGATAAATTTACGACCGCCGCAATTCAAAAAGGAGCCGTAGCGATCGAGCTAGACGAGTGCAAAAAGCTACTCGGTATTAACGAAAATATCAAGATAGTAGGCATAACTGGCACTAACGGCAAAACTACGACCGCGTCGGCTATTTATTCTATTTTACGAGATTTAGGTTACGGTTGCGGGTTATGCGGTACGCGCGGCGCGTTCATAAACGGCGAGAGGATCGACGAAAAGTCTCTAACCACCGGGGAAATTTTACGAACGTTAAGTTATCTAAAGGCTGCTAGCGAGCGGGGCTGCGAGTATTTCGTTATGGAGGTCAGCTCTCACGCCATAACTCAAAAACGTATCGAGAGTCTGGATTTCGCTATGAAAATTTTTACTAATTTAACGCAAGATCACCTCGACTATCACGGCACTTTCGAGGAGTATGCAGCGGTAAAAAATAGCTTTTTATCGGACGATAGCTTAAAGCTCGTAAACGCCGACGATAAAACCGTAAAGTTTAATCCGCAAAACGCATTAACGTACGGCGTTGTAAACCCCGCTACGATAACACCTAAGACTTACGGACTAAACGACGGTATAAATGCCGTTATCAGTACTCCTGGCGGGGATTTGACGCTTAATTCTCCTTTGCAAGGGGAATTTAATCTCTATAACCTAACGGCCGCTATAGGTTGCGTCGTGGCTTTGACAAACGAATCTTTGGATAAAATCGGCTTAGCCGCGAGTAAATTCGGCGGCGTAGCCGGGCGAATGGAGGTCGTAAGCCGCGTTCCGCTGGTTATAGTGGATTTCGCTCATACTCCGGACGGCATAGAAAAGGTTTTAAACGCGCTTAGACATTATAAAATCGTTGCCGTACTTGGAGCGGGCGGCGATAGGGACCGCACTAAACGTCCCAAAATGGGCGCGATAGCTCAAAAATATGCAAGTCGTATCGTGATTACTAGCGATAATCCGCGTAGCGAAGATCCGGAAGCCATAATAGACGAAATTTGCGGCGGCGTCGCAATGGGCGAAAACGCGATCCGTATAGCCGATAGAAAGCAAGCTATAAAAACGGCCTTGCAAGGATTAAAACGAGACGAAATTTTAGTCATTTTAGGCAAAGGCGACGAGGAATATCAAGAGATAAAAGGCGTTAAGTATCCTTTTAGCGACAAAAAAGTAGTTTTAGAAATTTTAGACGAAATCAAAGGCTATAAATGAAAATAGAACTAATGTCTAGCAAAATCCATCGCGCTACCGTAACGGACGCGAATTTAAATTATGTCGGCTCTATAACGATAGATAGCGAACTCATCGAGGCTGCCGGGCTTTTCGAATATCAAAAGGTAGAGATTCTAAACGTCAATAACGGCGAGCGCTTTGCTACCTACGTGATCCGCGGCGATAAAAAGGGCGAGATTTGTCTAAACGGCGCGGCCGCTAGAAAAGTATGCGTCGGGGATATCGTTATAATAGTCGCTTACGCTACGATGAAAGTCAAAAAAGCCAAAGATTTTAAGCCTAAAATAGTTCAGGTCGATAACAAGAATAAGATTATAAAAGCTTAAAGACGGTAAAATAAATAAGCTTAAAAATTTAAAGGATCTTTATGTTTGAGGGACTTGATTTTTCTAAAGTGGGACAGATGCTTGAAGACGTTCAAAAAAAGGCGCGCGAGCTAGAGAGCCAAAGCGAGTCTAAGGAATTTACCGTTAAGGCCGGCGGCGGGTTAGTCAGCGTAAAAGCAAACGGTAAAGGCGAATTCGTAGATATCAGTATAGACGACAGTTTGCTTGAAGATAAAGAGAGTTTACAAATTCTATTAATCTCGGCCGTAAACGATGCCGTAAAAGCGGTCGAAAACGAGAAAAAATTAACGGCTAGTAAGATGCTCGGCGGTCTAGGCGGATTAAATTTTAACGACTTGGGGGTAAAATGAAAAATATCGTATTTATTTTATTTTTATGCCTTTTTACCGCTTTAAACGCAGCTCCGCGTCCGACTCAAGACGACTTTAATATTTGTTTCGAAAAAAGCTTAAAAAGTATGGTAGACGTAAACGGCGCTTGGGGCGTAGCCCTAAGTCCCAATTTAGTCGTCGTTCCCAAACTAGGTCAAATGCCGATCAAAGAGTATTTGAAATTCGACCCGTTTTTGGGGCTTTATCTAGTTTCTACCGACAAAAAGCAAGATCCTATAAAAATGAGCGACGAAAATACGACTAAAAAAAGCGACTGGGTCAGCGTTACGCTGGATATAAATTCCACTAACTACGGACATGTTAAGCAAACCGGAGAGCGACTGGGGGATCTAGATACTCTCACTTTCGACGTAAACGGTACGGGGCTGGTTTTAAGCCCCTGCTGCAATCTACGCGGCATAGCCGTCGGCGGGAATAAATTTATCCCGAATCGTTATTTGAGGCATTTTATAGCTTATCCGGACGTTTATTACGGCGATATAGGCGCGGTTTTCGAAACGGTCAAGGGCAAATACTACGTAAAAAGCGTCGATCAGCTAGGACGCGGTAAGGCTCTAGCCGCAGGCGACGAAATAGTAACTATAAACGACGAAACGTTTCCGGATTTAAGATCTTTAAACGAGAGAGTGCTGTTTGCTAAAAAGGGCGAAATTTTGACTTTCGGCGTGATTAGAAACGGCGTTTTGGAGGAAATTAACGTCGCCGTTTCGGGCGATGAACCCGAAGATAAAAAACAAGAGAAAGAAGAGTCCGTAAAGCCGTCTGCGCCTAGCGAACCTAGAAGCGTAAATTTAACAAATACGACGATAGATCTGTTTAAAGCTAGAGGTATGAGCTTTGACGATAAGCTCATAGTTAGAGGCGTAGACGAGGATTCCGACGCGCATAGATTCGGCATAAAGCCCGGCGATAAACTGCTTCAAATAAATCAAAAAACGGTTAAGGGCTATAAAGACGCCTTGGGGTTGGTTTCTAACGACGGACGCGAGTATCAGCTTCTATTTAGGCGCGACGGCCTAGACTTTTTTTATAAAGTGAAATGATGGATTTGCTTTCGGAATTTAAGGAGTTTTTGCAAGATAATTTACCGAAAGCAAAGAGCTTTCACCCTTATTACGAGCGGGCGCTAGCGCAGATGCTGCTTGCTGGCGGCAAGCACTTCCGCGCTCAGTTGCTTTTAGGCGCGGTGGACGCCTTAAAACCGGGTCTCGTAAACGCCGCTATGCGCGTAGCTTTGGGCGTTGAGATGCTGCATGCTTATTCGCTCATTCACGACGATTTGCCCGCGATGGATAACTCGGATCTGCGCAGGGGCGAGCCTACGCTACATGTAGCTTACGACGAAGTTACGGCGATTTTGATCGGCGACGCGCTAAACACGCAGGCGTTTTTAGAAATTTCGCGCGCCGAACTGCCTGCGGATACGCGCGTAAAATGCGTCGAAATTTTAGCTCAAAATGCGGGCGCTAGCGGTATGGTGCTGGGTCAAGCGCTTGATTGCTTTTTCGAAACGAGCCAAAAGGCGCGCGCCTTGCGAGCGAGATTCGCCGTTTCGGAGCGGGCGCTAAATTTAGAGGAATTAACATTTTTGCACCTACATAAAACCGGTAAGCTAATAGCCGCAAGCTTGCAAATGGGCTCGGTAATCGCGGGATTAAGCGACGAAAAATGCGAGCGGATTTATAAAATCGGACTTGATTTAGGACTCGCCTTTCAGATAGAAGACGACGTGATCGACGCGACGGGCGACGAGAGCGCGGCGGGAAAGCCGACGCATAACGATGCCGCAAAAAATTCGTTTACGAATTTGCTGGGCATCGAAGGCGCCGTAAACGCGAAAAACGAGCTAATTTACAAAATAAACGAAGACGCGCGCAAATGCGAGCCGCGCCTTGAAGCTATGATTTGCGCCCTAACGCGAAGGTATTTAAAAAACTAAAATTTAGGAAAAATATGCGAAATTTAGAGCCAATTTTAGCGTCGCTAGACGAGAGCGCGCAAAAGGTTTTGGTTTTAGGATGCGCAAAACACCCCGTTTGGGACGATGCGAACGAGGTTTTCGCGCTAGCTACGAGGCAAATTTTAGATAAAAGCCTAGGGCGACAAGAAGGCGCGGATTACGGCGGGACGGTTAAATTTTATGGTGCCGCGCCGCTTGCTTTTATCGGCGTACATACGCGCATCGTGCGAAGAAGTATAGGATTTTTACTCACGCAGCGGCATCTTTTGGTTAAATTTGACGCCTCCGTAGCAAACGCGGACGAAGTAGCCGCTGCGTTTAGGCTCGGCGAGCATTCGCCTGACGAGCTGGAAAATCTCGCGTGGCAAGAGCTAGAAAAATGCGAATTTGAAATCGAGGACGAGATGAAAGCGGCGATGAAAAGGGCTCTAAAAGCGGTCTTGCGGGCGGTTTTAGAGGATGGCGTTAAGGCCGAGGAGCGCACGATCGCGGATAAAATTTTGGAGCTTGAGTTGGGCGAAGCGCTAAAAACGCCGCTTGACGAGACCAAGCTGCTATCAAAATCGCTTAGCGTCTTTAAGCCCGTCTCGCCGATACTTCACAGCCTTGACCGCTCGCTTTTTGGTAAGCCTTACGGAGTGATACTAGACGAGCGCGGACTTATTAGCCGCGAGCTGATGGAAGAGCCGGTTTTTAGCTCGTGGGGCGAGATCGCAGACGCGCAGATCGAAGTAAAAGAGGATGCCGTAATAATCGGCGAAAAAGAGCATAAGATACCTTTTGAGCTAAAAAATAAAAAGGAAAATTTTGCCGAGTTTTTAAAATTTACGGCGCAAGCTAGGGCGTAAATTTAGCGCGTTTTTGATCGGATTTGCGCGTAAATTTAAGGAAAAATATGAAAAATTTGCTGCTAGGCGCGGTCGCGATCTGGGCGTTTTGCGGTTGCGCAGGGCTAAAGCCTAGCGCGGACAAGGACATCGCTTTGATCGACGTGCCCGAGGAAAACTGGACGAGATACGAGGATACGGACGGCGCGCTAAAAGAGGTCGCGTTTTTCACGGCGTTTTTCTCCGAGCGGTTTCGCGCGTCTTTTAAAAACGGCGAAAAGATCGGCTTTACGCTAACCAAGCAAGAGGGTAAAAAGCTGCCCGCAATGCTGGGAGATATGTATAAGGCCCAAGACGGCGCGTTTACGGTCGCGGGACTAGATGCCAGGGGGCGCGAGTGGAGCGGCGACGAGAAGCTGCAAAGGTCGAGGCGGATTAAAATTTACGAATTTAAAGAAGGCTCCGTTAAGGTAACGGATTATGGGGCAGAGGGCGGTGTCTGCGAGGCATTTTACGCTGGCAAAAAGATAAGCATGGCGAGCGTAGAAAGCCGCGACGGCGAGGACTCGCGTGAAATTTTGACCGTGCGAACGCAAGGCGAAATCTCGCTTGCAGGCGTCAAAATTTTTAGCTCGCAAGAAAACTCTTCGCCGCAAAATTCGCTCTCCTCGGACGAAAAAGGCTCTCGCGGCGCGCAAGCTAGGGGCGAAGAGCTAACCAAGCAAACCCAAACGCTAAAAAACATCGTCTGCGCGGGATTCGAGAGAAACTAAATTTAGACTTCGGCGAATGATTATAAAGTATGCGCGTCTAAAAGGTGATTAAATTTTATTTGTGTATAATTGCAAGCAAAAATCTTGCCGGTATAGTGTGTCCGCAAAAGCGCGACAAAGGCGAGCTAAACGGCAAGTAGAGCCAAAAAGGAGAAAAAATGCTAAAAAAGATGGCTGATACGATAAGGTTTTTATGCGTGGATATGGTGCAGCAGGCAAACAGCGGGCATCCGGGCGCGCCGATGGGGCTAGCAGACGTCATGGTCGTGCTGGCTAAATTTCTAAATCACAATCCTAAAAATCCAAACTGGCTAAACCGCGACAGGCTCGTATTTAGCGGCGGTCACGCAAGTTCGCTCGTGTATAGCTTTTTGCATCTTAGCGGCTATGATCTTAGCCTAGATGATCTAAAAAACTTCCGCCAGCTGGGCTCTAAAACCCCTGGCCACCCGGAGATCCACACCAAAGGCGTCGAGGTCGCGACGGGGCCGCTAGGCCAAGGCGTGGCAAATGCGGTGGGCTTTGCTATGGCGGCAAAATACGCGGCTAATCTGCTAAATGAACCTGAAAACGCCGTCATCGATCATAAAATTTACTGCCTTTGCGGCGACGGAGACTTGCAGGAGGGCATCAGTTACGAGGCCTGTGCAGTCGCGGGCAACCTGCATCTAGACAACCTCGTGCTGATCTACGACTCAAACAACATCACGATCGAGGGCGATACGAGCATAGCTTGGAGCGAGGACGTGAAGGCAAGGTTTGAGGCTCAGGGCTGGGACGTCGCGCGTATCGACGGTCACGACTACGATCAGATCGAGTTTGCGCTCGAGCAAGCCGCCGAAAAGGAGCGCCCGTATCTCATCATCGCAAACACCCGTATCGCAAAGGGCGCTGGCGAGTTAGAGGGCAGCCACCACAGCCACGGCGCGCCGCTTGGCGAGGAGATCATAAAGGCCGCTAAAATCGCGGCGGGCTTTGATCCTGAGCGTAAATTTGCTATTGACGAGGACGTGCTGATTCGCTTCCGTGCCGCGATAGAAAAGGGCGACCTAGCCGAAGCTCAGTGGAACAAAAAAGTAGAAAATCTAAGCTCTGAAAGCAAAAATATGCTAAATTCGCTGCTAAATCCCGATTTTAGCAAGATAAATTTCCCTGATTTTAGCGGCAAAAAGCTAGCCACGCGCGATAGCAACGGCATCATCATGAACGAGATCGCGCGTGCGCTGCCCGGCTTTATCGGCGGCAGCGCGGATCTGGCGCCGTCAAACAAAACCGAGCTAAAAGGCATGGGCGACTTCCCTAACGGACGCAACATCCACTACGGCATCCGCGAGCACGCCATGGCCGCGATAAACAACGCGGTCGCTAGATACGGGCTTTTCTTGCCGTTTAGCGCGACGTTTTTTATCTTTAGCGACTACCTAAAGCCGTCCGCGCGTATCGCCTCGCTGATGAGCGTTAGGCACTTTTTTATCTTTACGCACGACAGTATCGGCGTGGGCGAGGACGGCCCGACGCATCAGCCTATCGAGCAGCTTAGCACATTGCGCGCGATGCCGAACTTTTACACGTTCCGCCCGGCCGACGGTAACGAAAACGCGCTTTGCTGGAAGGCGGCGTTAAATTTACGCGCTCCAAGCGCCTTCGTGCTTAGCCGCCAAGGCCTCGCTCCGCTTGAAAAAGGCGAATTTGGCGGCGTAGAAAACGGCGCGTATCTGCTAAAACGCGCGCAAAACGCCAAAATCACGCTAATAGCTAGCGGTAGCGAAGTGGAGCTCTGCGTCAAGGCGGCTGAAATTTTAGCTGCTCGCGGTATCGGCGCGAACGTCGTCTCCGCGCCGTGCTTTGACCTGCTTTGCGAGCAGCCGCGCGAGTACGTGGGTAAAATTTTAGATCCGCAAACCAAAATCATCGCCGTCGAAGCCGCAAGCGCGCTGGAGTGGTATAAATTCGCGGGTGAAATCTACTCGATGAAGAGCTTCGGCGAGAGCGGCAAGGCGGGCGCATTGTTTGAATACTTCGGCTTTACGCCTGAAAAGATCGCGGAATTCGCGCAGGAAGCGGCGAAGTAAAAGCTGGCTTTAAATTTGACGGTTTTAGCTTGAGCTGGAGGCGTCAAATTTGAGAACTCATACCGGGCGAGATCCGCATCAAATTTATGCAGCTTGCTCGCGGCAAAATCAAATTTAAAAAAGGGAAAAGATTGCAAATATATAGGCAAAAAACAGGGCGATTCGCCGACGAAAATTTCATCTTAAATTTAGCTTGCGGCGCGGGTAAATTTGACGCGCAAAAAGGCGCGATCGAGCAAATTTGCGCTAAAGATAAAATCAAATTTAGCACGCAAAATCAGCTTAAATTTAACCAAAAGGCCGCATGATGGAGCTTTCTCATATCATCGTTTTGGCCCTAGTTCAGGGCATCAGCGAGTTTTTGCCGATCTCTAGCTCAGCTCACCTCGTACTCGTACCAAAGCTGCTTGGCTGGGCGGATCAGGGGCTTGCCTTTGACGTTGCCGTTCACGTAGGTACGCTCGCGGCGATACTTTTTTATTTCAAAGATAGACTTGCTGGGCTCGTGCGCGATTTTTTCGCGTCTATCGCGCAGCGCGAGAAGGTCGGCGACAGTACGCTCGTGTGGTCGGTCGGCTTTGCGACCGTGCCGGTGGGGCTTTTTGGCCTGGCGTTTAACGACGCCATCGAGCAGTATGCTAGAAACGGGCTCGTGATCGCGGCTATGACGATAATCTTTGGTATCGCGCTCTATGTCGCGGATAAAAAATCGGGCCTAAAAACCGAATACGAAATGACGATCAAGCTCGCTCTCATCGTGGGGCTAGCACAGGCGATCGCGCTGATACCGGGTGTTTCGCGCTCGGGCGTGACGATGACGGCGGCGCTGATGCTTGGCTTTAGTCACAGCGCAAGCGCGAATTTCTCGTTTTTGCTCTCGATCCCGGTTATCGTGCTAGCAGGCGGGCTTGAGGCGGTAAAACTGCTAAAAACTCCCGACGCGCTGCCTTGGAGCGACCTTGCTATCGGCGCGGCGGTTAGCGGCCTTAGCGCGTATCTTTGCGTGCGGCTGTTTATGGCGCTGATCGCGCGCGCGAGCATGCTGCCGTTTGTTATCTACCGCATGATTTTGGGCGTGTTTTTGTTTGTGATGTTTTTATAAAGATAGCTAAATTTGGGCTCAAATTTAAGGTTTGCGGCCCAAATTCGCTTTGTAAATTTAAAGCGCAAATTTGACTAAGACGGGTCAAAATTTAGCTTTTCTAAAACCTCTTTTATCCTTTTGTTTCTACTTTCCATGCTATCTTTTTCGCTAAACATCCTATGTTTGCTATACTCAAAAGGCGGCAGGTCTTTAACGAAATCATAAATTTCCTCAAAGCTCAAAATCTTGCCGTGCAGGTCGTAGCTGGCGTTTAGCGCCTTGCCTTTTATATTTGCGATATTTGCGTGGATGTGGCCGTATAGCTGGATCGCGCCGTGGTGGCCTGCGTTCCAACTCGGCTAGCGGATAGTGAAAGAGCACGAGGCGAAATTTATCCTGCCCGTGCTGCACCGTGATCTCTTTGTATTCGCAAATTTCATCAAAAAGCGCGTTGCCGTCTTGTTTTTTCATGGCTAGTAGCTCGTCTTTATGCTTTTTTATCGCTTCATCGTGATTGCCTAGCACTAGGACGTGCTTGCCGTTTAGCTTGCTAAATATGGATATATTGGTCCCCATATCCTTGTGAAAGCTTAGATCGCCTATATTATAGACCGTGTCGCAGGGATTTACTCTCTCGTTCCAAAGGCGAATGAGCACCTTATCCATCGCCTCCACGCTAGAAAAAGGCCTAAAGCATGGATGAAATTTCACGATATTGCTATGTCCGAAATGCAAATCGGAGGTAAAATAAATCATTTTTGCTCCCTTAAATCCGCTTCAAATTTCTCGCCGCTTTTTATCTCCATGATAACTAGGCGCTTGAAAAACACGGCTCCTACGTCCATAGAAAATACGTTATTTTCGCGTCTGGTTATCCTATTTTCCTCGCTTGCAACGTGCCCGTGAAATATCCTATTGCCCGTATTATTACTCTCCTAAAAGGGCTCTATACTCCATAGCACGTAGTCCTCGTCCTGCTCCTCTTCGCTTTTATCGTCGTCAAAGGCTGCGTGGACGAATATGCTCTTTTCAGAGCTTACGATGTGCGGCATATCGCCGATAAAATCCTTGAGCCACGAGAGCGCGAAACTGTTAAATTTCGCTTGTAGATCGATCTTTTTGTTTTATCGCCGCCGTTTCTAAGCCAAATTTGATGATCTAGCGCGTCGCCGCCGAAATACCCGTCCATCATCATTTTTTTCGTGATTTCCCAGTACGTGGATCAGCGCGTATCCGTTTCTAATAAGCTCGGCGTATCTTTTACAAAGTCCGATCGTATCCTCGCCGCGGTCGCAGCTATCGCCTAGGATGATTATCAGATCTTTTTTGCTCAAATTTATCTTTTTAAGCATCAGGTTAAAAAGCCTGAGACTGCCGTGCATATCGCCGAATACGAAAATCCGCGCGTAGTCGTTTTCATTTATGTGTTTTATATCTATCATTTTTGGTTCTTGATTTTTAAATTTGCGGAAAATTTCGGGTTAAGTTTTATAAGATTATGGCAGATGGGAAGGGATTCGAACCCTCGAAAGCTTGCACTTTACACGCGTTCCAGGCGTGCTCCTTCAACCGCTCGGACACCCATCTATGAAGCCTGGATTATAGCTAAAATTTAATAAGCGCAAACTTATATTTGGGCTTGATTGCGTTTTACGGCGGCGTTAAATTTGAGCGCGTGTAACGTCTTAGCGTCATAAAGGTGCGGGTTAGGGTGCAAAACAGTCAAATTTGCCGCCAAATTTAGCTTAAATTTGAGTGAATTTACCCGTGCTTGCCCAGAGCGAAAACAAACATCCTGCACGCCTCGCGAAACGGCTTTATGTAGCCCAGCATGCGCGCGATAAGCCCCCAGCGGTGTTTGTACATATTTGTCATGGTGCCGATTTCTAGGCACTTTATGCGCTCTTTATCCCACGCCTCGACCTCGTCTGCACCCTCTACGCTCATCTTAAATTTCACGTCTCCTTTCATAAATTTGAGCACGTCGTGCTTGCGCGTGTTTGATCTCGCGGCAAATTTATTTATCAAATCGGCTAGCAAAAGCCCCTCGAACCTCTCGCTCAAATTTAGCACAAACTCCCGAAATACCGCCTTTTCAAAATACATAGCCACGCCCTCTAGTACGAAAACAAACTTTGCGCCCGCGTGCTTTTTTGCTAACTCGTCCATCCACGCGGTTTCTAGCATCGAGCACGCTAGGCTGTAGTTTCGCGGCGCTTTTGGCACGAGCTTATCGCGAAGCGCGATGACGTCAGGCAAATCAAGGTCGTAAAAGGTTGCCTCAGGGCAGAGCGGAGCTAGCCTAAGAGGCCTAGTATCAAGCCCGGCGCCTACTTGAACGATGACGGCGGTCGGGTGCTCGCGGGTAAATTTAAGTATACAGTCGTCAAAAAACCTCGCGCGTATCACCGTGCCGACCCTGCTTAGCGTCGAGCGGTCAAATTTGGCGAAATCATAATCTATCTTGCTCACGACGTCGCCTGAAAACTCGTCCTTTAGTATAGGCATCGTTTCTTGGTTTTCCTTGCTTCTAAAGTATAAATTTATGAGCAGCGTCTCGGAGACCGTGCCCTCAAATTCGATCTTTTTCATACGGCTTTTCCTTTTTATTTTGATAATCTTTATAGAAATTGTAGTGCAAACGGCTTTAAAATTTTATAAAATTTATTTTAAAATTGCTTAGAGTAAACGATATAGGCTTTTTTAGAAACTATTTATTATAATTTTACAATATAAACTTAACTCTGAAAGTCGGTAGTGGCAAAAAAAGATCTTTTAAAAAGTGCAAATAATCTAAATTTTCAAAATGTAAGCGGTTCAGATATTGCTATTTTGTCTCTTCAAATTTCAGAAAATAGTGCCATTATAGATATTAGACCACGAATGGCTTATTTGGCCGACCATATCGCAAATTCTATAAATTTGACTACGAAAGATGAGATTTTAGATTTTATAAAACAAAATCCTAGAAGAGAATATATATTGTGTTGTTCTAGTTCGTATCGTGCGGAAAAATTAGCCAAAGAAATAAATAATCCTCTGGTTAAATTTTATGGCAAGAATATGTTTGAAGCAAAAGATGATGGCATAGAATTTGTTGCAAGCGATGATAGATTTGTCACGATTTTAAATCAAACCAGATCGCACATACTTGAGAGGTATAAGCGATATAAACGCGCATGGATTGTCACCTTTAGCGGCGGCAAGGATTCTACTTGTGTACTTCAGCTTGTATATGAGATGATTGCAAAGCTCCCAAAAGAGGAGTTAAATCCAACATATGCGATACTCTCCGATACGCTTGTTGAGGCGCCGAATGTTGAAATTTATTTTAAAAACATCGTAGAAGCTATAAATTTGGATGCAAAAACTCGAGGATTACCTTTTGAAATAATTGTAGCAAAGCCGTCCGCTGAAAACCAATTTTGGGTAAATTTGATCGGCAAAGGCTATCCGAGTCCGACTAGAACGTTTAGGTGGTGCACCGAACGTCTTAAAATAAATCCAATGAAATCCATAGTAAAATCCATAACCGATAAACACGGAAGTGCTATAATGACTCTGGGAGTAAGAAAGAGCGAGAGCGGGAATCGCCGTCAGAGTATAGAAAAAAGAGTTTTGAGCGAGGATGGTTTTAGTAAGCACGACGACTATGAAAACGTACTAATTTATTCGCCGATTACAGAATGGCTAACAGAGGATGTCTGGAGTTATCTAACTACGCAAAATCCTCCACCTTGGGGAATAAGCCATAATAAATTATTTTCCCTCTATACGCAAGCAAGTGGAGATGAGTGTCAGTTTATTATCGATAAAAATCAAAGTAGTTGCGGTGGAAGTCGTTTTGGCTGCTGGGTTTGCACTTTGGTTAATGAAGATAAGTCAATGCAAGGTTTTATAAAAAGCGGTGAGGATAATTTAAAGCCGTTAAATGATTTTAGAAATTTTATAAAATGCGCTAGAGAAGATAACTCGATGAGAAGCGACTTTAAAAAAGACGGAAGCTTTAACCGCGGACCGTTTACTAGTTCAGCCAGAAAAGAAATTTTAAGAAGCCTTTTAAAAGCCGAACGAGAGTTTATGGGTAAAGGCGGAAACAGGCTTATAAGCGACGAGCAGCTAAATTTGATAGCGAAAGTTTGGGATAAAGAATTTGATAGCGAAAATTCGTGTATAAAAATAGCAAAGGAGTTTGGTAGGATGGAAGATGTAAAAGTGAATGAGGTGGTATTGCCCGATAGCGATTTAATAGATGAAGTGGATAGCCAATATGGTGCTATGGCGAAACGTATTATAGCTGAAGTTATACGTAGTGAAAGTGTTCGCGATCGTGAAATTTATGATATTATCGTAAAAAATGTAAGTGATGCTACTATGAAATTGGGGGATAAAAATGGTATTTTATAAGAAAATTACTATCTGTAATTTATTTGCATACTATGGACAACAGAGTATAGAATTTGATAGGCAAGACAATAAAAATATTTATCTAATTTATGGTCAAAATGGCTTTGGCAAGACTAGTTTTATTCGTAGTATAAAACTAGCTTTTGCGGGGAGTGGACTTTTGGCGCAAGATGGAAATGTGCCTGATATTATTTCTGCTTTTGTTCCTAAAGCTAGAGGAGCTTTTACGCCAAAAATACTTTTGCGCGGAACAACAAATGTGGATAGAGCATGGCAAGGTGTTTTTAATAAAAAAGCTATTTCAAAACAAGAAAATACTTTTTATATAGAACTAGCTCTCGACAATAATGGTAAAGAAATTATTATAAGACGCGAATGGCACATATATCCAGAGCTGGAAGAAAAATTAAGCTTTTCAAATGAAGGTGAAATCTTTTTTGATAATGAAGCTGTTGAAAGAATGGAGCAAATATTACCACTCAAATTCTTGCAATTTTTTATCTTTGACGGTGAAGAAATAGAAGCAATGGCCGATGATATAAGTAGTGAACTTGGTGAAAAAATTCAAAATATACTAAATATATCCATACTGGATAAATTGGTAGGGCAAGCTAGAAATGTAGAGCGTGATCTTATACAGCAAAGCTCAATTGCGAATGAAAATAAAGCTAAATTGGTAAAACTCATTGCTGATCAGAAATATTATGCTCAGTCTCTCGAAAACACCCAAAATATTATAAAAAGTTATGAGAAAGATCTGTGTGAAATAAAAGATGAGTTGGATGCAAAGGAAAGAGAGCGTTTAAATAAAATGGTGAGCAGCTCTTTGGAGGCCAAAAATTTACAACAAAACAAAAGTACGGCTTTACAGAATTTACAAAATGCACAAGAAGGGATAAAAGAGTTCGCTGGCGAGATTTTATTTGCTGGACTTGATAATCTTTTTGACGAAGTTTTGTACAAAATCGAAAAAAGCGTAAACACTTCTACTCTGGATGAAAAAGAATTAGAGAAGCTGGCAAAATTTAGTGCAGAATATTTATGCAGTAAAATTAGATTCGATGGCGACAACTATGATATCAATAACGCTCTTCGTGATGCTTTTAAGGAATTTATAAACAATGCAGACAACGATTTTAAGGGTATTAATAAGGCGCTGCTTGGGGCTGTTTACGAGGGTGCTAAAGAAAATACAGTAAGACTTTACGGTCATATAAAAGATGTTAAAAATTTGAAACAAACCATAGCAGAAATAAATAGAAGACAAGATGAAATAGCTAATAGTACCAATATTGTAAATGAGATCAGAGTTTTGGATGATTCTATAAATGTACTTAAAGCCGAAAAAGCAATGTTAGATGAAAAATTAAAACAAAATAACATAAAAGTTTCCAATGACGAAAAATCAATAGCTGATATAGAGAATGAAATTAGAAATTTAAAAGACCGAGTAGGGCGAGATGAGCGTATAAAAAGTGAAATGGATATATTAAAGGAGCTTAAGCGAGCCATTATAGCATACAAAAATGGCCGTATAGAACGAACCACGGTAAGACTTAAAGATGAAATCTTAAATAATTATAAACGTTTATTACCAGATGATAATGTTTTTGGGGTAGAAATAGAAAATTTTGCAGTCAGGCTTATAGGTGTAAGTGGTGAATCCATTGCCGTAAGAAGTCAAAGCGCAGGACAAAAGCAAATTGCTGCTATTAGTATCTTTTGGGCGCTTTCAAAGCTTAGTGGCCGTATCCTACCGCTCATTATAGACACCCCTTTGGCTAGAATGGATGCCAGAAATCGTAAAAATATTATAGAAAATTACTACTTTGATGCTTCAAATCAGGTAATAGCACTGCCTACTGATACTGAATTTACCAGCAATGAAATAAACATAGCTGAGCACAAAATAGCTGGAATTTATCAAATAAATAACGGTGATGTTGATTTTGGACGTGATCACGCAAGTATAAGAAAAATAAAATAGGAGAATACATGTTGGGGAAAATTTATACCAAGACTGGTGAAGA
Source organism: uncultured Campylobacter sp. (assembly GCA_963518485.1). Taxonomy (GTDB): domain Bacteria; phylum Campylobacterota; class Campylobacteria; order Campylobacterales; family Campylobacteraceae; genus Campylobacter_A. Next base: position 18,620 of record CAUQJW010000013.1, read on the forward strand.
AAATTTTATTAATTCCATAATTAATAATTCGCTTTGCATAGCTAATTTACCAAAATATTTTATATTGCGCCTAGCTTTAAATAAGTGCTTTAAATTAGAATATCGTAGTCTAGATCATGAATGTTATTCAAATCTAATTCCGTATGATGGTGTTGGGAAAAATGAAGGTGAATACAATATGGCTCAGGTCACAGGGGATGGTAAGGGAAATAGTAAAAATTACACAGACCTATTGCGTGCCACCCTAAGTTTGCGTCATCGTGATGAAAATTTGGACTTTAGTGACGACTCTATTTTTACTGGTGCAATTAGCAAATATATTCATCGCGGTCTTTTAGAAATTTATAATCTTTATAAGAGCAAAGACGATTTCTATCAGTTTTTGTTGGACGAATTTAAAGAACAAAACACTCAGGCCATATCTAGCAATGAAATTACCGGCACACAGATAGATAGCAACAATTTTGAGGAGTACTTAAAATCTGAAAATTTTAAAGGAAAAATTGTATCTTATGACGATGCTTTACGTCATGATGTTTTTAAAATACATTTTGAAGATATGAAAAGCTATGAACGTTTGGAGAAGGAGGTGGATGAATATAAGGTAAAATTTGGTCTTTACTCCGATGCTTTTACTGAATACGCGGGTGAGCAGATGAGCCTTAATCTATATTTTCCAAAGCCAAAAGAATTATGGAAAAAGTTCGGCTTAGATGAGTTTGAGGTTGACATAAATAGCTATAGCGCAAAACATAAATTGGCGTTGTATTGTGGGCGAGATATTAAAAATCAGCCATTCTTTTTTGATCTAGAACAACATCTGCTGGTTGCTGGCACAAGCGGGAGCGGAAAGTCTGTCCTTTTGCATACACTCATAACTTCATTGGCACTTTTAAATAAAAATGTAAAATTTGTTTTGATAGATCCTAAAAACGGTGCAGAATTTGGAGTGTATGATGGGGTGGAAAATTTAAGCGAACTGGTTGGTAAAAGTGTCGTAAAAGATATAGTTCAAGTACAAAACTCTATAGATACAGTCATAAAAGAAATGAATGATAGATATACTATTTTGGCCGAAAATGGAGTTAGCAAAAATGGCGAATTAGAAAAGCCGCTTGATAATATTGTTGTCGTTATGGATGAGGTAGCGGATGCTTTTGGGCAGATAAAAACACTTCAAGATGGTATTGTTGCATTAGCGCAAAAAGCTCGTGCCGCCGGGATACATTTAATAATTGCCACGCAAACTCCAAATGCAGAAATTTTAAAACAAGCACTTAGGGCAAATTTTGATATGAGAATAGCCTTAAAAGTTCAAAATTCAAAAGCTTCTCAAATAGTAATCGACCAAAGCGGTGCTGAAAAGTTACTTGGCTCAGGCGATATGTTGGTAAAAATTAATGGTGAAATAATGCATATTTTCTCGCCGCTCTTAAATCCCGAAGACATAAAACAAATTTTAAAAATTTAAAAATAAAAGGCAAAAAATGAAAAAAATCCTCATCATCGCAGGCTCGTGCAGCAACGGCGGCGCAGGCCTACAAGCCGATATCAAGGCGTGCGCGCACTTTGGCTGTTATAGCGCGACGGCGGTCACGGCGCTAACGGCCGAAAACACGGACAAGATCAAAAATATCGTCTCGCTAGATCCCTCATTCATTGCCGATCAGCTCGAGATGCTCTCGGCGGAGTTTAGCTTCGATGCCGTTAAAATCGGTATGCTCTTTAACGAGCCTATCATGGATGTCGTGCAGAGCTTTTTAGAAAAAAACTCCGCTCCGGTTGTGCTTGATCCCGTCTGCGTCTCGAAAATGGGGCACAAACTCATCAAAGATAGCGCCATCGAGCGGCTAAAAGAGCTGATGAAATTTGCCGCTGTCACGACGCCAAATTTGCGCGAAGCTGACGTGCTTTTCGGCGATGATTTTACGAATCTGCCGTGCGACGTGATCGTGAAAAAACACATCGTCGCGGGCAAAAGCATCGACACGCTCTACCGCAAGGACGGCAGCGTGCAAAACTTTGAGACGCCGTTAGCTGACCCGCTGGTTATCATCGGCGCTGGCTGCACGTTTTCTAGCTCGCTAGCCTGCCTGCTCGCAAGAGGAGAGAGCCTGGAAAGCGCCATACAGCAAGGC
>CAUQJW010000014.1:0-20247 GCA_963518485.1 uncultured Campylobacter sp.
TCACACTATCATCATAAAAGATGTTTTTTTCTTTCAATTCTATTTTGCCCTTCAAATCATTTTCAAGTCCATCTTTTATCTTTTCTAATTTCTTATCAATATCATCAGCATCATCGCCAGTATCTGTTTTGCAGTATTTACTCTCAAAGGCAGCCACGATAGCTTCCTTGTGAGCATTACTTATTATCGGCATATAATTTTCCGGATCAAAAAGATGAAGTAGGGCATTGCGCATTGATACCGACTTAGTTTGATTGCCGACCGTAATGTTACTGTTAGCTTTTAAGAAATCCATCTTATTGGCCTCTGTTACTTTTGGATCAATCCAATTTTCAAGAAATCTTATGATATAAACAAGTTCATAAAATTTATTCGTATTATAATAAGTTCCGGTATTTGCAAATCCTTCAAAATCACTAAAAAGATCTAGATTTTCTTTATTTTCTACATGTAATTCTAAATTTTCAAAGAATTTTTTGAAGTATTGTTCTCTATCTATTACTTTTTTAGGGGGCAATCTCCAAAGCCAAATAATATTCGCCATTAAGTCTTTTTGGTCGTCATTTGCCTTTTCAAATTGCTCTTTAATTTTAACGTCAAAATTTTTCTTTTTAGTTGCATCTGGATTTTGGATAAAATTCTTTTTTAAGAAATCCAAATTTGATTCAGTTAAAACTTCTTTGTCTGTAAAAATCGATTTTCTACCTTTCAAAAACATTTCTTTGTATTTTGAAAATGCATCTTCATAATTCAATGCCATTTTTTCTCCTTAAATTACGTGGTCTAAAAAAGTATATAATGCAATTATTACCTATTTTTATGGACTTTTGATGTCTAGTTTTTTATGTTAAAATTAAAATACGAAAACTATTTTATTTAAATATAGTTTAAAAAAGTATAATAAATCCTTGTAAAGTTGTAAAGGTAAAAAAATGAACAATAAATTCTTGTCAAAATCCCTATATGTACGAGGTCTTCAGTGTGAAAAGAGCTTGTGGCTAAAAAAGAAAAAGCCCGAAGTCTTGCAAACTCCGGATGACGGCGCGCAGGCCGTGTTTGATACTGGCACATCGGTAGGCGAACTAGCCTGTGAGCTTTTTAGCGGTGGAGAGAGGATAGAGTATACGGGTGATTTTAACGCGCAAATAGCAAAAACAAAAGAGCTTATCGAGTACGGCGCAAAGGTCATCTACGAGGCCACTTTTTGCTTTGACGGCATCCTTGTGATGGTCGATATCCTTTGCGTTAGGGAGGGTGGGCTCGTCATCAACGAGGTAAAAAGCAGCACCTCCGTCAAAGAAGTTTACATCGACGACGCAGCCATCCAGTACTACGTCATTAGCTCGCTTGGCTACAATGTGAGTACCGTAAATATCATCCACATAGATAATAGCTATGTAAGAGGCGAGAAGCTCGAACTTGAGAAGTTTTTTCATGCCGAAGACGTGACTGAGCAAGTAAAGCAAAAACAAGCGGACATTCCTCAAATTTTAAGTAAATTTGATGAAATTCTTAGTGAAAACGTTGAGCCGGAGATCGATATCGGTCTTCACTGCTCAAACCCTTACGCTTGCGACGCTTGGGAGTACTGTTGGCGCGAGCAGCGAAGTATACCGGTGTATAGCGTCTTTGACATATCTCGGCTAAGGAGCGACAAGAAATTCGAGCTTTATAAAAGCGGCATAGTTAAATTTGAAGATATAAAAGAGTTAGATAAATTTAACGCCTCCCAGCAGATCCAAATCCGCTCTGAGCTCTTTGGGGAGCAGATCATAGACAAAGAGGCTATCAAAGAATTCCTAAACACGCTTAGCTATCCGCTATATCACCTTGACTTTGAGACATTTCAGAAGGCCGTGCCTGAGTTTATAGGGCTTAGGCCTTACGAGCAGATACCTTTTCAGTCTTCTATCCATAAAGATGATGGCAAGGGAAATTTAGAGCATTTTGAGTTTCTGGCCGAGGCCGGAGCCGATCCTAGATACGAGCTGGCGCTAAATTTGATCAAATTTATCCCGCAGGATGCCTGCGTGCTGGCTTATAATATGAGCTTTGAAAAAGGAGTGATAAGACGTCTTGCCACAAACTATCCTCAAATTTCAAATGAGCTTATGGCTATCCACGACAACATAAAAGACCTGATGGTGCCATTTGCTAGCAAAAGCTACTACCACCCAAAAATGCAAGGTAGCTACTCTATAAAGTATGTCTTGCCTGCGCTTGTGCCTGAGTTTGAGTCGGCGTATAAGGATCTAAATTTGATCCATCGCGGAGGCGAAGCTATGCAAGCATATGCAGCTATGACCTGTATGAACGAAATGCAGCGCGATGCCTATAAACAGGCACTTTTAGAATACTGCAAGCTAGATACCCTAGCTATGGTTAAAGTTTTAGAAAAACTGCGCGAAGTGGCAAAATAGACAAAAAAGCGTCCGCTTCGCTGGCTATAATGCTTTAAAAATTAAAGGAGGAAGTATGGATATAGAAAAATTTGAATCTATGCTAAAGCAAATCAAAGTCCTAAACTACAAGCTAGAGATCAAAAAACTACGCGGCAATAACGACTTTAACTTGTTTTTATCACTTCTGGATATAAACGACGAAGTGCGTTTGCACTCACGATTTATCTACTCATTGCTTGATCCAAATTCATTGCACTACCAAAAAGAGCTATTTTTAGAGCTTTTTATAAAATCGTGCGGGCTAGAGGATTTTGGACTAGATCTGCAAAACGCAAAAGTCTATAAAGAATACGAAAATATAGATATCTATATAGCTGACGGCGCGAAGCATATTATTTTAGAGAATAAAATAAATGCCGGTGATCAAGAGGCTCAGATCAAAAGATACATAAAAACCGTCCAAAAAGAAAACGACGGCGAAGCTGAAATTTACGTACTATTTTTATCGCCGCAGGGGCGAGAGCCGAGCGACTATAGTTTAAGTGGGCTAAAAATCGAAGGCGGCAAAATTTTAGAAAAAAACGGCGATGAAACGGCTAAATTTAAGGCGATCTCTTATGATAAAGAGATAATGGCGTGGCTTGACTTATGTCTTGATGAGGCTGGAAATTTGGCAAATTTGGCTGCCGTAATATCGCAATATAAAAACGTAATTGAAAAAATTTACGGAAAATATAAAGGACTAGAGATGGATACCGAGGAAATAAGTAAGATAATACTAGAAAACTATGATATAGTCGATAAAATAATAAACAAATACTTTGATATAGCCAATGCAAATAGGCTTAATAAATTTATGTTAAACGTAAAAACCGAGCTCGAAAAAAGACTACCGCAAGAATGGTGCGTGGAGACAAGGGATGCTGATGCGAGTAGACGTCATTTTGCGCCCTTATATGTTTATAAACACAGTTGGGATGATGGCTTCTTGCTAACCTTTGCTTTAGAATTTGACAGTAAAAATTTTTTATATCCTTATATAGGACTTACCTATGACGAAGGCAGGATTAAGAAGGAGCGCATAGAGAATATACAGGCGGGTTTCACGCTTGGCGAATGGAAAGTTGGTACAAGATTTGCGAGATGGAAGTGGCTAAAAAAAGATCAGTTCCTAAGAGAGATAATTATCAATAAGTACAGCGAAACCGAGCTGGTAGATGAGCTAATAAAAATGAAAGACGAGCTAGAGCCCTTGGCTAATAAAATCGCTAGCTCAATCAAAGAGTAAGCCAACAAGCTAATTTTTGCAAATAGTAGATCGCCTTAAATATCAATTCCGTTAGTGGCTTGAGTAATTACGGCGGCTATTCCACCTTTTTTTAATTTTATAAAAATCTATTTTTTAAACTTTTGGCATATTGGTCTAATTTAGACATAAATTTGTCCTTTTTACTCAGTAAAATACTCCTAAATAAAAACAAGGAGTCAAGCATGAGAAGCAAAAGTATTTACATAGATAACGAGATATATGACCTTGCAACGCTTTGGATACTTCGCATAATATTGCATGTAGGAGGAGAAAAAGAATTTCTAAAATCCAAGCCAGATAATATTTTTGAGTTTTTAGGCCTGCAATCAGATCAAATTAACGATCAAGATATTAAAGCTCTTAAAAACAAGCTTATTGCCCTCGAAAAAACAAAAATCTCATGCAAACTAATAGACCTTGAATATAATCTAAATTTACTTCAAGAAAATTTAGGCTTAATGGATACCGAAAAAGATATTTTAAGATTTATATCTATTATGTATAATTATGAGATTATTTTCGATGCCTGTGAATTGCTAGGAAAACTAAATAACAGACAAATCTTAAAGGCTATATCTAAGATACTAAAAATAAATTTTAGCGATGTTCAAAACGCCTTTAGAAAAGACGGAGTTTTTGCAAAAACTTCGCTGATAAAACTAGATAATTACTTTGCGCAAGATCTAAGATCTAAAATTGACATACTAAATAATGACTTTATAAGCGCATTGTTCGTTAAATGCGAAAGCATCGACGAAATATTCGAGAGCACCATAAAGCCTTGTAGCGAAACGAATTTAACCCTTAAAAACTATGCTCACGTAAAAGAAGATATGCAAATTTTAGTCTCTTTTCTAAAAAACGCTATTCGTAAAAAGCAAAAAGGAGTAAATATCCTACTCTACGGTTCGGCTGGAACCGGTAAAACAGAGCTAAGCAAAGTGATAGCTAGCGAGTTAAATTTAAAACTCTACGAAGTTGCCTATGCAGACGAGAGCGGATACGCAAACGAGCTACAAAGAATAAGATCTTATTGTCTTGCGCAAAACGTCTTACAAGCCGGATCAAATTTGCTGATGTATGACGAAGCAGAAGACGTATTTAACACTAGAAACGATGAAAAAAGACAGTACGGCAAAGCCTTTATAAACAGATCCCTAGAAACAAATGAAGTGCCTACTATCTGGATAACGAATAATATTTACGATATGGACAGAGCCATAGTTAGACGCTTTAATCTAGCTATAGAGCTAGGAGTGCCAAATGAAAACATGAGAGCTAAGATTATCAAAGAATATAGCGCAAATTTGATAGATAATAAGCTAATAAAAAAGCTAGCCAAAAATCAACATGTAGCTCCCGCAGTAGTTAGTAACGCAAGCCTAGTCGTTTCAAATTTAAACGCTAGGGATAAAAACAAAGCCTTTGAGCGAGTGATAAGCAACACTCTAAAAGCCCAAGGATACGGAGAGATAGAAAAAGGCAAGTTAAGCGACGATCTACCTGGCAGCTACGATCCAAATTTCGTAAACTCAAACTGCGACCTAAACGAACTAATGCAAGGCATAAAAGAGAGCAAAAATGCTAGAGTTTGCCTATATGGAGTGCCTGGAACCGGCAAAAGCGCCTATGCCAAATTTATCGCCAAAAGCATAAAAAGACCTATCATCATAAAAAAAGGAAGCGACCTTTTGTCTATGTGGGTCGGAGGAACCGAGCAAAACATAGCTGAAGCTTTTAAAGAAGCAAAAGATAAAAAAGCCGTTCTTGTGTTTGACGAAGTAGATAGCTTTTTACAAGATAGAAGTATGGCTGCACGAAGCTGGGAGATAACGCAAGTAAACGAGATGCTAGTGCAGATGGAGAGTTTTGACGGGATTTTTATCGCCACTACGAATTTAATAGATAACCTCGATAAAGCAAGCCTAAGAAGATTTGACCTAAAGCTAGAGTTTGGGTATCTATTACCAAATCAGGCACTAAATTTGTTCAAAAAAGAGTGCGTCTTGCTAAAAGTCAAATTTGACGAGAACGCAGCTAAAAAGGTTTCAAATTTAGGCTTGCTAGTCCCGGGAGATTTTGCTAGCGTGAGAAGACAGGCGAAATTTAGACCTATTAAAACCGCAGATGATTTTTGCAAAAGACTAGAGCAAGAAGTTGCTCTAAAGAACGAAGACAAAAATGCTAGGATAGGGTTTTAGGGATTTATCCCTAACGAGGTGTTTTCGTCTGACTTGTCGGACAAAAAGTATCCTCGCCCAGATAAGAAAATTTTTGATTGCTACCATTTTACTAGCCATATCCCTGGAATAAAAACTTAAGATTTATATAAGAATTATCCATTTGTCTAATTTAGATTAAGCGGCTGCTGTTAAAAATATTAAGGATTTATGATTGTTCGATTTTTGTAAAAATATTTTTTATATATTCTAGGCCATATCATCTACTTTGACTGTATGGTTACGGTTTTAAAAATAGAAAAATTACTAACACATGGCACCCAAGATGGTACCTAGCTAAACCTTAAAGCTTTGAAATATCGATAAAATCGGGATTTATAAAGAAATGGTGGTTAGAGGCAGAATCGAACTGCCGACACGCAGATTTTCAGTCTGCTGCTCTACCGACTGAGCTATCCAACCACGCCGTAAATAAAGAAATGTGATTTTAGCTATTTGATACTTAAATTTCGGTTAAAGACGCAAAATTCGGTGCATTTTTAAAATACAAAATTTATTTTTAAAGGCAGTCGCTCAAATTTGGCGGCTTTATAACAGCGCGAATATCGCATCAAATTTGCAAATTTAAGATCGCTTTTTTAAATTCATTCCCGCGCTCTACGTAGCTGCTAAACTGATCTAGGCTCGCTGCAGCAGGGCTTAAAAGCGCTATTTCGTTCAAATTTTCACCATTTTCGCTAGCCTTAGCGGCTCCGTCAAATTTAAAGCGTTTATCTATCTCGCCGACTGCGACGTTTAAAAATTCGCATTTTACGGCCGGGATTTTAAACTCGCCCGCAAGATTCATCAGCTTGTCCGTATTTGAGCCGATAGCGTAGATTTGCGCCTTAGCGCCGCGCAAGGCTTCAAAAAGCGGCCGCATATCTACGCCCTTATCGTCGCCGCCTAAAATCAAATGCAAAAATTTATCCCCATATCGCTTGACGGCTTGGATGCTCGCGTCGATGTTGGTCGCCTTCGTGTCGTTGACCCACGTACGTCCGCGCGCGTCGCGAAACTCCTCGAGTTTGTTACCTTCGATGACAAAGCCGTTTAAAAGCTCTACGTCGCACCTATCGAGCAAAATTTTTTGGATAGCAAGAGCTAAAAGAGCGTCCGTTAAAAACGGCGTTTTAAAGGCGATATCGCTTAAATTTACGCCGCAAAACCGGGCCAGATCCGCCTCGTTTTCGTAGCTTATCACCTTTGCTTTAGTCGGCGTCTCGGCGTAAATTTTAGGCAGGATCGCGACCGCGTTTTCGCCCATCGTCGCTAGCGGTTTTAGCTTGGCGCGCTCATACTCGGCAAAGTCGCCGTGCCAGCTGAGGTGATCTGGCGTGATAGGCAAAAGCGCGTAGATGCCGGGCGTCGCGGCGTTCGTGTAGTGCATCGTAAAGGAGCTGGTCTCTAGCACCCAAATTTTGGCGTTTACGTCAAGGTCTGCGAGCGGAACTCCGACGTTTCCGCCCATTACCGAGCCGTAGCGCGCCAGCAGGTGCTGCGTCATCTTCGTCGTCGTGGTTTTGCCGTTCGTGCCGCTGATCCAGACGGTAAACGGCATTTTGTCGCCGTAAATTTTATAAAAATAGTCGTACTCGCTGATTAGATTTTGCGCTTTTTTAACCAGTTCGTGACCGGGCGGGAAGCCGGGGCTAGGTATCTCTAAGCCGCTTTTTTCGGGTATGAAAAGATTTGGCGGCAGTAGGGCATTGCCCCATTCGTCGCTTGAGATCTCGCTAAATTTATCGTCGTAGATATCCCAGCCGCCCTCTTTTGCGAAGTTTTTCGCGATCGCGCGCGTCGTGCCGCCGTAGCCTAATAGCGATTTTCTCATTTTTGCTCCTTTGCCCGTAAAATTTATATTTCTCATCCGCATTAGGATCGGTTATTTCGCCGTTTTGCTCGCGCTAAATTTACCTGATTTTTAACGCTGTCAGCGCGATTAAATTCGCCAAAAGAGCTATTATCCAAAAGCGGACGATTATTTTATTCTCTACCCAGCCCTTTAACTCGAAATGATGGTGTATAGGCGCCATGAGAAAAATTCTCTTTTTAAAAATTTTAAAACTCCCGACCTGTAAAATTACGCTTAGCGTCTCTACGACGAAAACAAGGCCTATTACTACGAGTAAAATTTCATTTTTCGTCATAACGCCTATGAGTCCGATATAGCCGCCTACGCTAAGGCTCCCGGTATCGCCCATAAAAATTTCCGCAGGATAACAATTAAACCACAAAAACCCCATCAAAGAACCGATTAGGGCTGAGGAAACCACTATAGTTTCGCCTACGCCGGCGATTTTAGGCAACAGCAGATACGAGCTAAATACGGCGTGCCCGCAAATATACGCAAAGACGCTCAGGCTAAGCAGAGAAAATATCGCCGGAACCGTCGCTAGCCCGTCTAGTCCGTCGGTTAAATTTACGGCGTTTGACGCCGCAACGATGACGAGCGTCCAAAAAACTATCGCGAAAACGCCTAAATCAAATAGCGGAAATTTATAAAAAGGTATATAAAAATTCGTATCTAACGCTCTCGTGAAATAAAGTAGCGACGAAATGGCGAAAGCGATCGCTACCTGCGCGCTTAATTTAGCTTTGGGGCTAAGCCCGGCATGATTTTTAGCTCCTAAAATTTTCGCGTAATCGTCCTTAAAACCTATCGTCATAAAGCCGACAAAACTAAGGAGCGAAGCGACGGTAAATACGTTATTTAACTTGGCGCAAAACAGCGAAGCGATAAAAGCCGTAGTCATAAAAACAAGTCCGCCCATCGTCGGCGTTTTAGCCTTTTTTTGGTGCGTTTGCGGAGCTAGTTCGTAGATAGGTTGGGCGGCATTTTTGGCTTTCGCCCACGCTATAAATTTAGGCATTAAAAATCCCGTAAGCCCGAATGCCAAAAAAAACGCTATACCGGCGCGCACGCTGATGTATTGAAATATATTTAAATTCGTAAGTTCGTAGAGATAATAAAACAATGCCGACCTTTTAATTTTAAAAAAACGTAATTTTAGTATAATAGCGTTAAAAATAAGCTAAAAAAGGCTAAATATGGGGCAAAAAACCGTACTTGTCATAACCGACGGCATCGGATATAACGCGAGCGATGAATTTAACGCGTTCGCGGCCGCGAAAAAACCTACCTACGATATGCTTTTTAAAAGCGTTCCTTACGGCATGATAAAAACTTCCGGTCTAGCCGTAGGCCTACCCGAAGGTCAAATGGGGAACAGCGAGGTCGGGCATATGACGATCGGTAGCGGGCGAATTTCGTATCAAAATTTAGTTAAAATTTCCCGAGCTTTGCAAAACGGCGAACTAGAATGCGACGAACGTTTGATTCAGGTGTTTAAAAATTGCGCTAGAGTGCACGTTATAGGGCTTTATAGCGACGGCGGGGTGCATTCTCATTTGGAGCATTTCGACGGCATTTGCGAAATCGGACGTAAAAACGGATGCGAAATTTTAGCTCACGCGATAACCGACGGTCGCGACGTAAGCCCTAAAAGCGGGCTGGAATTTATTAAGGCTTTGGAGAAAAAAACTAAAATAGCCAGCGTTTGCGGGAGATTTTACGCCATGGATCGCGACAATCGCTGGGATAGAGTAAAAATCGCCTACGATGCTATCGCAAACGGCGCTAGCGCTAGCGATTTAAGCGCTAGCGAATATATTGCTAGAAGCTACGAAGATGGCGTAACGGACGAGTTTATCGTTCCGGCTAGTTTCGACGGATTTGATGGCATCGGCGAAAACGACGGCGCGATATTTATAAATTTTAGAAACGATAGGGCAAGAGAGATTTGCGCCGCTCTGGGGATTACCGATTTTAGCGAGTTTGAGAGAAGATTCGCCGTTCAAGATCTAATCACGATGACCGAATACGACGCTAAATTCCCTTTTGAAATTTTATTTAAAAGCGATAAACCTACGGATACTTTAAGCCAAATTATATCGCGAGCCGGCTTAACGCAGTTACATACCGCCGAGACCGAGAAATACGCGCACGTGACATTTTTCTTTAACGGCGGAGCGGAGGATGCGTTAGAAAATGAAACTAGAATTTTAATCCCAAGTCCGAAGGTTAAAACTTACGACGAACAGCCTGAAATGAGCGCGCAAGCCGTGTGCGATACGGTACTAAAAGGGATAGAAAGCGGACAAGACTTTATCGTGGTCAATTTTGCAAACGGCGATATGGTCGGGCATACGGGTGAATTCGACGCTGCCGTAAAAGCCGTCGAAACCGTTGATAGCGCACTGGGAAAAATTTTGGAAAACGCTCGTAAAAACGACTACGCCGTCGTGATTACGAGCGATCACGGCAACTGCGAGCAAATGCGCGACGAGAACGGTAACGCGCTCACGAATCATACGACTTACGACGTGTGGTGTTTCGTATCCGCAAACGGCGTTAAGTTCGTTAAGAACGGCGGACTTAGCAATATCGCGGCTACGGTTTTAAAGCTAATGGGACTAGAAAAACCTAGCTCGATGGACGAAGCCCTGATTGAAATTTAGATTTATTTAGGTAAAATACGGTCTTAATTTAAATAAAGGAAATATATGAAATTTAGCGGAAAAAACGTGCTAATCACCGGCGCAAGCCGCGGTATCGGCGCGCAGATAGCCAAAACTCTAGCGCAAATGGGACTAAAAGTCTGGATAAACTACCGCTCAAGACCCGAAATCGCCGATGCGTTGCAAGCTGAAATCGTAGCAAACGGCGGACAGGCCGCGGTGGTTAAATTTGACGCGACGGACGAGGATGAGTTTATAAAAGCGATAAATTTGATCGCGGACGCCGACGGCGAGCTAAGCTACCTCGTAAATAACGCCGGTATCACAAGCGACAAGCTCGCGCTTCGCATGAAGACGGAGGATTTTACCGGTGTGATAAACGCAAATTTAACCTCGGCCTTTATCGGATGCCGCGAGGCGCTAAAAGTAATGAGCAAAAAACGCTTCGGCGCCGTCGTAAACGTAGCCTCGATCGTGGGTGAGATGGGCAATGCCGGGCAGGCCAACTACGCTGCTAGCAAGGGCGGAATGATTGCGATGAACAAAAGCTTCGCCAAGGAAGGCGCGGCGAGAAATATCCGCTTTAATTGCGTAACGCCGGGCTTTATCGAGACGGATATGACGAGCGAGCTAAGCGACGAGATCAAAAAAACTTACAGCGACAACATCCCGCTAAAGAGATTCGGAAGCGCTAGCGAAGTGGCTGAAGCGGTGGCGTTTTTGCTAAGCGATCACGCTAGCTACGTCACGGGCGAGACGCTTAAAATCAACGGCGGACTGTATATGTAGGATTGAATTTAAACTTAAACAAGAAAATTTAAGCTAAATTATACTAAAATCACGAAATTTTTAATTTTTAGGAGAATAAAATGGCAGTATTTGACGATGTAAGAGATGTAGTAGTAGAGCAACTAAGCGTGGCTCCGGAGGCTGTTAAGCTTGAGTCTAAAATTATAGAGGATTTAGGCGCGGACTCGCTTGACGTAGTTGAGTTGGTTATGGCTTTAGAGGAAAAATTTGAAGTAGAAATACCTGACGGCGATGCCGAAAAACTAATCACTATAAACGACGTAGTAAGCTATATCGAAAAGCTAAATAAATAAGTTTTCGTAAGGAGGGGTCTTGAAAAGAGTCGTAGTAACCGGTATAGGTATGATTAATGCCTTGGGGCTTGATAAAGATAGCTCATTTAAGGCTATTTGCGAAGGCAAAACCGGAGTTAAAAAAATAACTCTTTTCGACGTAAGCGATTTTCCGGTACAAATAGCTGCCGAAATCGCTGATTTCGACCCAAACTCCATAATGGACGGTAAGGAAGTAAAAAAGGTAGATAGATTTATACAACTAGGTATAAAAGCGGCCAGAGAAGCTATGACCGATGCTAATTTCGACGGGTTCGAGGCCGAGGATTTCGGTATTAGTTCCGCAGCCGGTATAGGCGGATTGCCTAATATCGAAAAAAATTCTAATATTTTATTAGAAAAAGGTTCAAGAAAAATATCTCCGTTTTTTATTCCTTCGGCTTTAGTAAATATGTTAGGCGGCGTAGTTTCCATAGAACACGGTCTAAGAGGACCGAATATATCGAGCGTAACTGCGTGTGCGGCATCTACTCACGCCATTATAGAGGCCGCTAAAACTATAATGATAGGCGAAGCTAGTAAGATGTTGGTCGTAGGTGCAGAATCTACTATATGCGGCGTCGGCGTCGGCGGTTTTGCGGCCATGAAAGCCCTTTCTACTAGAAACGACGAACCGCAAAAAGCGTCTAGGCCTTTCGATAAGGATAGAGATGGCTTCGTAATGGGCGAGGGAAGCGGTGCACTCGTACTTGAGGAATACGAAAGCGCAAAGGCGAGGGGTGCCAAAATTTATGCTGAGTTAGTTGGTTTCGGCGAGAGCGGAGATGCTCACCATATCACTTCTCCTTCGTTGGAAGGACCTTTAAATGCTATGAAAAAGGCATTAAAAATGGCGGGCAATATAAAAATAGACTATATAAATGCGCACGGAACGTCTACGCCTACCAATGATAAAAATGAAACGGCCGCTTTAAAGGTTGCTTTCGGCGATAACGTTCCGATGATAAGCTCTACAAAAGGACAGACCGGACACTGTTTGGGTGCGGCCGGCGCTATTGAGGCGGTTATCTCTATAATGGCTATGCGTGACGGTATAGTTCCGCCTACTATAAATTACGAGACTATAGACGAAGAGTGCGATTTAGACTATGTACCGAATATAGCTAGAAAAGCCGAATTGAGCGCAGTAATGAGTAATTCATTCGGATTCGGCGGCACGAACGGTTCGATCATTTTTAAGAAGATTTAAAGATGGCTAGTTATTTGGATTTTGAACTAAGTATTAAACAAATCGACGACGATATTACTAGTGCTAGGATTAGAGGCGACGAGCATGCAGTTGAAATTCTAAATAAAAATCTAGAAAAAGAGACGGCTAAGGTATATAAAAACCTTAGTGAATTTCAGCGTCTAGCTTTGGCGCGCCATCCCGATCGTCCTTATGCGATAGATTATATAAAAGGGATGATGCGAGACTACTATGAAATACACGGCGATAGAGCCTTTAGTGACGACGCCGCGATAGTTTGTTATATCGGCTACATAGGCGCTAAAAAGGTCGTAGTAATAGGCGAGCAAAAGGGACGAGGGACTAAAAATAAACTAAAGAGGAATTTCGGCATGCCTCATCCAGAAGGTTACCGCAAGGCCTTACGCGTAGCTAAGATGGCTGAGAAATTCGGTCTCCCGATATTATTTCTTATCGATACTCCGGGCGCGTATCCTGGCGTAGCAGCAGAGGAACGTGGACAAAGCGAAGCTATAGCTAGAAATTTATTCGAATTCGCTAATTTAAAAACTCCTACCGTGGCGGTCGTTATCGGCGAAGGCGGTAGCGGAGGAGCACTCGCTATCGGAGTAGCAGACAAACTAGCTATGATGAGAAATTCGGTGTTTTCCGTTATTTCTCCGGAAGGTTGCGCCGCTATATTATGGAATGATCCTAGCAAGCAAGAACTTGCCACGAAGGCCCTAAAAATAACAGCCGATGATTTAAAAAACCTAAATTTAATAGACGATGTAATAGAGGAGCCTATAAACGGTGCTCATAGAGATAAGGAAACTGCCGTAAAAGCTCTTGCGAGCTATTTTATAAATGAGTTAGAGAAATTAGAAAAACTAAAAATAGATGAACTTTTAAATGCCAGAATAGCTAAAATTTTAGCAATCGGTGCTTTTGAAGAGAATAAATAGCGTTAAGTTTTTCTGACAACAAAGTCTTGCAAACATCTAATTAATAGGAATTTATAACTTAGTCTAATCCAAAAAAACGTGCCCGCAAGTCGTATTGTTGATACAGCCGCCGCCCAAAAACTCTACGCTCGTAGCGTAAAAAGGCGAGACGGGCAGCAGGCACTCAAGCAGCGACTCGCCGCCGCAAAACGCGCTGCCGCCGCCGCCTTTAAAGTATATCGGCGCGCTAACAAGCTCGACCGGGTAAGGATCAAAGGCAATGAATAGCCCGAATAAATTGGGCTCAAATAGCGAAAATTCCGGATTTTCGGGCTGCTTAACGTGCGGTAACGCTACCTTGTCGGGATCAGGTTTGTCGCCAAAACGCCAAAGCGTGCGTGCCCCGCATCCGGCTAGATATTCCCACTCGTCCTGGCTGGGTAGGCTAAAGCCGTTCTTACGTAAATTCGCCTCAAACTCCTCGTGTGTGACGTCGTCAAATAAAAACGAGCGAATTTTACCGTCTTCGCGAACTAACTTTATCGCGCTCCAAACCGTCATTTCAGAAATATCTTTGTCTTTACCGCGCGAAAAATCCTCTATCTCGTTTGCGTAAATTTCAAGCCTTTCGTCGCTTAAATCTACTTCGTACCAGCTAAGTTCGGCGGGTTTTCTTTCGGCTAGCATAGCGGGGATTTTGGCGCGGCGAAGCGGCGAAGTTTGCTTGGCTACGAATTCACGCAGGCTTTGATCCTCGGGACAAAAGTCGCATTGTTCTTTAATCTCTTTTGCCGAAATTTCATCTAAAACGGCAAAATCATCCCAGCCAAGCTCGGGCTCGTCCCCCGGGATAAAAACGAACTCGCTCCCTTCAAAATCAAAAACGCCCGTCTCAAAGCTATGTTCACCGCACGCGAATTTGCTTAAATTTAGAAATTTAAATTGCGGATATGCGGCGGATATTTTTAGCATCGCGTCTTGCTTTTCGCTAGAATTTAGCTTTTGAAATTCTGCTCTGTTCATCTTTTTTCCTTTTAAAATTTAACGCATTTTAGCGGACGAATCTAAAAAACGTTTAAATTTGGGCGAGCGGCGCGGCTAAACTCGGCTTTGAGTTAGGCCGCAATCGATAAAGAGATTAAAAACTATTTGCGAGTTAAAAACGGGGCAAATTTAAAAATCAAAAAGAAGGAATCGAAGCGGTAAATTTAAAAAGAGCCCGAAAGGCGGGCTCCTATTTTAATGCAGTTTAGACCAAACTTTGCGTTTCCAAAGCCATCCGAAGATGCCAAAAATCAGGAAGTAAATCATCGCATTTATGCCTAGGCTTTCGCGTTCGGCCTTTTTAGCGTCGCCGGCTTTTTGTATGTAGGCTACGATCTGATCCTCGCTAGCCTTGCTTAGCCCCACGCGAGGCATCGCAGTGCCCGGCAGCATCTTTTGCGTATCGTTTATAAATTTATGCAGATAATCATCGCCCTTTGAGCGAATCATCATCGATAAATCAGGCGGGTTTGAGCCCATATACGCGGCTAAATTTACGCGGTTGGTTAGCGTGTATTTATTTTCGTATTTTATGTCGTGGCATCTTTGGCACGCGTCGCGAAACACTTGTTCGTCGCTGACTTCTTTAGGCGCGATAGACTTTAGATACGCGACTATATCGGCGATCTCGGCATTTGGATCTTCTCCGCCCGCTCCGAAAAAGGCCGGCATCGGGTAAGGCTTTTCGTCGTTAAATTTATGCGTTAGCTTTAGCGCTTTGGTCGGGTCTTTTATAAGAGCTGCTAGGAAATGCTCGTCGTATATCGCTCCTGCGGTGCTAAGATCGGGCGGTACGACGCCGTGAGCTTCGCTAAGCTCGGCGGCGCTTAGAGCGTTTGGCATACCTGCGGCCTCTACGCCGTGACAGCCCGAGCAGCCCGCGTTAGCAAAAGTTTCCGCGCCTTTAGCGGCGTCTCCTTTGGCTAAATTTATAGTTTTTACTTCTTTCCAAAACGCCGTGTAATCATCAAGAGATTTTTTTGCTTCTTCTAGATCTTTTTTCGCTCCGGCGATTTTCTTTTCGTCGTTTAGAGCTTGCGCGGCTTCAAGAGCTTTTTGTCTGGCTTCTACTACGGATTTAGCCTGAGCTACGTCCTCTGCACCCAGGTCGTAGTCGGCTGCGGCTACGTGCGGATGCATGACGTTATGCGCATAGGGCTCTATGCCCCAGTACGCTACGCCGGTAAGCGCGACTACGATTATAAAAATTTTTAGTTCTTTCATTTCATCGCTCCTTTTTTCTCAAGCGTCGTTATGATAGGCAAGACTACGAAAAGCAGGATAAAAAACGCTATCGTTGAGAAAAAGCCTATCCAAGCGTTTGAGATGCCTAGCGTTACGCCGTCGGCAGGCAATTTGCCAAAAATCGTGAGGATAATCATATCGACGATTAATAGCCAAAACCATACGAAAAAGCCCTTTCTCTCGTGAGCCGGAGCCACGACGTCGCTTCTGTCGTAAAGCGGCATGAAAAATAGCGCCACGCCCGCGATCGCAAATGCGATAAGGCCGATATTGTAGGCTTTAAATCCGAAAATATCGAAGAAAAATCCGCGTAAAATTTCATACTGCCACAAGAAGTACCACTCAGGATAGATGTGCGGAGGCGTTTTTAGCGGGTTGCCCGGCTCGAAATTTATCGGATCCATCGCAAAGTCGAAATGAAAGCACACGAGATAGAAAAAGAAAATCATGAAAAAGCCGATATACATAAAATCTTTAGCCAAGAAGCCCGGCCAAAACGGAATTACTTTCGCGTTTTTCGTATCGCCGCTTAGGTATTTTTCGGCTTCTACTTCAAAGTCTATCTCTTCGCCCGTTTCGTTATTTACGTGCGGAACGCGAAGCGTGTAAAAGTGTATCGCGACGACTGCTATAAGCACGATCGGTAGCAAGCATACATGAAGCATGAAAAATCTCGTCAAAGTCGGATCGCTAACGGCATAGTCGCCTCTGATCCACTCGACTACCGCATCGCCGATAACCGGGATGCCGCCGAATAAATTCGTAATAACCATCGCCGCCCAGTAGCTCATCTGCCCCCAAGGCAGCATATATCCGCTAAACGCCTCGGCGGAGAACAAAATGAAAAGCAGCATGCCGCTAATCCAAATCATCTCGCGGCCTTTTTTATAAGAGCCGTAGTAAATCGCCGTAAAGGTGTGGATGTAGATTATGAGAAACACGACTGAAGCCGCAACTGCGTGGATATGGCGCCATAGCCAGCCGTACTCGACCTCTTTCATTATGGTCAAATTTACGCTGTCAAATGCTAAATTTATATCCGGTTTATAGTACATAACTAGCATAAATCCGGTAAAAATAAGCAACGCAAAAAGCGTCGTAAGTATAACGCCCATCGCCCAGAGGAAATTTATATTTTTCGGTATCCAGTATTCGCTGACGAGGACTTTCATTAGTTTGTTTAGGGCGATCCTTTGATCCAGCCAGTCTAAAACGCCCGTTGATTTTCTGATGTGCATTTTCCCCTCCTTACGCTTGAGCCGTTAGTTTTTCGTATTCGGGGCTGGTCTCGCCCAAAACGAGTTTTGTACCGTCTATCTTAAACGGCGGTATGTCTAGCGGGCGCGGAGGAGGGCCGAAGGTATTTACGCCGTCTGCGTTAAATTCGCCTCCGTGACAGGCGCAAACGAAAAGTTGCTTGCCCGGTTTCCACTCCGGAATACAGCCAAGATGCGTACAAAGCCCGATTGCAACCATATATCTAGCGCCCTCTACTACGATATCGCGCTTGTCGTTAGGCGCCATCGAAGCGTCTTTTTTTAGGATAAATATCGGCTTTTTGCGCCACTCTATTTGGCGCATCTCGCCCTCTTTCATCGGGCTGAGATCTACGGTCGTAAATCCCGCCGCCTTAACGCTAGGAAGCGGATCCCAGGTCTTTTTGACGGCTACGAGGGTCGCCGCGCCGCCTACTGCGGCTACCGCCCCGAACGCCAAACCGATAAAATCTCGTCTTTCTTGTTTTACGGACATTACCTTCCTTTCAGCAGTTTTTTAAAAAATACTCGCCATTATACTCTTATGAAAATTAAAATTTTATTTTTCCTGCAAATAGTTTAGATATTTAAATTATTTTTTAAAAAATCATTTACTATTTTGTCTTTTTGAGGCTTTTGTGGATAAAATTTGGGAGTAATAGGGCTTGGGCGATTAAATTTAACGCTTCGCGGGCCAGCTAAATTTAAATTTGGTTTTATTCTGCTTGATTTACCCGCGCCGCAAAATTTAACTCCGAGCGGCTTTAAATTTGCACCGTAAAATTTGAAGTCTTTAGCGGACAAAGCTTGGTTAAATTTGATTTATAAAGGAGAATTTATGCGTATCGCTTCGATCGATCACATCGTTTTAACGGTGGCAAATTTGCAACGGACGCTTGATTTTTACGTGCGAGTACTGGGTATGCGCGAGGTTAATTTCGCAAACGGACGCA
Source organism: uncultured Campylobacter sp. (assembly GCA_963518485.1). Classification (GTDB taxonomy): domain Bacteria; phylum Campylobacterota; class Campylobacteria; order Campylobacterales; family Campylobacteraceae; genus Campylobacter_A. The sequence goes on from CAUQJW010000014.1 coordinate 18,204, forward strand.
AGGCTTTGGCCTTTGGCTCGCAAAAGATAAATTTGCACGTAAAAGGCGAGGAAATTTTACCAAACGCCCTAAACGCAAACGTCGGAACGGCCGATATCTGCTTGCTTACGGATACGCCGCTTGAGTCGGTTTTAGGGGAGCTAGAGGCTGCGGGTATCGCCGTAGAGCAGGGTGTGGTGCCGCGAACGGGCGCGCTTGGAGCGATAAGCTCAATCTATGTGCGCGACCCGGACGGAAATTTGATAGAGATTAGCAGATACGATTAAATTTGACGGGTTGTACGGTCGAAGTTCGGTTTAGGATGCATATTTTAAACTGCAATCTAGGCAAAGGGCCAACTGTTGTACAGCTAATATACAAGCAGATAATATATAATTTAGACTAGTAAATTTTTATAAGCTCGTCGTTGTAGGAGTCGTCTTCTAGATCAAAATATAAAATTTCAAGCTGTGTTTTGTTGTCATATCTAAATTTCATAGGCTCTTGCTCTACGCCGTCCATCTTTGGGTAAATGAGATAAAGCTCGCCACACTCGTATTTTTTGCCGTAGGCATAGAGTTGATATAGGTCGGCTTGTGAAATATCATCTCTTGACTTTACGATCTTCCACTTTGTGTCGGCTATAAATTTGCTTTCTAAAAATATATCAGGTCTTAGTTTAAAGCCTTTTGGATTTTCAATAAGATATTTTTCTGAGTGTTGTAATGCAGTGCTTGAAAATTTTTTCTTTATAAAATTTCCAGCATAGCTTTCAAAGAGTGCATTCATATCAAATAGCAAGGCAAAGGCTAGATCATCGCCCTTGTGTGGAGTGAAAGTATCGCCCAAAAGAAAGATCTTACACCACAAAAGCGTTTGTTCGTAGTGTTTTACTTGGCGGTTTAGTGCGTAGTTTGTAAAGAAATTTTTATAATCGTTACACATAGAAACTTCGTCAAATATGAACAAAAGCTCACGTATTTTTTGCTGATTTTTGCTGGAATTTGACTTTTTGTATAGAAATTTAAGCGTTGTTTTTATGATTTGATTTATCATTTATCTTTATGTCGTTTAAAAATTCGCTGTATTCTACATAAAACCGCTCTTTGTGGACGCTATTTCTTTTGATCTGCTCGTTTATATTTAGCTTTCCTTTTAGAAAATTTATATTCTCCTCTAGTGCCACATAGTCGCTTTTTGTTCCCTTTTTTACAAGAACTTGAAGCTCACACAAAAACATCGAGATGAAAATTTCCAAAAGCGGTAAATTTTGAGTTTTTAGATTAGCTAAATTTGAGCTTTTAAATGGGAAATCATTAAGGGATTTTAGCATTTTTATTAAAACTTTTTTTGATTTTTTAGCGTCGTTTTTATCTGCTATTTTTGGCAAAATTTCTATCGTTAGGCCGCTTTTGGTCTGCAAAACTCCGACATAGTTTCTAGCTTGTATAAATTTCCCACCGTTTCCGCTTGCTATCCTTAAAAACGGCGCATTTTCATCGCTATTTTTAAGGATAAAATTTTCTATATCGCCAAAGTCTTTTTTGTCTATACTGTGCTGATATATACGCTCAAACTCAGTAATCGTTAGCTGGCTTTGCTTCATTTTTAATTTACTTGGCTATAAATTTTTATGTAACTTTGCGGATCGTTAAAGGCTTTGAAATTTATCTCATATAAGACTTTATCGTCTATATCGTCGATCTTTGATCCAAATAATTCTTTTGCAACCATATTTTTCTTGACTTTAACAAACTGAAGGTCTTCGTTTTTCTGATTATCTCCTAGAACTAGCCTTATTTTCTCCCAGTCGTCGTAAAAATACTCTTGTAGTAGCGGTAAAATTTTGTTTTTAAAGACATTTGCAAGCGTTTCCATGTCTGACGCATTTATAAAATAAGCATGTCCTATCGTATGATCTCTGTCGTAAAGATACTCTATACGTTCGTTTATCGTTTTTAGCATTTCGCCTATATTTATGCCTTCAATGATTGTTTTATTTAGTGTGTCGTATTCTGGCATCATCTCTACAAACTCAAATCTTCTTCTAAGCGCCGTATCCATA
>CAUQJW010000015.1:0-19361 GCA_963518485.1 uncultured Campylobacter sp.
ACTATAAGGAGAGTTGATGTTGGAAATAGATTTGCCGTTAGTCGCTCTAACGGCGGTTGTTTTTCTAGCGCTGATCGCTATCTTGAACTCGGTTCTTTACAAGCCTCTTTTGGGGTTTGTGGATAAGAGAAATCAAGACGTCAAAAACGACGAAGATAGCATTAGTAAAAATACTAGCGATCTTAGCGTATTCGAAGCGCAAGTCGAACAAATTTTATCTGCTGCAAGAGCCGAAGCCGGTAAGATAAAACAAGACGCGATAAATGCGGCTAAGGAAGCGGCTGGAAAAATAACAGCCGAAAAACGAGCCGAGCTTGAGGTTGATTATGATGCTTTCGTACAAAATTTAAAAGCTCAAAAGAATGAATTTAAGGCCGAACTAATGAATAGCCTACCTGAACTTAGATCTGCTTTAAAATCGAAATTGGCGAGGATTTAGTTATGAAACAAAGCTATTTATTTTTATTCATCCCGTTTTTGCTTTTGGCAAGCGAGCCTAGCGGTAACGGTTATGATATATTACCTAGGGTTTTAAATTTCGCTCTTTTTGCAGCGATTTTATACTACTTTATCGCAAATCCGATCAAAAACGCCTATAGAGCTAGAATTAATGCAATAGCGGCCAGGCTAGATAGCGTTCAACAGAAACTAAAAGATTCCAAGGCAAAAAAGGACGAGGCTTTGCGTAAGGTAGAAGAAGCTAAAAATGCAGCAAATAGCTTAGTTGAAACTGCAAAAAAATAAGCTTTAATGCTTGCTGAAAAATTTAAAAATGAGACCAAACAAGAACTCTTAAACTTAGAGAAGAGTTTTCAAGAGCAGAAAGAATTTGAACAAAGGCATATGGTTAAACTCGTGGTAAGCGACGTATTAAATGAAATTTTCTCTAGCGATAACATCAAAATAGAGCAAAACGAGCTAATAGATATAGTACTTAAAAAGGTCGGTTAATGAAAGAATTAGTAGCTAAAAGATACGTAAAGGCTTTAGTGAGCGATTTAAACGCGGACGAGCTTACCGGCTTTATAGACGAGTTGCGTCGACTGGTAGTCGCTTTCGGCAACGAGAAATTTAAAAATATCATAGCTTCGCCTGCTTTAAGCGGTAGTGAAAAGGCCGACTTCATACTCTCTTTAAGCGATATAAAAAGTATAAAATTTACTAATTTCGTTAAGCTTTTGGGAGAGAATAAGAGGCTTGAGATTTTGCCTAATATTACGAATGAACTTTTGATACAAAAATCAAAAATAAACAACGTATTTTGCGGTAAGATATACGGCGGCGTTGAAATCGACGCAGGTAAAATTTCAAAGCTCGAAGAGAGCTTTTCTAGAAAATTCGGCGCCAGGATAATATTAGAGGTTGCAAAAAGCGATTATAACGGCATCAAAATAGAGTTAGAAGATTTGGGCGTAGAGGCTAGTTTTTCTATGGATAGGCTGAAGGCCCAAATGAGCGAATATATACTAAAAGCAATTTAAAGGAGAAATGACGTGAGTGCAAAAATAAGAGCTGACGAAGTCAGCGCTATCATTAAGGAGAGAATTGAAAATTTTAATCTCAATATCGACGTTAACGAAGTCGGCAAGGTAATATCCGTAGCTGACGGCGTCGCTAACGTTTACGGATTAAAAAACGTAATGGCCGGAGAAATGGTAGAGTTTGAGAGCGGCGAAAAAGGTATGGCCCTTAATCTTGAAGAAAGTAGCGTAGGTATCGTCGTTTTAGGTAAGGTGGCAGGTATAAAAGAAGGCTCTAGCGTAAAAAGGTTGGGCAAGCTTCTTCGCGTTCCTGTCGGCGATGCGTTAATAGGTCGCGTAGTGAATTCTCTAGGCGAACCGATAGACGCAAAAGGTCCGATCGAAGCTACCGAGACTAGATTCGTTGAGGAAAAAGCAAAAGGTATCATGGCTAGAAAGAGCGTTCACGAGCCGCTTCAAACCGGTATCAAGGCTATCGATGCGCTAGTGCCGATCGGCCGCGGACAACGCGAGCTCATCATCGGCGACCGCCAAACGGGTAAAACTACCGTCGCGATAGATACTATCATCAACCAAAAAGGTCAAGACGTTATTTGTATTTACGTAGCGATCGGACAAAAACAATCAACCGTCGCTCAAGTCGTTAAAAAACTCGAAGAGTACGGCGCTATGGAGTACACTATCGTCGTAAATGCAAGCGCTTCCGACGCTGCTGCGCTTCAGTACCTAGCTCCTTATGCGGGCGTAACAATGGGCGAATATTTCCGCGATAACTCTCGCCACGCATTAATCATCTACGATGATCTTTCAAAACACGCCGTCGCATACCGCGAAATGAGTTTGATTCTTCGCAGACCGCCGGGCCGCGAAGCTTATCCTGGCGACGTTTTCTATCTACACTCTCGCCTACTAGAGCGCGCCTCTAAATTAAACGACAAGTTGGGCGCAGGGTCTTTAACCGCGCTTCCTATTATCGAGACGCAAGCGGGCGACGTTTCGGCTTATATTCCTACAAACGTTATTTCAATTACCGACGGTCAAATTTTTCTAGAAACCGACCTATTTAATTCAGGCATTCGTCCGGCGATTAATGTAGGCCTTTCCGTTTCTCGCGTCGGCGGTTCGGCTCAGATAAAAGCAACTAAGCAAGTTTCGGGAACTCTAAGACTCGACCTTGCACAGTACCGCGAGCTTCAAGCATTTGCGCAGTTTGCAAGCGATCTTGACGAGAGTTCTAGAAAACAGCTAGAGCGCGGTCAGAGAATGGTAGAAGTTTTAAAACAGCCTCCTTACAGTCCGCTTGCGATAGAAAATCAGGTAGTTATGATTTTTGCCGGCGCAAAAGGGTATTTAGACGATTTGCCTACGAATTGCGTAACCAAATTTGAAGCGGAACTTTATCCTTATATAGAAGCTAAATATCCGGAAATTTTTGAGCAAATTCGTACTAAAAAAGCTCTAGATAAAGAGATAGAGGAGCTTTTACATAAGGCGTTAAAAGACTTTAAAGCGACGTTTGCCGCTAATTAAGGCTAGGATATGTCAAATTTAAAAGATATAAAGCGAAAGATTAAGAGCGTTCAAAATACTCAGAAAACGACTCGTGCGATGAAACTCGTTTCTACCGCTAAACTTAGAAGAGCGGAAGAGGCGGCTCGTCACTCGAGAGTTTACGCGCTAAAGATCAATGAAGTTTTATCGGAAATCGCCTATAAAATCAACCAGTATCGTTCCGTAAACACCGAGAGTAAATTCTTTGACGTTAAGGAGAATATAGAGAAGGTCGATATTATATTCGTTACCGCAGATAAGGGACTTTGCGGCGGTTTTAACGTTCAAACTATAAAAGCAGTTAGAAATATGATAAGCGAATTTAAGGCTAAGAAGATAAAAATTCGTCTTCGAGCCGTCGGCAAAAAAGGAATCGAATTTTTTAATTTTCAAGGTATCGATTTGTTGGAAAAATACGTCGGCGTAAGCTCGTCCCCTACTTACGAGAAGGCCCAGGGTATTATAAAAGACGCGATAGACGACTTTATAAGCGGAGTGACCGATAAAGTTATTTTGGTACATAACGGCTACAATAACATGATTTCTCAACAAATTCGTATAAACGATATCGTGCCGGTCGAGCCGCCGAAACTCGTCGAAGTAGAGACGAATTCTTTGATGGAATTCGAGCCGAGCGACGACAGTAAAATTTTAAACGAACTTTTACGCAAATACTTTGAGTACAGCATGTATTATGCGTTGGTTGATAGCCTTGCAGCGGAACATAGCGCTAGAATGCAGGCTATGGATAATGCGACCAATAACGCTAAAGAGCGCGTAGGGCAGCTAAAACTATCGTACAACAAGGCTCGTCAAGAGTCTATCACCACTGAGCTTATTGAGATCATCAGTGGCGTCGAATCAATGAAATAATTTAAGGAGCAATAATGAAAGGTATCATTTCTCAGGTCATGGGGCCTGTGGTAGACGTCGATTTTACCGATTATCTTCCGAAAATAAACGAAGCTATCGAAGTAAATTTCGAGGTCGAAGGGGCTAAAACCAGGCTTGTTTTAGAGGTAGCGGCTCACTTAGGCGACAACCGCGTAAGAACGATCGCTATGGATATGAGCGAAGGCTTAACTAGAGGGCTTGAGGCTATCGCTTTAGGAACTCCGATAAGCGTTCCGGTGGGCGAAAAGGTTTTGGGAAGAATTTTTAACGTCGTCGGCGATCTGATCGATGAGGGCGAAAATATCGAATTCGATAAACGCTGGTCTATTCACCGCGATCCTCCGCCGTTTGAAGAGCAAAGTACTAAGAGTGAAATTTTTGAAACCGGCATCAAGGTAGTTGACCTTTTAGCCCCTTATGCAAAAGGCGGTAAAGTCGGACTATTCGGCGGTGCCGGCGTCGGTAAGACGGTTATTATCATGGAGCTTATCCACAACGTCGCATTTAAACATAGCGGTTACTCCGTATTTGCGGGCGTCGGCGAAAGAACGCGCGAAGGAAACGACCTTTATCACGAGATGAAAGAAAGTAACGTTTTAGATAAAGTCGCCTTATGCTACGGACAGATGAATGAGCCGCCGGGGGCGAGAAATCGTATCGCGCTAACAGGCATCACGATGGCCGAGTATTTCCGCGACGAAATGGGTCTTGATGTTTTGATGTTTATAGATAACATTTTCCGCTTCTCTCAGTCTGGTGCGGAGATGTCGGCGCTTTTAGGACGTATTCCGTCGGCGGTAGGTTATCAACCGACGCTAGCTAGCGAGATGGGCAAGTTGCAAGAGCGCATTACGTCGACTAAAAAAGGATCTATTACTTCGGTTCAAGCCGTTTACGTTCCTGCAGACGACTTGACCGACCCGGCTCCAGCAACTGTTTTTGCTCACCTTGACGCGACTACGGTTCTAAATAGAGCTATTGCGGAAAAAGGAATTTACCCTGCCGTCGATCCTCTAGACTCGACTTCAAGAATGTTAGATCCTCAAATTTTGGGTGAAGAGCATTACAAGGTAGCTCGAGGCGTACAGGCCGTTTTGCAGAAATACAAAGACCTTCAAGATATTATTGCGATTTTGGGCATGGATGAACTTAGCGAAGAAGATAAACTTACCGTAGATAGAGCTAGAAAAATAGAAAGATTTTTATCCCAGCCGTTCTTCGTTGCCGAGGTATTTACTGGAAGTCCCGGAAAATACGTAACTCTTGAAGAAAATATCGCTGGATTTAAGGGAATTTTGGAGGGCAAATATGACGAACTTCCTGAAAATGCATTCTATATGGTGGGTGGAATCGATGAAGCTATAGCGAAGGCCGAAAAGCTTAAGGGCTAAAATCAAAAGGAAACGTAATGAATAAATTACATTTAGAAATCGTAACGCCTGACGGTCTTATATTTTCAAACGAAGTTAAAAGCGTCGTTTTGCCCGGTAGCGAAGGAGAGTTTGGGGTATTGCCGGGACATGCTTCGCTCGTGTCGCTTCTAAGCGCGGGTCTAGTGGATATAGAAAGTGAAGACAATGCGCACGATATAGTTGCAATAAATTGGGGTTACGTAAAAATAGATGAGGGCAAAGCCGTTATTTTAGCCGACGGTGCCGTTTACGTCGCAGGAAATTCCGAAAACGAAATAGCGACTTCTTTGGAAAACGCTAAGGCGCTTATACAGAGTATGAGTAGCGACACTAACGCTTTTGCTTCTACCGTAGCTAGACTAGATAATATAGTACGAGCAAGATAGTGGGCGGGATAGATATTTTTTTAAACTACTTCTCAAGAAGTAGTTTTATTACTATTTTCGTGCTATCTTGGCTATCCGTTTATTTCATAGTTAGCTTTACTATCCTTTTTTCTCGTATGACGGAATTAAGCGTCTGGCAAAAAAAAGAACAAAATGCTTTAGAATCTTTATTAATGGGAGCTAAAGGCATAGGCGCGGAATCGGTTTTAAAAAGATGCGCAAGCGGTAAAATTTCAAAAGAAAAGCTTTCAATTTGCGTTAGCATCGCCGAAAAAAATGCCACGGGCGGTATTACATGGCTTAGTATCGTAGCTTCTACTTCGCCGTTTATAGGACTTTTTGGAACCGTAGTATCGATACTAGAGACTTTTTCTCAGCTAGGAACCGGCGGCTCTAATGCCTCTTTAGGCGTCATAGCTCCGGCTATAAGCGAGGCTTTGGTAGCTACCGGAACCGGTATTTTCGTTGCTATTCCGGCTTATACTTTTTCCCTTTTAATTAAGCGAAAAGCTTACGAACTTATGAGCGTTATTAGACGAGAAGTAGATATCTTAGTAGCGACCAAAGAAGCGATTGATGATTAACCTTGATGAAACGCCGGAACTTAATATCACGCCTCTGGTAGATATTATGCTGGTTTTATTGGCTATACTTATGGTTACCACGCCGACTATCGTATACGAAGAGCAAATTTCTTTACCGGACGGTTCAAAAACCAAAACCGTATCGGCTCAGAAAAAGGACTTAACCGTAATGGTGGATGCGACTAGAAAGGTTAGAATAGGACAGAGTATTATGGATTTGCATGAATTGCCAGATAATATAATTTTAATATCAGCGAAATACGACAAGGAGTCCCCGGTCTATATAAAAGCCGATAAAAGCTTGATATACGATGACGTAATGTTTGTTTTAAAAAGTATGAAAAATGCCGGTTTTACCAAGGTGGCATTAGAAACGAATGGATAAATTCGAGCTTAGAAGCAACGATTTTGGCTGTTTTATCATTTCTCTTTTGCTATATCTGTGTATAGTTTTGGGTATTTTTTTGAAGCTTAGTTTTGTAGAGGAGCCTAAAAAATTTACTGACAGTAGAGATGCGTTTATGGACGTTACTATAATCGAACGGGAACCTAGTCCGGTAATAAAAGCTCCCGAAAAACAAGAAGAGATAGTAAAAGAAACCGAACCTGAAAAAGAGCCCGAAAAAAAGACGGAAGAACCGAAGCCGGATACTAGCATTAAGCCTCTCGAACCGGTTAGCGAACCGGAGCCGATTAAGCAAGAGCAACCCAAAGAATCCGAGATTAAGAAAGCGGAATCGGATTTTGGAGAAAAGGAGCCGGTAAAGAAAGAAGATAAGCCGAATTTACAAGATCTTTTTAAAACTATAGATACTAAGAAGCTTAAAAAGGATAACGTCGCTAAGGCTCAGCCTAAAGAGCAAAGCCGTAAAAAACCTGAAAAAACTCAGACGGACTCGCAGCAAAAAAAAGCAAGCGACGTGATCAATGCTCTAAATTTAGATAAAACGGCTAAAACGCCTAAATCTCAAATGACGGGCGAATATAACGAATATTTCGGTCTTATAAGTAGAATTTTGCAGCAAGAATGGAGTACCTATAAGGCTGATTCAGCAGCAAAAGTCGAAGTCGAAATCGTAATAGACGTAGACGGAAGTTTTGTTTACGACGTTAAAAAGCTATCTTATGACGAAAAATTTAACGATAAAGTTAGAGATTTCTTGCAGGCCATGACCTTTAAGCGATTTCCGCCACCGATAAAGCTTGGAAGAGCAGCGAAATTCGCAACCGTAATAGAAGATAAATTAGAATAATGGAGAGAATATGAAAAAAATCATACTATTGTTTAGTTTAGCCTTAGGGCTTTTTGCGACCGATGCTACTATTTCGCTCGTAAACCAGGGTGCGGCTTTACCTAAAATAGTGCTTCAAGATGCTACGACGATGGTAGTAGATGTAAATTTTAAGAGCAAATTCCATAAAATTATGCTTGGGGATCTCAAGGTAAGTTCGGATTTTGAAGTCGTAGATGAGTATATCCAAAGTACTTACGAAGGCGATTCTAACACGAACGTAATGAGCGAAAAAGCGGCGCAGCTTATATTTAGATACGCGCTGGAAGGCTCACAAAATAGCCCGCTTACGTTAAAAGTTAAGTTGATTAACGCAAAAACCGCTACGGTTCAATACGAGAAAATTTATACCATGAACGACGGCATCAGATATCCGTTTTTGGCTCACGGGGCGATTGTAGAGTTAATTAACGAACTTCAGATGCCGCCGGTTAATTGGATGAATAAATATATAATTTTTGCTAGAGGGACCGGTAAAAAGCAAGCCGAAATCGTAGTAGCCGATTATACGCTAACATTTCAAAAAACGTTGGTAAAGGGCGGGTTAAATATATTTCCTAAATGGGCAAATGCCGAACAAAGCGGATTTTACTACTCAGATTATAGCGGCTCGAAGCTTATTCTTTATAGATACGAGGTAGCTACCGGTCGCAAGACTAAAATTTTAGATAGTAACGGCGGTATGCTTATCGCATCGGATGTGAGCGGCGACGGCAATAAATTGCTTTTAACGCTAGCTCCGCAAGATCAGCCGGATATATACATATATAATTTGGCCTCCAGGCAACTTACGAGAGTCACGGATTATACAGGTATAGACGTAAATGGAAATTTCGTCGATAACGATACTAAGGTGGTTTTCGTATCGGATCGCCTGGGGTACCCTAACGTGTTTTCTCAAAACGTCGGAAGTAGCGGCGTAGAACAAATGGTTTATCACGGTAGAAACAATAGCTCCGTGAGCGCGTACAAAAATTACGTTGTATACTCTAGTCGCGAAGAGGCGAGCGGCGCATTCGGACGAGATTTTAACATATATATGATTTCGACTCAGACCGATCAGATTAGGCAGCTAACCTCGGGCGGCAAAAATTTATATCCTAGATTTTCGAGCGACGGCGAGAGCGTAATATATATAAAAGAACTCGGCGGTCAAAGCTCTTTAGGCGTAATTAGGGTAAACGAGAATAAAAGTTTCCAATTTCCGTTAAAAATAGGCAAAATTCAGTCTATTGATTGGTAACATTTCATAAAATTTATGGTATAATCACGAGAAATTTTTTTAAAAGGAAAGAAAATGAAAAAAGTAGTTTTAGCTTCTGCTGCTATAGCGGCTTTACTAATGAGCGGATGTAGCTCTAAAAATCCGGAAGTGGATATGAGTGCCGATGCTAACCAAGGTATGTCTTCAGGTCAGGCTATGACTGATGCAGAGAGACTACAGCAATTGATTTCTCAAATTGAAGGTCAAGTAAAAACCGTTTATTTCGATTTTGATAAATTTAATATTAAAGCAGACGAGCAAGGCAAAATAAGCACTAACGCAAGCCTATTTAATCAAGCTGGCGCAGAGAGCCTATCTATAAAAGTAGAAGGTAACTGCGACGAATGGGGTACTGACGAGTACAACTATGCTCTTGGTCTAAAAAGAGCAAAAGCTACTAAAGACGCTCTAGTGAAGCAAGGCGTGTCTGCCGATAGAGTAGCTGTAGTAAGCTACGGCGAAAGCAATCCAGTTTGTACTAGCAAAACAAAAGATTGCGACGCACAAAATAGACGTGCTGAATTTAAAGTACTTCCGTAATTTAAATAATGATAAATCATAAATTATTGGCGACTCTCGTATCGGGAGTCGCTTTTTTATACTCTCAAGAAATTTCCGTATACGATGCTGGAAATTTAAATAGCTCTAATCCTTACGGTCTGACGGATATCGAAAAAAATCAACTTCAAAATAGGCAATTAAGCCAAAATATTAGTAGTATAGATAGTTCTTTGGATGAGGCTATGCAACGCATAGAGGGGCTTCAGAGTATTATAGACGGATTAAATTCTCGTATGGCTAAGTTAGAAAAAAGGGTAAACGATCTAGAAAGCGGCAGCCTTGGCAACGGTACAAGCGCTAATTTTTCGGAAATAAGCGAATTAAGAAAATACGTAGAAGAGAGCCGAGCCATACAAGAGTCTAATAATGAAAAAATTACGAGAGCCTTGCAAGATATGGGGGCTCTAATAGATAAAAGCAATTTAAAAAAAACTACCGAAAAAATAAAGGATGAAGAAAAATCCGTAAATAATAAAAGCGAGGAAGTTTCTCAAAAATCTAAACAAGATTTTTCGAAGCATACTAATGCCGATTTATCTAATGAAGCGAAAAAATTTTTTGACGCCGGTAAGCTTGAAGATGCTAAAACTAGATACGAGTATTTATTAAGCAAGGGACATAAGCCAGCGATGGCTAATTTTTACCTAGGCGAAATCTCGTATCAACAAAAGGCTTATAACGATGCTATACAATACTATCAAAAAAGTATAGAGCTTTATGATAAAGCCGACTACACTCCAAAGCTTCTTTATCATACCGCCATTAGCTTTGATAAGATAAAGGATACTCAGAGTGCAAATCGTTTTTATAAGGCGTTGAAGTTAGGCTATCCCGATAGCAAAGAAGCCAAAGCCGCACCTACTAGAAACTAAAACTATATTTAATAATTTTAACGATATAATCACGTTATTTTCATAAATAGGAGAAAAACGTGAAAGAACAAGTTATAGCTATGTTTTATGAGCTAAAAGACGCAAAAACGGGCGAAATTTTAGAGTCCAATATGCAAGTAGGGCAGGAGATTTCCTTTTTAACGGGCCGTGGACATATCATCGAGAAGCTAGAAGAAGAGGTCGGCAAACTAGAAAAAGGCGAAACGAAGGTTATCGTTATCCCGGCTGCGCAAGCTTGCGGCGAGTATGATTCTAGTGCCGTTCAAATGCTACCTAAAGAGCAATTTGCGGGCATAGAGCTAAAAGAGGGCATGGAGCTTTTCGGTCAAGGCGAGCACGGCGAGAGCGTACGCGTGATAGTAAAATCTATCGGCGAAGATGATGTGACGGTTGATTTTAACCACCCTTATGCAGGCAAAGATTTGGAGTTTAAGGTTCAAATTTTCGACAGACGCGACGCTACGCCGGACGAGATAGCTACTGGCATGGTAGCCGGCGCTCACACATGCGGATGCGGAGGACACGATCACGACCATCATCACGGCGAGGGCGGTTGCTGCGGACATGGACACCATGACCACGGTCGCCACCACGGCGACGGCGGATGCGGCTGCCACTAAGAGAGCCTAGATGAGAGCGGCGTTTATATTTCCCGGACAAGGCTCGCAAAGCATCGGTATGGGTAAGGAAATTTACGAAAATTTCCGCCCGGCCGCCGAGCTTTTGCAAAATGCAAGCGACAGCCTAAAAATCGACTTTTCAAATCTACTTTTCAACGAAAACGACCTTATAAATAGGAGCGAATTTACCCAGCCTGCCATCGTTTTAAACTCGCTTATGTGCTATCTCGCGCTAAAGCAAAGCGTAAATTTAAGGCCGAAATTTGCGCTTGGGCACTCTTTGGGCGAGTTTAGCGCGCTTGCGGTTAGCGGCGCGTTTGATTTTGCGGGTGCGCTTAGAATCGTAAATTTGCGCGGTAAATTTATGCAAGAGGACTGCGCGGGCAAAGACGTGACGATGAGCGTTATTTTGGGCCTTAGCGACGAGACGGTCGAGCAAATTTGCAAAAACGCTCAGGCGGACGGCCATCAAATTTATGCCGCGAACTATAACTGCGACGGCCAGATCGTGATCGCGGGGCTAAAAGATGACATCGCCAAATTTGAGTCTGCGTTTAAAGAAGCGGGTGCTAAGCGCGTATTGCCTCTAAATATGTCCGTCATCAGCCACTGCCCGCTTTTAAAAAACGCAAGCGAGAGGCTAACGGCGCAGCTAGAGCCAGCGTTGGCCGCTAAATTTGACCCGGTCGTTTCAAACGCGTCGGCGAAGCCTTACTGCGCGAAAGACGAGGCGCTAAATTTGCTAAAAGCTCAGCTTGTTAGCCCCGTTTTATACAAACAAAGCATCAAAAGCATCGAAAACGAGGTCGATATTTTCGTAGAGTTTGGCGGTAGCGTGCTAAAAGGCATCAACAAAAAAATCACCGAGAAGCCAACCTTTAACGTCACCGATCTTAGCAGCCTTGAAGAGCTTTTAAAGGAGCTTAAATGATAGCGATCTTAGGCGCGATGCGCGAGGAGGTCGCTCCTCTGCTTGAGCGCATCAAGGACTACAAAGAGGTTAAGCACGCAAATAACGTATTTTACCTCGCAAATTTCGGCGGCAAAGAGCTCGTGATCGCCTACTCTAAGATCGGCAAGGTGAACGCCGCTCTGACCGCAAGCGCGATGATAGAGAAATTTGGCGCTGAAAAGCTACTTTTTACCGGCGTCGCAGGTGCGCTAAATCCAAATTTAAAAATCGGCGATATGCTTTACGCGACTAGTCTCGTGCAGCATGACGTCGATATCACGGCGTTTGGGCACCCGCACGGCTACGTGCCCGAGACCAGCATATTTATCAAAAGCGACGACGCACTAAACGCGTTAGCCTCTAGCGTCGCGGCCGAAAAAGGCATCGAGCTAAAAGGCGGCATCATAGCCACGGGCGATCAGTTTATCTGCGACAACGCGAAAAAAGAGTGGCTAAAAGCGACCTTCAAAGCCGATGCGACCGAGATGGAGGGCGCTAGCGTGGCGCTAGTTTGCGAGAGCCTGGGCGTGCCGTTTTTCGTGCTTCGCGCGATTAGCGACGAGGCGGGCGGCAGCGCGGAGTTTGACTTCGATAAATTTTTACAAGACTCGGCAAACGTGAGCGCGCAGTTCATACTCGCGATGATCGAGCGACTATGATAGAGCTTAGCAAGCGGCTGCTGCGCCAGGTCGGGCAGACCAACGCCAGATACCGCATGGTGCGCGGCGGGGATAAAATTTTGCTCGGTCTTAGCGGCGGCAAGGATAGCCTCGCGCTCGCGCACGTGCTAAAACATATGCAAAACGTCACGCCCGAAAAATTTGAGTTTAAGGCCGTGACGCTAAGCTACGGCATGGGCGAGGACTACGCATACCTCACGCGCCACTGCGCCGAGCACGGTATCGAGCACGACGTGATCGACAGCTCGATATTCGAGATATCCAAGGACAAGATCCGCAAAAACTCCAGCTTTTGCAGCTTTTTCTCGCGTATGAGGCGCGGCTATCTTTACACCTACGCGCTCGAACACGGTTTTAACAAGCTCGCCATCGCCCACCACCTCGACGACGCGGTCGAAAGCTTTTTTATGAATTTTACTTATAACGGCGCGCTGCGAACGCTTGCTCCCAAATACGTCGCGGCAAACGGTATCGAGGTTATCAGGCCGTTTATATTCGTGCGCGAAAGACAGCTACGCGAAAACGCCGTGCGAAACGGGCTTACGGTTATCGGCGATGAGGCGTGTCCGGCGATGCGATTTGATATCAAGATGCCTCACGCCAGAGCCGAAACTAAGGAGCTTTTGGCAAATTTAGAAAAGCAAAATCCAAAGCTTTTCGTCTCGCTAAAGGCTGCTTTTGAAAATATCCACAGCGATACGTTTTTCGCCTTAAATCAAAACGCTTTTGAAGAACAATAGATTAAAGCCCTTGCGACAAGACGGCATAGAGTTCGTCTACGTCGCCGTCGTCTAGTAAAATAGCGCTTTCGTCGTCGAATAAATTTCTAATTTTTTTTAGAGCTATTCCTTTTCGTCCCGAGCAATGTTCGTGAGTAGGTAGGAAAGCGCGGCTGAGGACTATTCGCCCTTGCGCCGGCTCGTCGCAGATAAAGCAAGCAAGTTCATCGTGCAGCCTACCCTCGTGTCGCAAAATTCTAACGTAACTTTCGATAATCAGTCTTTTCGGGTTGCCTTTGTCTAATTTTCTAGAGCAAGTCTCGAGTTCGTTAAAATAAATTTCGTCTATATTTTCGACGTCTTTTAAATGAGCATAGAGTAGTCTCATGAATTGCTGCCAGATTATTAGTTTATCTCTATTTAGAAGCCACTTAAACCCTAAGTGCAAAACTGAGCGAAGGTGAGGGAGAAATTTTATATTTTCTACTAATTCGAAATCTATTTTATAGCCTTGTAGTATGCTTGGATGTCTGGCGCCGTAAAATCTATAAGATTTAACGAGAGAGTCTGGAGTTATGATATAGGCTATTAAATCTTCTTCTTTGATTTTTTGAGTATGGACGATGTAGCCTTGCATTCCTAAAAAAAACGCTCGATTTTTTGCAAAATATCGTTTGGATTTTCTATTCGGTTGATTTCGTCTCTAAAGGCTCCGGCGCCTTCTAGGCCCTTTGAGTACTTGTGTAAATGTTTGCGAAATATAGCCACTCCATGCTCCCCGTAATGCTCTAACATAGCGTTAAAATGCGCGATTATAATCTTTTTTTTGGTTTTTGCGTCCACGGTTTTATCGTTTTTTATTTCGTAAAATACCCACGGATTTCCTATCCCGGCTCTTCCTATCATTAGCGCATCGCAACCGGTCTGTTCTAGTACTTTTTTTGCGTTTTCGGAATTGATGTCGCCGTTTGCTACGACCGGGATTTTTACGGCTTTTTTTGCGATGGCTATGGCTTCGTAATCGACCTCGGCCGTATATCCGCCGCTTCTGGTTCTACCGTGAAAGGTTATATAGTCGGCTCCGGCATCTTGTGCTATTTTTGCTAAAATTTCGGGGATTTTTTCATCAAAACCCAGTCTCATTTTTACGCTGGTAGTTTTTTTGTTGGAAGTTTTTTTTACGGTTTCTATGACGGCGCTTAAATTCGGCAAATCTTTTAATAGAGCCGAGCCGGCGCATTGTTTTACGACTTTGGGTACCGGGCAGCCGCAGTTGATGTCGATACCGTCGATACCGTCGATACCGTTTAAAATTTCTACAGCTTTTTTGATTATATTAGTATCGCTACCTGCTATTTGGACTATATAAGGGGTTTCTAACGGCGATTTTTTAATCATATCCAGCGTCTTGTCGCCGCCTTCGAATACCAAGGCGTTAGCGCTTATCATTTCGCTAACCGTAACGTCGCAACCGAATCTTTTAACGACGCTCCTTAACGGCAAGTCGGAAAACCCGGCTAAAGGAGCTAAGAATAGCGGTTTCTTGCTAAAATCTATCATTTAAAAAATAAACCGGCAGGAACTATTTTGCCTTGCTCTCGTAGATACATCAAAATTTTAAGATTTTGATATTCGCTAGCTTCCGACGCGTCTAGTATCTCTTTTGCCCTATCTAACATTTGAAGTTCGAAAAGAACGTATATATAAGCTTCTTCGGCATCTTGATGTTTAGCCCTTAGTTTTTGAAAAATCTCTATCAGCGCATCCGGAGCTATCTTGTTTTTTAGCAAAATAGCGCTTTGCGTATAGTCGCTTTTAGAGAGTTTGAAATTATCTAAGAGAGTAAAAATTTCTTCGTTATTTAAATCGATTTCATCGCTTATGAATCTTTGAATTAGAGTCATGATTTCATCGTTGCTTTTTTCGAAATTAAATTTCTTAACGTCGGTAAACGATCCGATTTTTATAAGTTTTTCGTTAGCCTTACGCGAAATTTCGTCATTTGGCTCCTTATAATTTTTTAATACGTCAAGGTAATAACCGGGCATTTTTTCTATTTTATTAATTTCGTTTTTTATAAAAAGAGGATTGTCTTTGGGTAGCTTAAATTTCTTTAAATCGGCGATTTCTCCGCTATTTACGTTTCTTAAAACGTTTACGGCGGCATTTATATCTTCGTCGTTAGACGAAACTTCCGGATAACGACTCCACGGCGATAAAATTCTGGTTATTTGAGAAGGGACTTTGAAGAATTCCGTTTTAAAATCCTTGTTGGTATCAAGCCCTAGCAGGATCTCTTTCGCGAGTTCTTTATATAGGCCTTCGTCGCGCTTAACGGCTCGTTTAAATAAATAATTCGAAAAGCCGTAGTAGGCTATATGGAATATGCTAAGAAGCGCGAAGAATGCTACGGGAGCTACTATCCATACCGCCAAAGGGAGTTCAAAGATAGCTACGTCTAAAAATTTAAAATATTGTTCGGTTTCTTCGGGGCGGTCTACTTTAACTAAGGAGTAGGCCAGCGCGGCTATTAACACGATATAGACCACGCTATAAATTATAAAACGTCTTATTTTCATGGACTTTCCTTATTTTTTATTTTTTTCTAGGCTTTCTTGGCAGATTATACAATGCTTAGCATGCGGATTTACCTTTAGTCTGGCTTGCGCGATATCCTCTTCGCACATCTCGCAGACGCCGTAAGTTTTATTTTCTATTTTTCTTAGCGAATTTTCTATTTCTGTTAGTTCTTGCCGTTGTTGCGCGTTTATGGACTGCTCTATAAGCTGGTCGGCGTTTACCGAAGCGATGTCGAATTCGTCGCTTACTCCGCTTTGTCTAAGTTCGGCTATTTCGTTTGACGAGTCTATAATATTTTTGGTAATTTGAGCTTTTCTCTCTTGTAAAAGTGCCTTGAAATTTTCTAGGTCGCTTTTTCTCATTTTATTCCTTTTATTTGTGGTATGGGTGATTTGCGTTTATACAAAGAGCTCTGAAAATTTGCTCGAAAAGCATCAGTTTTGCTATCTTATGAGACGTAGTCATACGGCTTAGGCTCAAGGCGAAATCGGTTCTTTTTTTAAAATTTTCGCTTAACCCGTAAGCGCCGCCGATAAAAAACGAGACGTAGAATTTACCGTTTAAGAGATCGGCAAATTCTATGCTGTTTAGTTCTTTGCCGTTTTCGTCTAGCGATACGTTAAATCCTTTTAAATTCGGCGTATAAACTTCGTCGTAAGCCTTTAGAGCCTCTTCTTTTGAGTGATTTTGCGCCTTGGCGATTTTATCGTTAAATATAACCCTATCGTTAATTTGGGCAAATTTAGACGACATTTTTGCGTATTGTTTTATCTCATTCTCAAAATTATCCGATTTTGATTTCTGTATAGAAAACACGCAAATTTCCAAAACTATTCCTCGTCGTCGACGGCTATATTTTGCTTAATGGTTTGTCTTTTACAGTTATTGGATAAAAGCGTTAGTATATCGCTTAAATACTGCTTGTGGTCGCGTCTTTCTACTATGGCGTCTATTAATCCGTGTTCTAGTAAAAACTCCGATCGCTGAAAGCCTTCCGGTAAATCGGCGCCGATAGTTTGTTTGATAACGCGTTGTCCCGCAAATCCTATCAACGCTCCAGGCTCCGCTATTATTATATCCCCTAACCATGCAAACGATGCGCTAACGCCGCCCATAGTAGGATCGGTGAGAATAGAAACGAAAGGAATTTTTAGATCGTCTAACAGCTTTAAAGCGGCGGAGGTTTTGGACATTTGCATTAAAGAAAACGTACTTTCCTGCATTCTGGCGCCGCCGGAAGCCGAAACTATAACGAGCGGTTCTTTTTTGTCCATACTGCGTTTTATAGCACGAACTATTTTTTCGCCTTCTACCGAACCCAAGGAACCGCCCATAAAAGTAAAATCGAAAACTACTAATTGAATGCTAAGTCCGTTTATTTTGCCTTCGCCGCTTATAACTGACGAACTTCTTCCGGTTTTTTCTTCGCCCTCGCTAATACGTTTTTTATATGATTTTTTATCTACGAATTTTATCGGATCGACCGGTTTTAGCTTCGCATCGAATTCTACGAAGCTTCCTTCATCGCATATTAGTTTAATTCTTTTATCGGCGCTTAGCCTCATATGAAAGCCGCATTTGGGACATACGTTAAAATTCGCTTCCACTTCTTTGTAATACATAAGAGATCCGCAGCTATCGCATTTTACCCAATGAGCCGGAGCTTCGTTCGGAGCGGATTGTTGTTTTCTGGTTTTTGAGAAAATATCTAAAAAGCCCATATTTTACCTTAAAATAAAATTTAGCGATTATAGCCTATTTAAGCTTACGTAATTATTTCGGCAAGTCGCTAGAAGTCGCGTATTTACCATTCGATATAGGTTTTTGCCTTTTTTATATTCGCGATTTTTATTTTTAAAATTTGACCTTCGCTCTCAAACGATATTTCATCATCGTCGGCGGATAAAATTTTACCTTTTAGCTTTTTATTTTCGCCGTCTACTTCGGCCGAGATTTTAGCCAGTTCACCGATACTTGAGATAAAATGGCTCGGTTTTTCTAGCTTTCGCTCAAGTCCGGGCGAGCTAACCTCTAGCACGTAGTCTCCGCTAAGAGGCGGCTCGACGTCAAATATCGGCGAGAGTAGGCGCGAAATCTTTTCGCAGTCGTCCAAATTTACGCCGCCGGGCTTTGCGATGTAGATCCTATAGATCGCTCTGCCGTTTTCGTTTGCGACCTCGACGTCGTAGAGCTGCACGCCGCACTGCGAGATCAGATTTTCAAGATTTTGCATTTTTATTTAGATCCTCTGAGATTTTTTCAAACAAATCGTCCATGTGGTTTTGGTATTCGAGCCTGTCGTCGAATTTAAAGTGAAAATTCGGCGCTCTATACCAGCCCTCGGCCGCCATGCAGTGGTTTTGCAGGTGCTTTGATACGCGCTTTAGGCGGTCTAGTATATAGGCCTGCTCGCGCTCGTCAAACATCATTTTATCAAGATAAACGAACGCGTCGTATCTGCCCTTTTTACACTCGACGTCGGTTACGCAAAGCCCTCGCAAAAGCTCATCTTCAAGCGTAGATAGAGCTTCGGGTAGAAGCTCTTTTAGTACGCTTTGCGTGCGCAGACGCTTTATCTCCGAAGGGTTCATAGGCTGGCTTGCTCCTCTACTTCTTTAAAGCTCTCGATGTAGTCGCCCTCTCTGATGTCGTTGTAGCCGTCTATGCCCACGCCGCACTCAAAGCCGCGCGCTACCTCTCTCACGTCGTCCTTGAAGCGTTTTAGTGAGCTCACCGTGCCCTCGTGAACGACTACGCCGTTTCTGATTAGGCGGATTTTCGCTCCGCGGTTTATCGTGCCTTCGGTTACCATGCAGCCTGCGATCGCGCCTACTTTAGGGACGTTGATGACCTGGCGTACTTGTGCTTGACCGAGTTGCTCCTCGTGGATGACAGGTGACATTAGACCGCTTAGGATCGCCTTGACGTCGTCGATCAGGTTATAGATGACGTTATAGGTTTTGATCTCGACGCCACTTTCTTTGGCTTTTTCTTTCACTTCGCCTGTCGGCCTGATGTTAAAGCCCAAAATCACGGAGTTTTCGCTCGCTCTGGCTAGCTCTACGTCGCTTTGAGTGATACCGCCCACGCCTGAGTGGATGATATTTACTTTTATCTCGTCGTTGCGAAGTTTTTCTAGGCTTGCCTTGATGGCTTCTAGCGAGCCGCCCACGTCGGCTTTTACGATGACAGGGAGTGATTTTAGCTCGCCCTCGGCTATCTTTTCGCTAAGCTCTTCTAGACTTACTTTAGTAGTCTTGCTAAGCTCTTTTTGGCGTAGGTATTCAGCCTTTTTCTGTGCGTATTCGCGGGCTTCTTTGTCGGTTTTGACGCTTATTAGCGTTTCGCCGGCTTCAGGAATCTCGCTAAGGCCCATTATCACGCCGCATTCGCCTGGTTTTATCTCTTTTAAAATTTTACCTTGGTCATCGGTTATGCTTCTTATCTTGCCGTATGCGACGCCTGCAACTACGATATCGCCGACTTTTAGAG
>CAUQJW010000016.1:0-17951 GCA_963518485.1 uncultured Campylobacter sp.
ACGGCTTGCCGATGACCGGTAAAAGAGACGACGACTACAATACTAAAGGCTGCGTGGCTTTCGAGAACGAATCGCTTAAAGAATTCGCTAAAATAGTGGGTTCTAGCGGCGTAGTGATGATATCCGAAACCAAGGTCGCGGAGGCCAAAAGCGACCATATAGCGCTAATACTTTCTTCGCTTTTTGAATGGAAAGACGCTTGGGAAAAAAACCACATAAGCGCGTATTTGAAATTTTACGCCGACGATTTTACGAGATTCGACGGGATGGGTATATCTTCGTTTAAGGATATGAAGACTAGAATTTTTTCTAAAAAAGAGGCTAAAGAGATAAAATTTTCAAGTATCTCGATAACGCCTTATCCCAACGTTAAAGAACAAAACTTGTTTAGAGTATCGTTTTACGAAGACTATAGTGCCCCGAGTTATAAATTTAAGGGTTGGAAAGAGCTTTACGTCAGAGTAGACGGCGATAAATTTAAGATAATCGTAGAGGAATAAAATGAAAGATGTTAGCGTCGTAAAGTCTCAAATCGAGGAAATTTTAAGGGCTAGGGGCGAGTTTTTCGCCGAGCTAGACCGCCAAGTGCCAAAGGTTGCGGGTACTGACGTGTTTGACTTTTCTGCGGTTAAGGAGGCTGATCTAAAGGCTCTTTACGCTAAATTTTACTCTTACGATTATAGTATTAGGAAGCTGCTTCCTAACGTTTATGAGGCGTTTGGCGTAAATTTCAATGTCTGAACTCGTTTTAAACAAATCCGCCTACATACATAATCTAACTAAAATTTGCGCCAAAGCCGGCGGCAAAGATCGCGTGATTTTGGTGCTAAAAGACAATGCCTACGGGCACGGAGCGGCGCTCGTGGGGCGCGAGGCGGCAAGCTACGGCATCAAATTTTGCGCGGTCAAAAACGAAGTCGAGGCGCGCGAGCTAGAACCCTTTTTCGAGCATATTCTCATCCTTTCGCACATCCCTACGGGCGGTGAGAGCGAGCGATTTATCTACGCCATAAACGACATTTCGCTGATTGCTAAATTTAAAAAAGGCGCGCGCGTGCATATCGCCGTCGATACGCTCATGCACCGAAACGGCGTCTCGGTGGACGAAGTGCGCGCGTCGTGCGAGGCGGCCTTGGCGCACGGACTGCAAATTTGCGGCGCATTTACGCACTTTAGAAGCGCCGAAGAGCTTAGTAGCGATTATTTCGTGCAGAGGCGAAATTTCGCCGCGGCAAAAGCCGTAGTGCGCGAAATTTGCGGCGACGGTTTGGTCTTTCACTCGCATAACTCCGCTGCGACCGAGCGCTTCGGCGAGCTAGCGGACGAGTACGTACGCGTGGGCATCGCCGCCTACGGCTACGCTCAGTTTGACGAGAGCTTGGGGCTTAAACGAGTGGCGTCGCTCTGGGCGCATAAGGTTAGCGGCAGGGTGCTAAAAAAAGGACAATGCGCGGGCTACGGCGCTAAATTTTGTGCGAGCGAGGATGTGCAAATCGCCGTTTACGACCTGGGCTACGGCGACGGACTGCTACGCTACGCGGGCGAGGGCGAGCTAAAGACTGCCGGCGGACGGCGGTTGCTCGGCAAAATGTCGATGGATAGCTTTTGTTGCGAAGACGCGGGCGATAAAATTTGCGTATTTGACGACGCTAGCGTTTGGGCGGATTTTTTCGGCACGATAAGTTATGACGTCTTGACCAAGCTCTCGCCTAGCATCTCGAGGCGGTTTGAGTAAAACTTCTCGCAAGTGCACTTGAGCGTGCAAGCGGCAAACTCTGCGTGCATAACTAGCGACCAAAGCTAGCTTTCCAAATTTATGAGCTTAGTGCTATCTTCAAAAACGTAAATTTGCCGTCTGATTCAAATTTGCGCTAAATTTTGCCCAATACCGGCCCGCGGTTTTGTAAATTTAAGGCATTGTTTGAATTTATCGCTTTTTTGGCGGATTGCGGTGATTTTGCCTAAGCGTCAGGCTCGTTAAATTTTACTTACCGATTTGTAGCCAGCCATATCAGCGGGCAAAGCATTTTATGTTTTAGGGCGCTACCGTATTTGCCCTTATGTTTCTACGCCTGCGTTTTTAAAATTTGGATTTGTGGTAAAACCGGACGAGATTCTAGCCGCGGCTAAATTTTCGTAGCGGCGTCAAATTTACGCTGGGTTGGCGCGGGTTGTTTGGATTTTCAAAGCCGCGACGTAAATTTGCCGTCATGCGAATTTGCATTCCGCCAATTTTCAAATTTACTTTAAAATATCCCGAAGCGCCGTTTTTAGATCGCTAAATTTAAAGCTAAATCCACTCTCTATCAATGCTTTGGGATAGACTTTCACACCCTCAAGCAGCACGCTTGATCCCTCGCCCAGCATCAAATTTAACGCAAATTTAGGTACTTTAAAAAACGTCGGTCGCCCCAAAACCTCGCCTAAAATTTGAGTAAATTCGCCGTTTGTGCTAGGAGTCGGCGAAACGAGATTAAAAACGCCGCTTTGACGGTTTTGTAAGACAAATTTAAACGCTTCCATTAAATCCGTTACGCAAATCCAGCAAAACGCCTGCTCGCCGCTGGCGATCTTACCGCCAAGACCGAGCCTAAATGCCGGCAGCATCTTGGCTAGCGCGCCGCCTCGCCCCAGCACCACGCCTAGGCGAAATATCGCCGTTTGCGTCCGTGCCTTAGCGGCCTTGCTCTCCCACTCGCATGCCAGCTCGCCCAAAAATCCGCGGTCAAATTTGACCGAGCTCTCGTCGTGACCAAGCCCGTTTTCATATATCCCGACGGCTGAAGCGCTGATGAAAAATGGCGGGTTTTCTAGCTCGTTTATAGCGCAAACCAGCGTGCGCGTAGTTTCTATCCTGCTTGCGCGAAGGCGCTTTTTATAGGCCTCGCTCCACCTTGCGGCGATAGAAGCGCCGGCTAAATTTATAACCGCGTCGCAGCCTTTGATGAGGTTTTTGAGCGCGTCTTTGTCGGCGTAGGCGGCCCTTGGGATAGCTACTATCTCGTACCCCTGGGCTCTAAAAAAGCGGCAGAGCTCGCCGCCGATAAATCCGCTCGTGCCGTTTACGGCTATTTTCATATTTTGCCTTTTTGATAAATTTACTTTTACGCGGACGGTCAAATTTGACGCGGCGCGGAGTTAAATTACCTTAACTTAAAACCCGAAGCCGAGCCGTTTTGCTTAAATTTGACGTTAAGACGAGGGCTTAAATTCGCCCGTCAAATTTACTTTCTAAAATACTCTTTCACGCCGTTTTCACCATCTAGTTGCGAGCGTAAATTTTCTAACGCGGCGATACGGTCTTGGGTGCTCGGGTGCGTGCGAAACAGCGAGCCCAGCGCGCTTTTTACGCCGCTAAAAGGATTAACGATAAACATATGCGCGCTTTGTTCGTCGGCGTTTGCCATCACTCGTCCGCGCGCGTAGTCCTCGAGCTTTCGCAGCGCGCCTGCTAGGTGCTGGGGTTTGCCCGTTATCATCGCAGCGCCCCTATCGGCCTCAAACTCCCGCGCCCGCGAGATCGCCATGCGTATGATCGTGGCGGCTAGCGGCATGATGACGGCTAGAGCGATTAGCATTAGCGGATTTTGCTTGCCTTGACGGTTTGCCGCGCCAAACTGCGCGAAATTCGCCAGTATCGCGATCGCGCCCGCAAATACCGCCGCGATAGAGCCAGTTAGGATGTCGTAGTGGCGCACGTGGCTTAGCTCGTGAGCTAGCACGCCCTTGATCTCGTCTTTGTTTAGTATATTTAGTAGGCCCTCGGTCACGGCTACTGCGGCGTGGCTCGGGTTACGACCCGTGGCAAAGGCGTTTGGAACGGCTTCCGGGATGATGTAGATCTTTGGCATCGGCAAATTCGCCTTCGCACAAAGCTTGCGTACGATCTGATAAAGTCCCGTCGCGTGCGCTTCACCTACGGGCACGGCTCGGTAGTGCTTTAACACGAGCGTGTCCGAGAAAAAATACGAAAAGAAATTCATCCCAAGCGCAACTAAAAATGCGACCATCATACCGCTCGTACCGCCTATTGCGCCGCCGACGGCTACGAAAAGCAGCATCAGCGCCGTCATCAAAAACGCGGTTTTAAAAAATTCCATTTGTTTCCTTTGCTCGTAAAATTTTACGAAAATATCTCGCCGCCGTCTTTTATCTTTTTGATAAAGGCAAAAATATCTCGCTCCGCTAGGTGCATCGGAGCCGAACCTAGCGCGCCTAGATCGTTAAAATAAATCGCATTGTCCGAGTTTAATTTTATAAAAAATCCAAGGTCGCCGTCTTGGCCTATCATATAAAAATTTGGCTCGTAAAGCGCCACTTCGTAGGTTTCGTTTCGCTCGGCTAGAGCCGCCGCCCGTATAGATACGCACCCGCGCCCATTTCGTTAAAAACGTCCACGCACTCCTCGCCATCGATACTTTCTAAAAATTTTAGATATAACGGCGGAAATTTTATCATCGTTTATCCTTGCCTATTACGGCGTTTTTAAAAATCGCGACGTCCGCGCCAGTCTCGCTAAGCGCGGCTAGCTCGTTTTGGCTCTCTATGATAACGCAAATTTGAGCGTCAAATAGATAATCCTGCGCCAGTTTTGCCGCTTTACCGACAAGGTCGCGCGGTACGATGATAAATTTCGCTCCGGCCGCGTTTGCGACGATGACTTCGTTTATATTTTCGGCCTCGACGCTAAAATTGGCACCTAGCTCCTGCGCTTGCTTTATCGCGGCCTCGTCAAATTTAAATAAATTTTGCTTGCCCGCTTCGATCTGCTCTACGTTTTCGTGCCAAAAAAGCGGCTCGTACGGCACTAGCTCGTGGCCGATTAATTGCATTTTCTACTCCTTTTTGCTTTGCATGCACTCGCGGCAAACGTATCCGCCGCCGCTGATCACGGCGTCTTTGGCCTCTAT
Organism: uncultured Campylobacter sp.; assembly: GCA_963518485.1. Lineage (GTDB taxonomy): Bacteria > Campylobacterota > Campylobacteria > Campylobacterales > Campylobacteraceae > Campylobacter_A. The sequence goes on from CAUQJW010000016.1 coordinate 4,911, forward strand.
AAAGGTGCCGCATTTTTTGCATTCGACGAAATTTTCGGCCTCTTTATCCTCTTTTTTTGCGCCGTCTTTTACGCCTCTTTTTACGCGGGTTTTAAAAAATATCATATAAATCGCGATTAAAACCGCTAAAAAAGCCAAAATTTTAAATAACATCGCCGCCCTTTATAAGTACGTAATTTCGGTTGCCTCGCCCGTAAATTTGAGCATTGAGCCCGTCTAGTTCGCTTTGTACGCTGCTTCCTTTGTAGAGTAAAATTTGAGTTTGCGCGTCAAAAAACCCGTCGCAAATCTCAAGCAAATCTTTCGTTTTCATCAGTGCGCGACTCGTGATTAGCTGCGCCGCAAACGGCTCGCCGTCCTCGATCTTGCAAGATTTTACGCGGATGTTGGTTAAATTTAGCTCAGCCTTGACATAGCTTAGAAACGCCGATTTTTTCGGGCTGGGCTCAAAGAGATGCCACTCGCACTCCCTTAAAATCATCGCGAGAAATATCGCGGGAAAGCCCGCTCCGCTGCCGATATCAATCGCCGTTTTAGCGTCCAAAATTTGTGGGAAAATTTCAAGCGGAGCTATGCTATCGGCGATCTGCTCGTTTAAATTGTTGTAGCTAGTTAGGCTGTGCACGCGGTTAAATTTAGCCAAAATCTCGCTAAATTTCGCCGTTTGCGCGTCAAAATCCCTCGGCAGGTCAATTTTCATCTAGCATATGCCCCATCTGCTCTTTTTTCACGCGCAGGTAGTTTTCGTTAAATTTGTTAGCGTGTATCACGATCGGCACGCGAGAGACGATCTGTACGCATTTTAGCCCCGATAGTTTTTTTGGGTTATTGGTTAGCAAATTTATCTTTTCGATGCCGAAGTGCTTCAAGATAAAATCCACGATCTCGTACGTGCGCTCGTCGGCCTTAAAGCCCAGCTGGTGATTTGCCTCGATGGTGTCGAGGCCCTCGTCTTGCAGGTGGTAGGCGTTTACTTTGTTTAGCAGGCCGATATTTCGCCCCTCTTGGCGCAAATAAATCACCATGCCGCCGTGCTCTTCGATGTATTTTAGGCTGGCTTCCAGCTGGTCGCGGCAGTCGCATTTTAGGCTACCGATCGCATCGCCCGTTAGGCACTCGGAGTGGATGCGGACGTTTACGACCTCGCCGAAAGGTTTTTTGTAAATCGCCAAATGTTCTTTCTCGCCCTCCTTAAATGCCTGTATCTCGAACGTCCCGAAACGAGAGGGCAAATTTGCCGTATTTGAAAGCTCGATATTCATAAATTTTTAACTCCTATTATGTTACACTAAGCGTAAATTGTAGCGAAGTAAAAGGAAAATTATGTTTAAACGTTTTAGAAGGCTCAGGATAAATCCCGCTATTAGAGAGATGGTGCGCGAAACCAGCGTTGCGGCGAGCGATTTTATCTATCCGCTTTTCGTCGTCGAGGGCAGAGGCGTGAAAAAAGAGATAAGCTCGATGCCGGGCGTCTTTCAGATGAGTTTGGACGAAATTTTAAAAGAGTGCGAAATCGTGCGAAATTTGGGCATAAAAGCGGTAATTTTGTTTGGAATCCCTAGCCTAAAAGATAGCGTAGGCAGCGACGCTTTGAGCGATGACGGCATCATAGCGACCGCGCTGCGAGCCATAAAGGATAAATTCCATGGTCTAGTCGTGATAACCGATCTTTGCTTTTGCGAGTACACCGATCACGGTCACTGCGGCATCCTAGATCACGTCCACCAGACCGTCGATAACGACGCGACGCTAGAGATCTCGGCTAAACAAGCGCTGATCCACGCTAGAAACGGCGCCGATATGATCGCTCCAAGCGGTATGATGGACGGCATCATCGCTACCTTGCGTGGGGCGCTGGATTTGAGCGGATATGAAAATTTGCCGATTATGGCGTATTCGACCAAATTTGCTTCGGCGTACTACGGGCCGTTTCGCGACGTAGCCGAGAGCGCGCCGAGCTTTGGCGATAGAAAAAGCTACCAGATGGATAGCGCAAACCGATTAGAAGCCGTGAGCGAGAGCCTGGAGGACGAGGCGCAGGGGGCCGATATCTTGATGGTAAAGCCGGCTCTGGCGTATCTGGATATCATCCGCGATCTGCGCGAGGCGACGAGACTGCCGATCTGCGCGTATAACGTGAGCGGCGAATACGCTCTGTTAAAAGCTGCGGCAAAAGCGGGCGTCATCGACTACGAGCGCGTGATGATGGAGACGCTAGTCGGGTTTAAGAGGGCGGGGGCGGATTTGATAATCAGTTACCACGCCAAAGAAGTAGCCGCTTTGCTAAGAAAATAGCGGCTTGTCTTTTTGAGCGCTTTTCCGAGATTTCGCAAAATTTTCGCTCCGCAGGCTATATGCCTAGCGCACGCTCAATTTTGCTTCTTCTGCTTGCAGCTGCGAGCTTGTGAAGCAGAAAACTCGAAAAATCATCTCACAATACTTCGCCTTGTAAATTTTATGGGTAAAATTTGGGAATTTAAAGGGGTAAAATGCGGCACTTTTTAACGTTAAACGATTTTAGTAAAGATGAAATCATAGAAATTTTAAATTTGGGATTGCAGATAAAAAAAGAGGCAAAGGCGCGAGATTTCAAACCGTATCTAAAAGATCAAAAATTAGCGATGATATTTGAGAAAAGCTCGACTAGAACGCGCGTGAGCTTTGACGTAGGGATGAACGAGCTGGGCGGGCATGCGCTGTTTCTTAGCTCGAGCGACATCCAGATCGGGCGCGGGGAACCGATAAAAGACACCGCGCGCGTGATCTCGCGAATGTGCGATCTCATCATGGCTCGCGTTAATCGTCACGAAACGCTCGAGGAATTTGCTAAATTTAGCCGCGTGCCCGTGATAAACGGCCTTAGCGATAAATTTCATCCCGCGCAGCTGATGGCCGATCTCATGACGGCGGTCGAATGCGGGCTAAAAATAGACGAGATAAAAGCGGCGTTCGTGGGCGACGGCAACAACATGGCTCACTCGTGGCTGATGCTAGCTAGCAAGCTCGGCTTTGAGTTAAGGATCGCTATGCCAAAGGGCTACGAGCCGGACGCTGATATAGTAAATTTAGCGATGAAAAACGCTCAAATTTCGGGAGCTAAAATTTATCTAACTCAGGACGTAAAAGAAGCCGTCTCGGGCGCTAACGTCGTCACTACCGACACCTGGGTCTCGATGGGGCAAGAAACGGAAAAAGAAAAGCGCCTAAAAGACTTCGCGGGCTTTTGCGTGGATGAAAATTTGATGAAATTAGCCGCGCCGAGAGCGATATTTTTACACTGCTTGCCGGCTTACCGCGGATACGAGGTGAGCGAGGCGGTGTTTGAGGCGCATGCGGATGAGATTTTTGCAGAAGCCGAAAATAGACTGCACGCGCAAAAAGGCGTGATGGTTTGGCTTGATAGGCACCAAAACGGGTAAGTTAAGGAAGTAAATGAAAGAAAAAAATCTACAAAAAACATACGAAAAAATAGATGAAATCTCAGGCGAGCTCGGGATAAAAGAGGGCGAGAAAACGATATTTGAGATCGTGCCGACAAGCGATCCGAGTCAAATGAGCCTCAGCCTAAAAAGCGGCTCGTGGGACGGAGTGGAGCCGTGGTTCGGCATTGACGAAAATCAAAATTTGCACACGATGGTTTCGTTAAAATCGCTCTCGCAGCTCATCGAAGCCTACCGCAACGTCCAAAAGGAAAATTTCGAGCTAAGGCTTGAAAAGACGATCTGGCAGAACGTACCGATAGATTTTGCAGACGTTTGGGTTGTGGCGATGGACGAGATACGCAAGATCGCCGCAAAAAATAAAAATAAAAAAAGCATCGACGTAAATTTGGAAAAACTGGTAAAAGGTATCAAAAAGCAGTATCCGAATTTGTTCGTCGATATGGAAAATATAATGAAAAATGCGAGGAATAAAACGCTATGATAGATTTTGACGCTTACGTGAAGTATTCGCGCCCGGGACCGCGATACACGAGCTATCCGACCGCGCCCGAGTTTAGCGATAAATTTAGCTACGAGGACTACCTGCGAGAGCTAAAAAACCGCGACGCCTCGCGCCCGCTTTCGCTTTATTTGCACCTGCCGTTTTGCCGCAGCGCCTGTTATTTTTGCGGTTGCAACGTAATTTATACGAGCAAGGAAGACCGCAAAACGCGGTACATGGAGTATCTGCAAAAAGAGCTTGATCTGCTAGCGGCAAACCTCGATACGAGCGCGCCCGTGCTACAAATGCACTTTGGCGGCGGCACTCCGACATTCTACGGCGCGGATCAGCTAGATGAAATCATCAAAATGATAAAGGCTAAATTTAAAAACTTCTCGCCAGAGGCTGAAATCAGCTGCGAAATCGACCCGAGATTTTTAACGTCCGAGCAGCTTGACGTGCTGATTTCGCACGGCTTTAACCGCGTTAGCTACGGCGTGCAGGACTTTGACGAGCGCGTGCAAAAAGAGATCCACCGCATCCAGCCCTACGAGATCACCAAAAACGCCGTGGATATGGCGCGCGCCAAGGGCATAAACTCGATAAATATGGACCTGATCTACGGCCTGCCGTATCAGACGCTAGAGAGCTTTAAAGCGACGCTGGATAAGGCTCTGACGCTGTCTCCGGATCGCCTGGCGGTGTTTAACTACGCGCATGTGCCGTGGATAAAAAAATCTATGCGCAAATTTGACGAAGCCACGCTACCCAGCCCTAAAACCAAGCTTGAAATTTTAAAATACACGGCCGAGTTTTTTATCAAAAACGGCTATAAAATGATCGGCATGGATCACTTTGCAAAGCCCGGCGACGAGCTTTTTGCCGCACTTGCTAACGGCACGCTTCATCGTAACTTCCAAGGCTACACGACCAAGGGCGGAGCCGATCTAATCGGTATCGGACTAACTAGCATCGGCGAGGGGCAAAGATACTACGCGCAAAATTTCAAGGACATGGACGAATACGAAAAGGCCCTGGATAGCGGCGTTTTGCCGTATTACAAGGGTATTTATCTAACTGGCGACGATCTAATCAGAAAAGCCGTGATAATGAGCCTAATGAGCAACTTTGCGCTTGATATCAAGGCGGTCGAAGCCAAATTTGGCATCAAATTTTTCGAGTATTTTAAAGATGACTTGGTCGAGCTTGAAAATTTGAGCGAATTTGTAACCGTAACGCCTGAAAAAATCAGCGTAAACGAGACCGGCACGCTAATCATCCGCAATATCGCGATGTGCTTTGACGCGTATTTGAAAAAAATACCTGAAAATTTACGTCGATTTTCAAAAACGGTTTGATGGGTGGATATGTTTAAATTTAGCGAAATTTCAGATAAATGCGTAAAATGCGGCAAATGTATCCAGGTCTGCACGATCCACAAGATAAACTCCGACGAGACGACCTCTCCGCGCGGCTTTTTGGATCTCGTGGGAGCTTACGAGCGCGGCGAGCTAAAGCTAGATAAAAGCGCGAAAAATATCTTTGAGAGCTGCTTTTTGTGCACGAACTGCGTCGAGGTATGCCCAAACTCCTTGCGCGTGGATACGGCGATAGAAAACGTCCGCCGCGATATCGCGGATAAATTTGGTATCTCGTGGTACAAAAAGGCGTTTTTTTGGCTATTGCGCCACCGTGCGGTAATGGATTTGGCGGCAAAGCTTGGCTACGTGTTTCAAAGCTGCGCGTTTAAGATCCGCGAAGGCGCGATGAGCCCGAGATTTAGTCTGCCGATGGTGAAAAAAGAGCGGCTTTTGCCCACTGCTAGCAAAAAAAGCTTTTTAAACTCGCACGCCGAGTTTATCGATAACGGCGGCGATAAAACTATCGGCGTTTTTATCGGCTGTATGGGAAACTACGCGTATACTGGCATCGGCGAGGCTCTCGTTAAGATAGCTTGCGAGCTGGGATTAAATTTAAATTTGATGAAAAAGCAGGCCTGTTGCGGCGCGCCGGCGTATTTTACGGGGGATTTTGCGACGGTTGAGGTTTTGGCAAAGCGAAATATCGAGTATTTTGAAAAAATGCTGGGCGAGCTAGACGCTATCATCGTGCCCGAAGCGACCTGTTCGGCGATGATAAAGATCGACTACGAGCACTTTTTCCATGACGACGAGCAGTGGCGAGAGCGCGCAAAAGCGGTGAGTAAGAAGATATTTTTAGCGACGGAGTATTTTGAAAAATTTACGAATTTGGCTGAAATTTTGGCTAAAAAAGGTAAAAACTTAGCCTCCGTGACCTATCACGATCCTTGTCACGCTAGAAAAATGCAAGGCGTCTTTAAAGAACCTCGCAAACTGCTCGCTCAAAACTACGAAATAACAGAAATGAGCGATCCAAACGAGTGTTGCGGTTTTGGCGGAGTTACGATGCAGTCTGAAAAATATCACCTAAGCCGCGCGGCCGGACAAAGAAAATCAGAGATGATAAAAAACTCTGGCGCAAATATCGTAAGCGCGGAGTGTAGCGCCTGTAAAATGCAAATTTCAAATGCGCTACACATAGACGACTCGGACGTAAAATGCGAAAACCCTATCGAACTCATAGCAAGAGCGTTGGGCTGATTCGATATTTAAAAATAGCTTTAAAACTTATTTAATGTTTACTTTTGTATAATCGGGTAATTAGAATATTTTTCAAAAATTATAATCTCAAAGTATAGGAGTTTTTATGAAAAAGGCTATCATCTTAAGCCTAGTAGCTTCCGGAATTTTATTTGCGCAGGAAGCTAAATACAACATTTTCATTCGCAGTTTTCCTCATTCCGGAGATAGCGGTAAAATAGAAAATTTTAGAAAAAGCGTCGAAGAGAAAGTCGGCGATTATGCTAACGTAAGTAAAGTACTAAGCGAGCGTTACGATAACTATCAATCCGTAGTCATAACGACTAACGCTATAGAAAAAGACGACGTTAAAAAGTTATTAAGCAAAGTAAGAGCTGCGGGCTATAAAGATGCTTATAGCCTAAAAAGAGATCCTGCTAGAGATGCGGCTTCTATACAAGAAAAAGATGAAATTTCTCATACTGATTTAGATAAAGGCGATATAGCTACCGAAGAAGATAAAAGGCCTATATTCGATGAGGGAAAAATAGAAAAAACCGATACGGAGCAAAGCGCTTCGGCAAACCAACTTACTTTGGCTCAGGTCGTAAAGACGGTTTTAGAAGAAAATCCGGGCTTTAGACAAACCGAATTTGCGTATATGCAAGTCGGTAAGGATTTAAATATCGCAAATAACGCATATTATCCTACTTTAGACGTATCGGGAACTTTCGGCAGAGAAGGTAAAAAACAATATTATCGTTATAACGACGGCACAAAAAGAAAACAAAGCGGTAGCGGGAATAAAACGACCGCTACGGCTACTTTGGTGGAAAACATTTATAACGGCGGGGCCGATAAAAATAGAATAATATCTCAAAGCCATAGATTAGATGCCGCGGCATTTAGCGTAGCTCAAAAAGCCGATAGACTTACGCTTCAAGTCGTTGATGCGTATTTAGAGGTATTATCTAATAAAAGATTGCTTGAAATCGCTGAAGGAAATGTAAAAACCCACGAAGAAATATACGAGCAGATTAAGGAAAGAACTAGTACCGGATTTGCGCGCAGTTCTGAAGAGCGACAAGCAGGTTCTCGTCTCGCTTTGGCTCAGTCGAATTTGGTAGCTCAAGAAAATAACTACAACGATGCATTAACTACGTTTGAAAAACTTTATGGAAAGAAAATCAATCCGGAAAGCCTAGTAACTCCGCAAGTAGACGTAAATTTACCGGCTACCGAGAGTTTCGTATTCGATAAAGCTATGCAATGCAACCCGTCGGTCCGCATAGAAGAGTCGAATATTAAAATGGCGGAGTCTCTATCAAACGAGAAAAATGCTCCGTTTAGACCTAAACTAGACTTTGAGGCTTCCGCTAGCTACGAAAAAGATAACGTATTTTACGACAAATATACGGAAAAAACCTACGACGTACTTTTAAGACTTAGATATAACTTATATAATAAGGGTATAGATAAGCTAGAAAAAGAAAAGAGCAAATTGGCTATCAGCGAGAGTATTTCGTCTATGGATTCGGTAAAAAGGGATTTAACGGAGAGCTTGAAATTTTCTTGGCAGTCTTATTCTCTAGATGAGAAAAAGCTCGAATATCTAGCAAAACACGTAGGCTATGCGGAAGAGACGCTTGAGGCTTATAGGGATGAATTTAAAATAGGTCGTCGCGATCTTATAAACTTGCTAGATGCCGAAAGCGAATACAACAATGCGCTAGAGGAGCAAGTAAAAACGCAAAAGACGTTTTTGTATTCTAAGTATAGATTGCTCGATAATATGGGTATGATTACGGATAGCTTTGAGCCCGGTTTTGCTAAAAAATATATTCAGGGCGCATGCAGTATTCAAGAAGATCTTAAATAAGGAATTATATGAATGCCCGCGTAGGCGCATATAAATTTTTAAAAGCGGGGCTTGCGGCTTTGAGCTCCGCTTTTTTGTTTACTTTAATAGCGGATAACGAATTCATTAAGTCCTCTACTTACGATAAAATATCTAAAAAATACGGAGATGCCGCTCGAAAAAGAGTGGTCGGCTTGAATGATCTTATGGTAAAACTCAAAGACGCCAGCGAAGCCGAAAAGCTTTTGAAAGTTAATGAATTCTTTAACCGCTTAACTTGGAAACCGGATTCTCAAGTATGGGGTCAAAAAGACTATTGGGCGACCAGAATGGAATTTTTAGGTAAAGGCGCCGGCGATTGCGAAGATTATGTTACGGCCAAATACTTTACCTTAAAGCAGCTCGGCGTTTCTACGGACAAGCTTTACTTTACCTACGTTAAAGCCGTCGAGTATAACGAAGCTCATATGGTTTTATCGTATTACGAGACGCCCAAATCGATACCTTTGGTTTTGGATAATATTAACCCTAGAATCAAAATAGCTACGAAAAGAAGAGACTTAATACCGGTTTATAGCTTTAACGGCGATTCTTTGTTTTTGGCTAAGCAAGAAGGCTTAGGTCAAGCTATCCCGGGCGGTAACAAAAAACAAAATCCAAAATGGCTAAAACTAATAGATAGAATGAAAGAGGACGGATAATGACGCTTTTAAAACAGATAATGTTGGCGATTATAACTTATAGTTTGGTTATTTTTGCCGCGGTCGGAGTGTTGAATTTTAGTACGATTAACAACTATATAACTACCCAGCTAGGCACTAATGCAAGACATACCGCTAATTCCTTGGGGCTTTCTATAAAGTTGGTCTTAGAAAATCCGGCTTTTAGCGTCGGATCGGTAGTTTCGGACGACGAAGACGATATAAAAATAGGCTCAAAAATTCCTTTTACTAGCGAAAGCGCCGAAGTGAACGCTACGCAAGAGCCGCAAGCCGTCGCTCCCGCAACCGTAGCCGATAGCGAGCTATCCACTATCGAAACTATGATGAATTCGGTATTTGATAGCGGATATTATGCGCTTATTCGCCTAGTGGACATAGACGGTAAAACTCTGCTTGAAAATTCGAATCCTAAATTCGAAGTTTTAGACGTTCCGGAGTGGTTTTTAAAAAGCGTGAAGCTGGAAGCTCCGATAGTGGAGAGCGAGATTATGCGAGGTTGGGGGCAGTTCGGTACGCTGCAAGTACAAAGCAATACCGGCGCAGCATATAGAGAGCTTTACGGCATTTTAAAGGACGTATCATACACTCTGGGGGCTATGGGCGTAATAGCGCTTTTGGTTAGCTACTTCGGTATCAGCGTTATATTCGCTCCTCTTAGGAAAGTACAAATGCAAGCCGAGGCGATACTTGGAAACAGATTTATTTTGCAAGATAAAATTCCTTTTACACTCGATATAAAATATATAGTTTTGGCTATGAATAGCATGGTCGGTAGGGTGAAGGATATATTCGAGCAGGGCGCCAAGACGCTTGGAAAATACGAAGATCTTTTATATAAAGACGAGCAGACCGGGCTATTTAATAGGCGGTACTTTACTACTAAATTTAGCGAATATTTGTCGAGCGAAGAGTACTCTAGCGGTAGCGTAACGATGCTAAGTTTTAAAGATCTTTTAGATTTAAAGAAAAATCTCGGATTTGAAAAATGGAATAAACTCGTCATAGAAATTTCTAAAACGATACGCGAATACTCCGGCGATAAACTATGCGCCAGGATGAACGATAGCGATTTTATAGTTGCGGCTCCGGGCATAAGTTGCGAAAATGCCGTCGCTATAGGAAAAGAAATTTTTAGTAAAATTAAAGAACTATTTTTAAAATTTGAAGTAAGCATAGAGGATTGTTTTCCTAGCGCCAGCGTAGTCGAGTACTCGTATAAAAGCACCTTAAAGGACGTATTTATAGCGTCCGACGTTACTTTAGCCCGCGCTAGATTGGGAAACGGTTTTGATATTAAAATTTATGAAGATAGTCGCGAAATAACCCTAGGAAAAGAGCAGTATAAAGAGCTGATATTAAATTCGTTACAAAACGATATGTTTAAATTCGCAGGCCAAAGGGTTGCATCCAAAGCGCCTGAACTAGAGCATTGCGAGCTATTTATAAGGCTTGTGGACGGTAGCGGCAAATGGCAAATGGCAAGCTATTTTATGCCTATGGTAAACGAGTTAAATTTTGCCGCTAAAATCGACCTATACGTATTAAACAAGGTTGCCGATATGCTAAAACGAAAAAGCTTGCCTAAAGGCGGAATAGCGATAAATCTCGGACGCGACGTTTTGGTTTCCACTCAGTACTTTACCGAACTTGAAAATTTGCTTAAAAAAATCAAACAAAATACCGAGGATAAGGTCTATATAGAAATCCCTAATAAAGCCGATATAGACGTCTCGATACTATCCAAATTTTATCAAAAGGTTAGAGAAATAGGGTTGGGACTAGGGCTAGATCACTTTGGACTAGATGCTAAAAGTATAGATAGATTAAAGGAAATTAGCCCAGACTACGTCAAGATACAGGCCGGCAACCTAATCGACTTCTTCGGCGGCAGCGCTTCCGAGCAAAAAATCTCGTTTGATTCGATGATGCGAAGTAAAAATATAAAAATAATAGCCATGGGCGTGGAGAATGAAGAGCAAAAACAAAAGCTAGAAGAGATGAATATCGACTCTATGCAAGGAAACTTCATTCACGATACAAAAAATATCGGATAAACGATGAAAGAAGGAAAAAAAACAGACGAATTATTGCAGTGTTTGGTAATCTTTACCAAGCTACACAATAACCCTTATACGGCAGATGCATTGACTACGGGGCTACCGGTTGGCGAGGGCGAACCGGTGGAGCTTTTTTCTCTTAAAGGATCAAAATCGCTTTTTACTAGGGCGGCCAAAAGAGCAGGATTCGTTTCTACTTTAGTTAAAAAGGACTTGGACGAAATCTCTCCGCTCGTACTGCCTTGTATTTTAATTTTGCGCGGCAAAAAAGCTTGTATTTTAGAAGGATTTGAGGGAAAAACTCACGCCAAAATCATAACTCCCGATGTCGGCGACGGCTCGAATTCAGTTGAAATAAGCAAGTTAAAAGACGAATATTTAGGCTATGCGTATTTGCTTAAGCGCGAGTTTATACCAGACGATAATACGCACCTAATCGACGCAAAAGGCGGACACTGGTTTTGGGATACGCTAAAGCTTTCTAAAAAAATTTATATAGACGTTATAATCGCAAGTATCGTAATAAATTTATTCGTCATGGCTAGTCCGTTATTTACGATGAACGTATACGATCGAGTCGTACCTAATAATGCGACCGATACGCTTTGGGTGTTGGCGTTGGGCGTTAGTATAGTTTATTTGATAGATTTGTTTTTGAAATTTATAAGAACTTATTTTTTAGACATAGCGGGCAAAAAAAGCGACATTATAATGAGTTCGATTTTATTTGAGCGCGTAATGGATATAAAACTGGCCGTTAAGCCTAAATCGGTAGGCTCTTTTGCAAATAATCTACGCGAGTTCGATACGGTTAGGAATTTTTTTACGTCTAGCACGATGGCTGTTTTGATAGATCTTCCGTTTGCTATTTTATTTTTGGTCATCACCTATTTTATAGCCGATTATTTAGTTATGATTCCAATCGTTTTTATGGCTTTAATTATAACTTATACATTTTTTATAAAAGATCCGCTTCAAAATAGTATCAAAAGTACGTTTGAGGCGAGCGCTAAGAAAAACGGAATTTTAATAGAAACGCTAAACGGACTAGAAACCATAAAAACTATGGGTGCCACCAGCAACGTTCAATGGAATTGGGAGGAGGCTACGGGCGAGATCGCCAGCAAGAGTATAAAGTCTAAAACCATAACCGCTTCTATAACTACCGTAACGTCGTTTTTAGTGCAGTTAAACACAGTAGGTATTATACTTCTGGGCGTTTATATGATACAAGACGTAAAGCTTACTATGGGCGGACTAATAGCCGCCGTCATGTTAAGCTCTCGCGCTATCGCTCCGATGGGACAGTTTGCGAGCTTGCTTGCAAATTTCGAACAGACTAAGCAAGCGTACTCTAGTCTTAAAAAGATTATGGAAATGCCGGTGGAAAGACCGGAGGGTAAAAAATTTATCCGTAGAGAGACTTTTGAAGGAAAAATAGAATTTAGGAATGTGAGCTTTACTTATCCGGAAAATACTAAACTATCTTTAGATAGAATAAATTTTACGATTAATCCTGGCGAAAAAGTAGGCGTTATAGGACGTAACGGCTCGGGAAAAACGACGATAGAAAAAATGATATTAGGACTCTATTCTCCTACCGAAGGCTCGGTGTTAATCGACGGTATAGATATAAACCAAATCGATCCGGCCGATCTTCGTCGAAATATCGGATACGTACCTCAAGACGTGGTTTTATTTAAAGGAACGGTAAGAGCCAATATTGTTTACAAAGCTCCATACGTAGACGATATGCAGATTATTAAGGCTGCCAAGATAAGCGGCGTCGACGAGTATGTAGACGCTCATCCGCTGGGATTTGACATGCCGGTTTTGGAACGCGGAGAAGGCATAAGCGGCGGACAAAGGCAGGCTATTGC
>CAUQJW010000017.1:0-17424 GCA_963518485.1 uncultured Campylobacter sp.
CGTCTGGATCGGTACCGTTAAAGGGAACGGTAGTATGAGCGTAATTCGTCCAAAGCCTAGCATCCGTTTGCATAGCGTGGCGCAAGTCTTCCGTAGTAGTTACTTGTCTAGCTACTTTATCGTCGTATTTTCCGGTATAACCGACCTGAGTTTTACTATAAGTATATTGATATGCGGTTATTATGTTGGTATCGGTAAACCCCGTTACCGTTCCGCCGTTTACCTTTAGTTTGATATTTTTCGTAGCGGCCGTAGTTCCTATATTATTTTTATTTACTAGAACGATTCCTTTTCCGCCGCTATCTACCGCAGCTTCTACTCCTGTTTTAGAGTATTGCTCATTTATTAGAGCAGCTACTTCGGCTACCGTTCTAGCCGTTCCGGTTATCCTAGTTCCGTTTACGGTAATGTCTAAAGTCTTTGAATTTCCGCCTGCGTCTAATTTGCCGTCGTTTTGAGTAGTTAGCGTAATAGGGGTTGTTTTGGCATCCGCATAGCTAGCCCAAATTCCTTGGCCTTCTCTTAGATTGTAAGCATCGCCGTTTGAGTTAAATAATACTCCCAAATCTACGCCGCGCTCTTTTAAACGCTGCTCGTTATTTTTATTTACGTAAAATCTACTATTGCCGACATTATTTTCTTCGTGAATTTCAGAAGAAGTTTTATTGCCGTCTTTAAGCTCATCGCTCCAATTATGGTGTTGATCTAATTGATACGCCGGTATTTTTTTAGTTCCTACGTCTTTACCGCTATCTAAATTCGCTACTAGATTAATTTCGGTAGTAGTTTTAGCTGGGATAGTTAAACCTCGCGGGATGTTTATATTTTCTATCGGTCTAGTAGGATCTATCTCGCCCGTATCTTCGTCTCTCATCCAACCTTGCGCGATTAGACCGTTGTTATCGACGAAATTTCCCTCGCTGTCGCGCGAAAAGTCGCCGTTTCTCGTGTAATAGTAAGTTTTACCGCCGTCTGGACTAACCATAAAAAATCCGTCGCCTTGAAGCGCGATATCGGTTTGTTTATCGGTGGTTTGTAGCGAGCCTTGCTTAAAAATTTTAGTCGTCGATTGAACCTGCGTTCCTAGACCGACCTGCATACCGTTTACGCCGCCGTGTTTATTCTGCGGAGCGGTAGCGATGCGAGAATTTTGGTAGATTAGATCCTCAAAGTTCGCGCGGCTGTATTTAAAGCCGTTCGTATTTACGTTAGCGATGTTATTACCTTCGACGTCCATCGCGATTTGGTGCGCTTGAAGCCCGGTAACTCCGGACCAAAGTGATCTCATCATGGCTTAATCCTTGTTATAATTTTTTATTTTTCAAACAGGATCAAAGCAAAATACGTTCCAAATTTTTAATTTACGAAAAACTCCTGCGCAGGCTCTTTGCTCTCAAAAGGCTTCACACAAATCTCGCGTTCGCCGATCCTAGCTCGCACCGCCGCGTCCTTATCCGTCTTGGTATAAGCAAGCGCCAGCCGCACGGCAAACTCGAGGTCGGACTCGTTAAATTTAGCATCCACGAAACTCACCGCGCCCACGACGCCCTCGTCAAATTTGATCTGCGTAAATTTCGGATTATTTAGAGCTAGCAGCTTGGCGTTATCGTTTTCGTCGCGGCCGATGACCATTTTGGTGCCGTTTGCCAGTCGTAGATGCCGTCCGACACGCAGCAGCTGCATATCCACGCTAGTCATGTCCGGGTCAAATTTGACGAAATCTTTGATTTTGTTTGAAAAGCTCTCGATCGTGAGCAAGCACCCGCCGCCTGGCGTCTCAAATTCGCTAAAGCCGAATTCCTTGGCAAGCGCGAGCTGTCTTTTGCGGTCGCGCCCGCTGATGCCTAGCAGCTTACTGCGATCGACCCAGCCTTCGCGCTCGGGCTTTGTGGGTTTCATCAGCTGCGCGGACATCGGGCGTAAGATAAGGTCGTCCTCGTCGCCGGCGGCGTTTTTGACCTGCGCCATCGCGTCGCGTCTTTGGCTCATTGGACGCTGGCCGATCACTTCGCCCGTAGCGATAAAGCTAGCGCCCTCCGCGCTCATCATCGCAAGCGCCGTTTTAAACATATATCCGTGGCAGTCGATGCAGGGGTTAAAGTGCTTGCCGTAGCCGTGTTTAGGCGTAAAAAGCACTTCGCGCAGGTATTCGTTTCTGATATCTACGATCTTAAACTCGGCTCCGGCTTCGTTCGCGCGTCGGCGTAAAATTTCCGCCTTTTTCTCGTCGCCGCTAAATCCGATGTCGATATGGATCGCCGTAACTTCGATGCCTTGGGTTGTCAGCAGCTTGATAGAGATCATACTATCAAGCCCGCCGCTAAATAAAACTAATGCTTTCATTTTTTAAGTTCCTTTAAAATTTCGTTGATTTTTTTTAGTATCGGTTGCTTTTCTTCTAGCGAGATTTGCGACGCCGAATACTTTTTGTATAAATTTTTATAAAATCTTGTTTTAAAAAATTTTAGGTTTTGTAAAATTTCCTCCTCGTTTTTAAACGCCTCGTATTTTTCAAATATTATCTCGCGCACGGATGGATCGTTCGCGTCCGCTCCCGCCGCGATCGCTTCGTAGACTGCCCTGTGGCGCGCGAAATAATCGGGCTTTAAATTTTCTAAAATAAATTTTTTTAGACTCTCGTTTTCTATCATCGTTTTTAAAATTTGGATTTCTAGCGGGTCTTTGCGTCCCGAGTTTGCGCGGAAATTTTGCGTTTCATAACCCTGCGCGTTTTGCTCCGTCCCGCCGTAGCCTTGCCGCGCCGCCGAATTTGATCCGCGAGAGAGCCAAAACGACCCCTCGGCTATCTTTAAAATTTTAGCCACGAGCGGGGCGTAGGAGTTTGCGACGACGGGCTTTAGACTCGCGGTAAAGGCCTGGATCGCTTCTAGCGCCTTTTGCTTTTGTACGGGTCGCGAGAGGTCAAAGCCGCTAGCTAGATGCCTGATGTAAAATTCGCCGATCTCCGTGCCGCTTTCAAAAATTTGACGCAGATACTCTATTTTGCCTGCAACGACCATATCGGCGGGATCGGCGCCGCCCTCAATAATGACGACGCTGCCGTCGATTTCGTTTTGCGCGAGCAGCAGGGCGGACTTCGTCGCGGCGTTTATGCCCGCATCGTCGCCGTCAAAGCACAAAATCACGCTAATCTCGCCGCGTTTTAAAAGCGGTAGGTGCTTGGTCGTGAGCGCGGTTCCAAGCACCGCTACGACGTTGTTAAACCCCGCCTTGTGCAGCATGATGACGTCCATGTAGCCTTCGGTGATTATAATCTGATTTTTGGTAAAAATTTCGCGCTTCGCCAGATGGTAGCCGTAAAAAAGCGTTGATTTATCAAAGACCGCGGACTGGGGCGAATTTACGTATTTTGCGGGGTTGCCGCTGATCGTGCGTCCGCCAAAACCCACTAGCCGTCCCGCATGCGTGTAGATAGGAAAGGTGATGCGGTTTATGAAACTAGCGTATATGCCGTTTTCGTTTTGCTTTACGATGCCGACTTCTAGGGCTTCTTTGGGCTCGATTTGATCGTTTTGCAGTATCCTTATCGTTTGCGCGCTCTCAGGCGCGAAACCTAGTTCAAATTTATCGATCAGCTCGTCGGTTATACCGCGCGAGTAGAGATACTCCACGGCTGCGGGCGTTTTATAAAGCAGCGAGCGGTAAAAGGCGTTCGCGTTTTCTAGGATGTGCTTGTTTTCTTTCGCCGGTTCGCCGCCGCGCACGTAGTTTAGGGTGAAATTTTGCAGTCCGGCGATCTTTTCGACGGCTTCGGGGTAGCTTAGCTTTTCGTAGTCCATTACGAATTTGATCGCGTCGCCGCCGGCTTTGCACGAAAAGCAGTGAAATATCCCGCGCGACGGGCTCACGCTCATGCTCGGGTTTTTATCGTCGTGAAACGGGCAGACGCACACGAAGTTCGCTCCGCTTTTTTTCAGCGGCAGATAGTGTCCGACGACATCGACGATATCGGTTTGCGCTTTTAGTCTTTCTATTGATTTTGGATCGATCATAAGCGAGATTATACAATCGTTTTGCTATAATCGGCGTTAAATTTGACTTTAGAAAGCGGCATTTTGGATATATTTTTTATCGAATTTAGAGACCCGATTTTCGGCCTCGTGGTGCTAGTCGCCGCGGTGCTCGTGATCGCCGTTTTTAGCTACGCGTGGGGCGTTTTTAAGAGCAAGGACGAAAAGGCGGAGATCGCGGGATTTTTAAAAAAATTCGGCAAATCTCAGGGCCTGAGCGACGAAAATAAGCAGCTTTTGATAAACTCGGGCGCAGATACGGCTACGATGTGCTTTTTGGCGGGGACGTTTTCAAAAAGCGGGTATTTTGAAAAGGCTATCAACGTCTATGCCGTGGCTTTGGAGCGGGCTAAAAACCGCGCGGCAAAGGAACAAATTTTTACCGATCTTGGCCAGACTTATTTTAAGGCGGGCTTTCTAGAGCGCGCAAAAAGCGTATTTTTAGAGGCGCTAAAAATCTCTCCGCGAAATCAAATCGCGCTAAAATCTCTAACGATAATTTTCGAAAAACTAAAAGACTACGAGGGCGCGCTACAGGCTTTGGACGCATTGCAGGAGCTCGGCGAGGGCGTGAGGGCGCAGACGGCCTACATAAAGGCGCTGCAAATTTTATCGGATAAAAGCAAAGACGAAGCGGCCAAAATCGGCGAAATTTTAGCTCTAAAGGACGAATTTGCGCTCGTGCGCCGAATGGCGATGGAGAGGTTAAATTTAAACGGTTCGGGGCTTAAGGATTTTAGCGATTTCCCGCCGCTAGGGGACGTTTTGGATTTGGTTTATTATCAAAACACGCCCGTAAATTTAACCGATCCCGAGTATAAGAGCCTGTTTTTCATCAAAGGCATGAGCGACGAGGACGGCGCGCCGCTGGGCTTTGAGCTAGAGGTTTTAAAGAAACTAAAAGCGACAAACTACGACAAGGCCGCGCTTAGCTTTAACTACGTTTGCAAGAGCTGTAAAAACGCCTTTCCGATGCATTTTTACCGCTGTCCGATGTGTAGCGAGCTAGGCAGCGTGCAAATTTTGCCTCACATCACGGAAAAATCCGATGAAAACAGTATGCCTTTTTAGCGACGGCTCGTGCCTGGACAACCCCGGCCCCGGCGGCTGGGCGTACATCCTAGAGTACGGCGAGCACAAAAAAACGGCAAGCGGCGGCGAGGCGCATACGACGAATAATCAAATGGAACTGCGCGCAGCGATCGAAGGACTAAAAGCGCTAAAGCAGCCCTGCCGCGTGAAGCTCTACACCGATAGCTCATACGTCACAAACGCCGTAAATGCGTGGCTAGAGGGCTGGGTAAAGAAAAACTTTAAAAACGTAAAAAACGTCCCGCTGTGGCAGGAGTATCTAAGCGCAAGCGGACCGCACGAGGTCGAGGCGATCTGGGTCAAAGGTCACGCCGGACACCCGCAAAACGAGCTTTGCGACGAGATGGCGCGCGAGCAAGCCGTGAAGATAAAAAATAGCTTAAAAGGCGAATAATGCGAAATTTGGAAGAGAAATTAGGATATAAATTTAAAGACGAAAAGCTGCTAGAAACCGCGCTCACGCACAAAAGCGTAAAGGGCGGCGCAAACAACGAGAGGCTCGAGTTTCTGGGCGATGCGGTGATGGATCTGGTGATCGGGGATTATCTTTTTCACAAATTTTCGCGCCTAAGCGAAGGCGATCTAAGCAAACTAAGAGCCGCGCTCGTAAACGAAAAAAGCTTCGCCGAGCTGGCCAAATATCTAAATTTGGGCCAACTCATCAACATCTCGCCCGCCGAGGAGCACAATGGCGGACGGCTAAAAGCCTCGATCCTTTCAGACGCTTTCGAGGCGCTGATGGGCGCGATCTACCTAGAAAGCGGCTTTGACGCCGTGCGCGCGGCTAGCCTAAAAGCCTTTGAGAGATGCTACCCCGATATAAATTTCGACCGCATGGTAAAAGACTACAAAACCGCGCTGCAAGAGCTCACTCAAGCTCGCTTCGCCGAGATACCAAAATACGTGCTGGTGGGCTCAAAAGGCCCCGATCACAAGAAGGAATTTGAGATCGCGCTGATACTAAACGAGCGCGAGATCTCGCGAGCCGCAGGCAAGAGCAAAAAAGAAGCCGAGCAAAAAGCCGCCAAAACCGCGCTTGAGATTTTAGGAGAGAGCAAGTGAATACCTTTGGACGCAAACTAACGCTAACGACTTTCGGCGAGAGTCACGCAGCGGCGATCGGAGGCGTGCTAGACGGTTTTCCCGCAGGCGTGCGTATCGATTTAAATTTTATCCAAAGCGAGCTTGACAAACGAAAACCGGGCGGCTCGAAATTTGCCACGGCAAGGAGCGAAGGCGACTGCGTGGAGATTTTAAGCGGCGTGTTTGAAGGCATCAGCACGGGCACTCCGATCGGTTTTATCATCCGAAACGAAAATCAAAAATCGGGCGATTACGAAAATTTACGCGAGCTCTTTCGCCCGGGGCACGCCGACTACGCCTACTACCGCAAATTCGGCATCCGCGACCACAGAGGCGGCGGACGCAGCTCGGCTAGAGAGACGGCCGTGCGCGTGGCCGGCGGCGCGATAGCTCAAATTTTACTAAACGAGTTTTGCGTCAGCGTGCAAAGCGGCGTGGCGAGCGTGGGCGAAATTTCGTGCGGCGAGCGACTAGATTTTGATCTTGCGGCACGCTCGGAGATATTTTCGCTGGGTAACGAAGAGGCGATGAAAGAGGAAATCCTAAAAGCCAAGCAGGAACACGATAGCGTCGGGGCTAGCGTCGTGACGGTGATCCGCGGCGCACCGGCCGGGCTTGGCGAGGGGCTATACTATAAATTTGACGCGGCAATCGCGGCTGCGATGATGGGCCTAAACGGCGTCAAGGCCGTAGAAATCGGCGAGGGCGTGAGTGCTAGCAAGATGCGCGGCAGCGAAAATAACGACTCGATGAGTGCGGCGTATGCGGGCGTAAATTTGAGCGCGGATAACCCTGTTCTTGACTGTGCCGGCGAGCGGTCAAATTTAAACGGCGGCAAATTTGACGAATGCAAAAGCGAGGCGGACGACGCGGCTTGCCGCGGCTCAAATTCGGGCGAGAAATTCGGATTTGCCTCAAATCACGCGGGCGGAACGCTGGGCGGCATGACGAGCGAGCAAGAGGTCATGATAAAGACGCATTTTAAGCCCACTCCGTCGATATTTTTATCTCAGCCGACGCAAAACGTGCGCGGAGAGGATACTCTCTGCGAACTGCGCGGACGGCACGATCCGTGTATCGGCGTGCGCGGCAGCGTCGTAGCTACCGCGATGGCTAGGCTAGTAACGGCCGATATGCTGCTTTTAAATTTGAGCGCAAATCTTGCGAATTTAAAGAAAATTTACGGCTAGCCTAGACCGAACCGCGCCTCAAAAGAAGCGAAGCGAAAATTAAATCGAAACGGACGCTGCGCGCGTGAAATTTGCGATGATTTTAGCGCGCGCTTGGACGAGCTAGCCGTAAATTTCGGCTACGGATTATGTAAAATCCCGCCGCGAAATTTATAAAAATCGGACATTTTTGCGCGGTTTTTGGTATCCAAGGTTTTTCTTGGAACGCCGCTCACGAAAGTATCGAAATCTGCATCCGCAAGCGTATCAAATTCGCGCGAGGCAAAATTTATATTTATGATATAAACGGCGAAAAAACGGCGTAACGGACACATTTGATATAAAAAATATCTCGCGCGGCGGCTTAGAAAATTTGCTCGCTGACGCCGTGAAATATCTAAATAGGAGCGCGTGAATACGTCCTAAAGGCCTGTTAAAAAACGATAAGAGCATATATAAGATTTACGCGAACGAGTCGGTCAAGGTCCGTTTATAACGAATTTGTAAATGCCATAAAGACGCCGAAAACGGCGACGAATAAATTTACGGCCGAAAGCCGTAAATTTAAACATTCTTTTTAATTCCCGCAAATCCTACGAATATGCAAAATACCAATCCTAAGACTACCGTGTAAGGCGCGAATTCGGTTATGCCTTTAGGCGATGCGGCTAGTGCGAAGTTGTGTGCTATAGCCGCTCCCGTCATCATTCCCGTAATAAATACCGCGGAGTCGCCGTTCCGTCGCTAGACACTGGCGTTTGTGCTACGGAGACGCGTAAATTTAATGAAAAAATGGCGGCCAAAGCGACGATCAAACTAAGCGTGATCTCGATGGATCTGCCGTTTGCGATGGGGAGATTTTGCTCTACGGAGGGGATTAAAAATTTAAAAGTCGGTAGCGACTTTAGAGCTAAAGAGTTTGGCAAAAAATACGGCGTAATCATCGGCGAAGGGCCGCTTGCGGGTCTTTTAGCTAGAGCTGTTTTCGTCATCAAAGACGGCGTCATCATCCACAAGCAAATCGTTCCCGAGATCACGGAGGGGCCAAATTACGACGCGGTATTTGACGCGATAAAATCAAGCGGAGGCTGCGGTTGCATGTGAGCTGCTAAATTTAAAGGCCGCGAGAGCGGTCTTTTTATTTTTTATACTCAAATTTTAAAAATTTCCGCGTTAAAATTATCGACTGTAAATCAAATTTATGTTTAGATGGTTTAAAATTTCTAATTAAATTATATAGCAATGCCACTATTTAATTTTATAGATATCCAGAATATATTTTTCTATATCTGCTTCGCTTGGCGGAGATAATAATTTTTGAGTTTTTAATTGTTTTATATCTATTTTTCCATATATAAGATCCAACATATCAAATTCCATTTCTAAAATAATAAATTTATTATCTAACCATTTTGCAAAAAAGAGATATTCTATATGTGAACTAATATTCTCTTCACAATTACTATATTCTTCTACTGTTTTTGCTATTTCGCCACTATCCTGCATATATTTTATGGTGCTATCACTCCAATTATTATCTTTTATATTCATTTCTATAAACTCTTTTTCGTAAACTTTTTTACATATATCGACAAATCTTTGCTTTGCTTCTACTGCTTTTAAAAAACTATCTTTCCATAATTTATAATCAGGTTCTTGAATATGCAAAATTTCTTGATATTTTTTCATGTTAGATGAATATGTTTTTATTATATTTTGATAATTATCTCTTTCTGAAATACTTTTAGCATTATCTAAATACTTGTATAATGCATTAAGTTCTTGTCCTATTTTATCAATTGGCAAGATCAGAGTTTTTTTTAAATTTTGTTCAATATTATTAATATTTTTTATTTTAAAAATATTAGAGATATTTTTATCGAGCAATAAGTCAGACAACATACTTTTATGAGAAATATATTTAATTGTTGTATTTGTATATAAATTTTTTATATCTATTAAATTTTGTTTAGCAACCAACTCTTTATTTTTTAGATCTTTTATATTTTTTTCATACACTTCCATTTGTTGAATTAAGTCGTTATTGGTGTTTTTAAGCTCGTTTTCTTTCTTGTTAAGTTCGGCTATTCTAATATTGGTCACATTAAGTTCATTTGATTTCTTTAATAATTCTTTGCTAATTTTTTGATTTTCGATGGTAATATTTTGTTCTTTTTCGTTTAATATAGCTACTTGTTTTTCTAGCATTTTAATTTCGAATGTTGGTTTGATTGTATAAATATATCCGTATATGGCAGTTATTGCAACAATAATAGTTGCAATATTGCCAAGAATAGAATAAGTATCTTTATTTTTTAAAATTCTATAAACGTATTTTATAAAATACAACAACCATACTTTCATAGCTTTATTACTCCAAAATAAGAAAACAAATCAAACATCTTTGTGAAAAGTTCTTTACTGACATCCTTCGCATTCGATCGAGCGGTCAGCCACGTCGTTTAGCTTTTCGCTGTCTGGTGACTCAGAGCGTAGATAGTAGGTTGATTTTAGTCCAAGCTCCCATGCAAGCGTGTAAATTTCACTTAGATATCCGCCGCTTGCTTTGTCTAAGCTCATGAAAATATTTAGACTTTGACCTTGATCGATCCATTTTTGGCGGATAGCGCCTGCTTTTATAAGAATTCTTTGATCAAGCTCGTAAGCTGGCGTGTAAAACTGCCACGTCTCAGGACTTAAATTCGGCACGACGTTTGGTATCATGCCGCTTAGGTTGTGCTCGAACCATTTGCGCTTATACACGGGCTCGATCGTCTGCGTGGTACCCACGAGTATGCTGATGCTCGACGTCGGCGCGATCGCCATCAGATAGCCGTTTCGCATACCGTCTTTTTTGACCTTTTCGCGTAGTTTGCTCCAGTCGCAGGCGTTCTCGTCAAATAGCCCGCCTCTATCGTTTAGAAGCGCTTTGGCGTTTGCGTTTGCCGTGTCGATAGGCATCACTCCCCTGCTCCACTTTGAGCCTTCAAAAAGCGGGTACACGCCCTTTTCTACTGCCAAATTTGAGCTGGCGTAGATGGCGTTGAAGCTAATATTTTCCATCACGCTATCGATCAGCGCTAGGTGCTCGTAGCTGCCCCATTTCACGCCGCGCTCGGCTAGCATCTGCGCCTCGCCCATGACGCCAAGGCCGATCGAGCGGGAGGCTAGGTTGGTGTGTTTGACCTTTTTGTGCGGGTAGAAATTTAGATCGATGACGTTATCTAGCATGCGTACGGCGATCGGTACGACGCGCTCGATGTCCTCTTTTTTGTTGATTTTGCTTAAATTTATGCTCGCGAGGTTGCACACGGCGGTTTTGCCCTCGAGGCTTTCTTTTTCGACGATGAAAATTTGCTTGCCGCCGATGCTATCTAGCGCGCTTAATTTTTTGGCCTTTTTTACGATACCGCTATCTACGCGCACGTCCTCTTCTTCGTCAAATAACCGCTCGGAGCCGCCCTCAAACGTGATCTTGATCTTGTAGTAGTTGGGCTGCGTATTTTGGAAAATTTCGGTGCATAAATTTGAGCTTCTGATTATGCCGTCGTGGTCGTTTGGATTGGCTTTGTTCGCGTTATCTTTAAAGCACAAAAACGGCATGCCAGACTCAAAATAGCTAGTTAAAATTTTCTTCCACAACTCTTTTGCCATGACGACGTTTTTTTGGATCTTTTCGTCGTTTTCGTATGCTAGGTAGCGTGCCTCGAACTCATCGCCGTATAGATCGCACAGATCGGCAACCTCTGCTGGGTCAAATAGGCTCCAGCGCGCGTTTTCTTTGACGCGTTTCATGAAAAGGTCGTTTATCCAAAGCGCAGGAAATAGCTCGTGCGCTCTGCGGCGCTCTTCGCCAGAGTTTTTGCGTAGATCCAGGAAGTCGCTCACGTCCATGTGCCACGGCTCGACGTAGACGGCTATCGCGCCCTTTCTCGTGCCTAGCTGATCGACCGCTACTGCGATGTCGTTCGTGACTTTTAGAAACGGGATGATGCCGCCGGCTGCATTTTTATGCCCGTCGATGCTGCCGCCCATGGCGCGCACCTTACACCAGTCCCAGCCGATACCGCCGCCAAATTTGCTAAGAAGAGCCATCTCTTTGTAGCTATCGAAAATCCCCTCGATATTATCAGGCGTGCTTCCAACATAGCAGGAGCTTAGCTGGTGGCGCGTCGTGCGGGCGTTTGAGAGCGTCGGAGTGGCGAGCATGACTTCAAATTTAGATATGAGGTCGTAAAATTTCTTCGCCCAGCCTTGGCAGTCTAGCTCGTTTTGCGCGAGGAACATCGCGATCGCCATAAACATCTGCTGCGGTAGCTCTATCGGCGCGCCGCTGCGGTCTTTGATGAGGTAGCGGTCGTATAGCGTCTTGATACCTAGATATGCAAACTGCAAGTCGCGCTCGGGCTTGATGTAGTCGTTTAGTTCTTCCAGGTCGTATTTTTCTTTTAGTCCAGGGATAACGCGGCCTGCTTTTTCGCCTTTTTGCAGATAGTCGCGTAGGTGGTTGTAGCCGCTAAAGCCCGTGACCTTGTGATAAAGGTCGTACAGAAATAGCCTCGCTGCTACGAAGGTCCAGTTTGGGCGGTCGATGTCGATCTTTTCGACGGCTGTCTTGATGAGGGTTTGCTGGATCTCCTCGGTCGTTATCATATCGCGAAATTGAATTTTCGCATCTACCTCAAGCTCGCTTAGGCTCACGTTTGCTAGCCCCGCGACCGCCTCGCTCGTGTATTTTTTGATCTTGCTTACGTCAAGCTCTTCCGTGCGCCCGTTTCGTTTTAGTACTTTCATTAAATTTCGTCCTGCTTTCCAAAAACTCTTTTAAAAATCCCGTCCACGTGTCTGGCGTAATACGAATAATCAAAGCACTCTTTTATCTCGGTCTCGCCTAGGCTTGCGCGCAGCTCCTCGTCGGCGAGCAAATTTTGCAAAAACAGGCTCTCGCCATTTTCGTTTATCGCCTTTTTGCCCTCTTGTAGATCCGCCCAGACCTTCATCGCGTTACGCTGCACGATTTTATATGCATCCTCACGCGAAATTCCGCGCTGCGGAAGCTGCAGAAGCACGCGCTGAGAAAAGACGAGCCCGCCGGTTAAATTTAGATTTTTCATCATATTTTCCGGATAAACTACCAAATTTGCGATCAAATTCGTAATGCGCGCGAGCATAAAATCGGCCGTGATGAAGGCGTCGGGCAGGATAAATCTCTCGACAGAGCTGTGGCTGATGTCGCGTTCGTGCCAGAGCGCGACGTTTTCGAGCGCCGGCGTCACGTACGAGCGTAGCATCCTGCAAAGGCCGGTGATGTTTTCGCTAAGTACGGGATTGCGCTTGTGCGGCATGGCGCTAGAGCCCTTTTGACCTGGACTGAAATACTCCTCAGCCTCGTAAACTTCCGTCCTTTGGAAGTGACGCACGGCGACGGCGATCTTTTCGCAGGTGGCGGCTAGGACGGCGATCGCGCTGATGACGTGGGCGTAGCGGTCGCGCTGGATGACTTGGTTTGATGCTGGAGCTGGCTTTAGGCCGAGCTCGGCGCAAGTTAGCTCCTCAAACTCGAGCGGTGCGTGAGCGAAATTTCCCATCGCTCCGCTTAGTTTGCCGTAGGCGGCGACCTCTTTGGCGTCTTGCAGCAGCTTTAGCGCGCGCGCGACCTCGTCATACCAGACTGCAAGCACGAGTCCAAAGGTGATAGGCTCGCCATGGATACCGTGGCTGCGGCCGACCATCATCGTGTTTTTGTGCTCCTGCGCTCTGGTTTTGATCGCACTCATCAGGCTCTTTACGTCCTCGATAATGAGCTCCATGCTACTTTTTATCTGAAGCGCGACAGCGGTGTCGATGCAGTCGCTACTAGTCATGCCATAGTGCACGAAGCGGCTCTCATCGCCCAAACTCTCGCTCACGCTCGTTAGAAACGCGATTACGTCGTGCTTAGTCGTCTTTTCGATCTCGTCGATGCGCGCTACGTCAAATTTTGCGTTTTTGCAAATTTTCTCGCAGTCCGCATCGCTGATGAATCCCAGCTTATTCCATGCTTTGACCGCAGCCTTTTCGACCTCCAGCCACGCGCCGTATTTTGCCTGCATATCCCACTTCTGCGCCATCTGCTCGCGCGAATATCTCTCTACCATCTTTAGCCTTTTTTATGCGAATTTTTGTATAATTTTTTAAGGAAAGATTATATAAAAACTGGGCTGAAATTGCGGTTAGTATCCGCTAAATTTGCCCTTAAATTTTAGATTTAAAGAGTAAAGATTGCCATACATACATAAATTTATCGCGCATGCCGAAGGGCAAAAAGCGTATGAAATTTTACTACGAAACGGCTATAAAATGCGCGAAGCTCAGCGCCTAATCGACAAAGGCCGACTCATCTGCGACGGCACGGTCGTCAGCGAAAAAAATGCCTTGCTAAGCGGCGAAATTTGCCTGATAGAGTATAAAACGAATCCGCGCGGGCTAAAGCCGATTTTTGAGTGCGAGAAATTTGCGGTTTTTGATAAACCTAGCGGCGTGCTCAGTCACCCAAACGGCAGACACTGCGAGTACTCTTTAAATGATGAAATTTGGTCGCTCTACGGTCGTGAAGCGTCGGTCGCGCACCGCCTAGACTGCGAAACGAGCGGACTCATCGTCGTAGGCAAAGACAAAAGTGTGGTCGTAAATTTGAAAAAACTTTTTGAAAATCGGCAGGTTTATAAGAGCTACGTCGCGCTCGTGCACGGAAAGATAAGCGAAAATTTGCGTATCGAAGCGAATATAGATCTAGCAAATGACTACGACGACGTAAAAATGCGAATGCGAATTTGCGAGGACGGCAAAAGCGCTGTGACGGAGATTTCGCCGATAGAGTATTTTGCCGATATCGATGCGACTCTGGTGCGAGCCGTACCTCTCACGGGCAGACAGCATCAAATTCGTTTGCATTTGTTCCACGTGGAACATAAGATTTTAGGCGAACCGCTCTATGGCCTCTCGCGACCGCAAATCGAGAAAATTTTAGATAAAGAGATGGGCGAAGCCGAGCGATTTTTGATAACCGGCGCGCCGAGATTGCTGCTACATTCGGATGAAATTTGCTTTAAGTTTGGCGGCGTAGAATACAAAATAAAATCTAAATTTGACGCTAGAAACGAGTTTTACAACCTCGTAGAATCAAAATAAAAGACAAGCAATGAAGTTAGATATCAAGCAGTTAAAATTAGAATTTGAAAGCGGACTAAATGCGTAAAACTGGTTTAAAAGTGTTGACAAACACTCGCTAGATGCCGATAAAATTTTCTCTCTGTTTCGCGTTAAATTTGCAAAATTTGAGCAGCTACCAAAGCTGTTAAAATCAAACGAATGGAACGATATCGACATTGATATATTTGCCAAAATTTATCATTTTAGCGATCAAATTTTACGGCAATACTCGCTGATGGATGATCTCGCAGGCGTGGCTAGGGAGATTTTATCGGCTAAAAAAGATCATCTGATCCAAAATATCCGGGCGCGCGGCTTGCCGACCGAAACTTATGATTATTCGGTGCCTTCGATTGTTCTACGTGCATTTCAAGAGTACGGCATACGTAAAATTTGCCCGAATTTCCGTATTGATTTCAATACAAATTTGCTAAAAATATTAAATTTAGGCCACTTTCCTTGCGGCTGGAAGCATAATACGCCAAAGCTCCGGAAGGTTTATAATCTGATTGCCTTTGTGGGCGATAGATAGCGTAAAGCGGTAGGATAAATTTAGTTACGGTGACGGAGTGTTGTATGTTTATTAGAAAATAAAATTTAATCGCAATTAATAAAATCTAGGGTTTTACTTTAGCGCTATTGTGTTATAAATTTTCTACCGATTTGCCTCATAGTTTGAAAATAATCGCCGAATTTTTCCTCGACTTTTTTGAAATTTTTTATCTTATACATATCCTTTTTATCGCGATGACAGAGCATCAAATAGGTCGTAAAGTGTAAAATATCTAAAATTTCGGCCCTTAAATTTTTGTCTTCTATCTCGGTTTCTAGGCAGATTTTTAGGATTTTTTTGAAAATTTTCTTATCAAAATAGCAAAAATCATAGAGCAAAACTAAAAACGAGTCGTCGTTATTTCTGTCTATTTGCTTTCTTAAGAATACTATATCATCGGTTTCGTTCGTCATAAAAAGCCGTCTTTATAATCAGTCCGAGCCCTGCAAAAACAACAACGCAGACGAAAACTATCTGGGATATATCAAGTAGCGTCATTTTGCCGCCTTGGCTATCGTTTTGCCGCTCGTTTGGTTGTCGCGCTCTTTTAGCTGACCGCACGCCGCACTGATGTCAAGACCCTTGCTTTGCCTGATAGTGCAGGTCACGCCATGATCTCGTAGGTACGTTTGAAATGCCTCCATATCGGCCGTGTTCGGGCGTCCGTATTCGCTGCCTTCGTGCGGATTAAAGTAGATCAAATTTACCTTTGCCTTGATACCGTGCAGTAGCGATACGAGCTTTTTGGCGTCTTTTATGCCATCGTTCATGTTTTTTATGACGAGGTACTCAAACATCACTCGCTTGCGCATATCGATCGGGAAGCCCCTCACCGCCTCCATAACGGACTCGATTTTGTAGGCGTTATTTATCGGCATCAGTTTGCTACGAAGCTCGTTAGTAACGGCGTGCAAAGATATCGCTAACAGCACGCCCAGATCCATCTCACCGAGCTTTTTTATCTGGCTACCTAACCCGCTCGTGCTAACGGTCTGGCGGCGCGGAGCGATAGCTAAGCCGTCGTTTTCTTTTAAAATTTTTATAGCTTTACTAACGTTTTCTAGATTATCTAGCGGCTCGCCCATACCCATATATACGACGTTTACGCGGCGTTCGTAGGGGATTTTATTTTCTCTTTTTATCCACAAAATTTGCTCCACTATTTCGCCCGGCGTTAGGTTTCTCGTTAGTCCACTCTTGCCCGTTAGGCAAAACGAACAGCCCATGCGGCAGCCAACCTGCGAACTAACGCAGATCGTATAACGAGCGTGACGCGCTACTTCGCCGTTTTCATCGCTGAGCTCCTCTTTCATCGGCAGCAGCACGCTTTCTATTCGTAGCCCGTCTTTGAGTTCAAAAAGATATTTGATCGAGCCGTCGGCACTCTGCTCAAATTTGACGCATTTTAGCGGATCGAGATAAAACTTCTGCGCCAAATTTGCGCGCAGATCCTTCGGCAAATTTAGCATTTCATCAAAACTCGTTGCGTTTTTTTTGTATAGCCACTCGAAAATTTGCTTTGCGCGAAACGGCGGCGAGAGCTGTTCTTTTAGCTCGTCTAACGTAAAATCAAGCAAATTTTTCAAATGATTTCCTTTTGTTTTAGGTATTTTTCGAGCTCTTTTTTGGCCTGCTTGTGGTTTTTTATAAAATCGGCATGTGCGTTTTTATCGCAAAAATTAGTCGCTACGAATATGCCGTAAGCGGGGATTTGAAATTTTTGCGCGACTTTAAGAACGGCAAAAAATTCCATATTTTCTAAAAGATATCCGCGATTGAAAAGCTTATGAGCCAAATTTTGGTCGATCGTGATGAAATTTGATGAATTTACCTTGCATGTTCCACGTGGAACAACAGAAGCGATCTCGCTTTCTATCGGCGAATAGCTCTTGTTTTCTAGGCTTGAAATTTCGATGTTTGTCGCGACTGAGCTCTCGTAAATTTCAAAAACTTCGCCGTCTTTGTAAAGTCCTGCCGAGCCTACAAAAATAATTTCGCTCAGTAGTGCGTTTAAAATTTTATCCGGGTTTTGGGAAGATTTCGCGCTTTGCAAAATAGGCGAATCTATCAAATTTAGCCTCTCGTCAAGCTGCTGCTTAGCCGTCAAATTTTGCTCGTATCTATTGCAACTATCAACCATGGTTCGCTTTTGCAAAAGCGCCGTCAAATTTATGCTCATATCCACTAACCCAACGCCCATTGGTAGCGCGAATGGAAATATCTCATTTCGTCACGATGAAATAATCTCGCTCTGCCCTTTTGCGCGCCAAATTTGAGTTCAATTTTCACAGCCTAACCTCAATTC
>CAUQJW010000018.1:0-16761 GCA_963518485.1 uncultured Campylobacter sp.
CTTTTTCGCTAGCAAACGGCGCATGCAGTCTGATGACGCCGGGGCTTCCCGGAGGCGTAAATAGCATATCGCCGCGTCCTAGCAGGCTCTCCGCGCCCATCTGATCTAGGATTACTTTACTATCGATGCGCTGACCGACGCGGTAGCTGATGCGGCTAGGTAAATTTGCCTTGATTAGTCCCGTCACGACGTCCACGCTCGGGCGCTGGGTGGCCACGATGAGATGTATGCCGCTAGCGCGCGCCATCTGCGCCAGGCGCCCGATATATAGCTCCACGTCCTTGCCGCTAGTCATCATCAGATCGGCTAGCTCGTCGATGATTACGACGATGTAGGGAAACTGCTCGCCGCCTTCTTCTTTCATCTTTTCGTTGTAGCTTTCGATGTTTTTGGTGCGAGTATGGCTCATGATTTTATAGCGGCGCTCCATCTCGGCAACCATGTTTGATAGCGCGGTGATGGCCTGCTTAGCCTGCGTGATGACGGGCGTTAGCAGATGCGGGATGTCGTTATAGATACTAAATTCCAGCATCTTTGGATCTATCATCATCAGGCGCAGCGTCTGCGGACTGTTGCGATATAGCAAGCTTAACAGCATCGCGTTTATGCCTACGCTCTTACCCGAGCCCGTCGTTCCCGCGATTAGCAGGTGGGGCAGCTTTTTTAGATCGGTGATAAAGGGCGCGCCGACGATATCCTTACCTAACGCGATAGTTAGCGGACTGCTTGAGTTTTTAAAGACCTCGCTATCTAAAATTTCTTTTAGGTAGATGGTTTCGATATTTTGGTTCGGCACCTCTATACCTACGACGTCTTTGCCCGGTATCGGCGCTTGGATGCGGATAGTCTGAGCGCGCAGAGCCATCGCGAGGTCGTCTTGCAGAGTTAAAATTTTACTAACCTTGATGTGCGGCGCGGGGCGAAACTCAAACGTCGTAACTATCGGACCCGTATATGTGCGCACGACGTCGCCGTCTATTTTAAATTTGCGTAGTTTATCGAGCAGATCGGAGATCTTTTGATCAATCTCGGCTTCGTTTACGCTGTTTGATCTTTTAGGCGGATCAGCTAAAAATTTAAGCGGCGGCAACGCAAAATCCTTAGGCTTTTCGACCTTGCCTTTTTCCATTTGTTCGAGTAGTTTTTTGTTTTCGGCGACTTCGTTTAAAATTTCGACGTTATTTATCTTTAGAACTTTATCCTCTATAGGCAAACTTTTATTTTGAGATTTTGGCTCGTTTTCCATATAGCCGATCTCTTCTATTGTAAATTTAGGCTTAGACTCTTCGACGCTAAATCCATCGCAAATAGATTCGCTTGCGTTATCTTTCATGAGCTCGTACTCTTGGGATCCTTGCGAAAATTTCTCGGTAACGTCCTCGCCTAAAATTTCTTGCGAATTTTCGCCAAAATCTTGAGCTTCGTCTAGCTTATTTTTCCGTTTTTCCCGTATCTTTTTTACGCTAGGCTCGACGAAGGCTTTTTTTAAAATAATATCTACGCGCTCCTGCGCTACGAGACCTAAGCTTATAATGAAAAGCGCGACTATAAAAAACCACGTACCTACGACGCCTACGATGTCTTTTAGCGCCGCGACTCCGCTTCGTCCTATAAGTCCGCCGTAAGCTTGAGAAGCGCTCGCCTGAAAAATCAAAAGAGTAAAAAATAGAAGTATGAGTCCAAAAAGAATTTGCGCGAATTCCAGCGTAAAGCCGCGAAAATTCTTATAAAAATAATAAACAGCGATTACCGAAGCAAACGGATAAACGTATCCGGTAAATCCAAAAAGCCAAAAATTGCCCTCGCCTAAAATTTTCCCGAAACTACCGACGAAATTCGCATCCGGGAAAAGCGTCGCCACGCCGAAAAATAATAAAACGCCGACGCAAACTACCAAAATAGACTCTTTTAAAATATTTTATCCTTTTATAAAAAGCCTAATTATAGCCAAAATTTCCTACATATAGTTTAAAAGGCTCAGCTGGTTTATCTTGGCGACGGATTGAAGCATAGCCTGATAAGACATCATTTTTTGCATCATTTCCATATACGTTTTGCCGTAGTCGGTGTCGACTAGATCTGATTTTACGCTTTTTACGTTAACTTCCATTATGCTTGCGCGTTCGTTAGTTTCTTTTAGCGTATTAGATATCGCGCCCATTTTCGTATGGACTTTGCTTACGTGATCGGCTATGTGATCTAGCCTTTCGATAGCGCCTTGGATGCCGGAATTTCTAGGATCGTTTCTGTGTGCATCGGCGCGGTACTGCCCTAGCCTGACGGCCTCTATCATCTTATCTAAATCGTCGAAAATATCTACGCTAGGATGGTCTATATCGACGGCATTATTAGAAGAGAAGTTAAAAATAGCTCCGTCGCCTTGTTGGGTAGCCGGCGTCGTACCCGTGCTATCTCCGTAAAATTGATCCGAATTTACGCTATCGTAAATTCCTACTTCTACTTGCGTATTCGCGCGCTGCATATCGGTTACTTTTATGCGGCCTCTATGATCCATATTGACCTCGACGCTGCCTTTAGAATGCTCTATACCCTCTCTATAAGCCGCAAAATCGGTCTGCGTCGTTCCGCCCGCGCCGGCCGGAACGTTATCGCTCGCCACCATGGAAATAATATCGTTTAACTGCCTAAACGTCATATCCCTAGAAAGCGTCGAGTGTCCTTCTAAAATTCGTTGAGTGGCGGGGTTGTTGTCGTGATCTACGTAAGAACTATCCCATACTTTCGTAGTATAAGTACTATTATCCGGTCTGGTTATAGTTAAAGTAGCTTCTCCGGATATCGCCGTAGGCGGCGTTTTGGAGCCGAAAGTTATATCTACTTTATAAAGACCGCCCGATTTTGATTTTATTTGCATTTTTAGATTTTGGTCGTCTATATCGTATTTGCCTTTTTCGTCGCGGTAAAGCTCTTTCGTTCCCGCCACTTCGCTCAAAGTAGTGCTATCGGTAGCGAAATTTCCGGTTAGGCGAGATACCTGAGAGACGGTGCCCGTTATGTTTCTGCCGTCTTGTTTAAATTTAACCCGGTCGTAATCAAACGCGTCGGTTTTGTTTCCGTTTAAATTTTTATAATCGCTCTTTACGAACTCCGTTACGACGTAATCGTCGGGATTCGCATTTACGGCAGTCCGCAAAGCTTCTAAAGAATCAATGCCGTTAAACGCATTAGAGGCGGCGGTGACCGCAGCCGTAGGCGCCGCAGGAGGATTGGCTAAATTCGCCGAATTCGCGGAATTAATTTTTTTCGTAACGCCTACCATATGAAAGTCTATTACCTGATTGCCCTTAGTTAGGTCCCTGACGTTGATTTGGCCTTGATTGTTTATCGTTACCTCTACGACTTTATTGGTAGGCGTATTGCCGTATTCGGTGCCTATTTTTTCCAAAAGATCCTTTACCGAAGAGTCGTAGCTTTGTTTAAATTTACTCGTAAAAGACGTTCCGTCCGGTTTTTTACCCTGCAGATAAAACGTAGTATCTTGGAATCGTTTCGCCGTCGTGCCGCTAAAATCGCTATCTTGAATCGTTCTTTGATCTTTTACGTAATCAAACCCGAGCAAATTTTTCATCTTATGCTCTTCGTTTAGATAAACGACCTTATCGCGGTCGGCTAGACTATTGTCTTTTAGCATGGTGTTTGACGTAATTTTTTTACTATAATCCATATCGCGCCCCAAAAACAGCTCTTTGCCGTCTACGTTGTAGGGCAAATCTATCTGCGCGCCGCCCACGACGTTCATCTTTTGCGAGTTGCCGAAATATTGATTAGTGGTGCCGTTTATAGGCTTGGTATTTATCGCCGAACCGGAAAACAAAAACTGTCCGTTTATCGACGTATTAGCCAAATTTACCAAGTGGTTTTTTATGCCTTGCAAATCGTTGGCCAAGGCCTGTCTGGAGGTTTCTGAATGAACTTCGTTGGCCGACTGCACCAGCTTAACCTTAAACTGCTCTAGCTGTTTTTTAAATTCGCCTAAAGTTTTATCAGTGCTTACCGAAAAATTTCTAGCCTTCGAGGTTACCGTTTGTACTTGCTCTAACGTAGCAGCCTCGTAATCAAGCCTCATACCGTCGTTATAAACGCTGCTGTCTTCGAAAGAATTTTGGATTTTCATACCGCTTGAAATTTGCAAATTTAGCCTATTTAGAGCCTTCATATTCGTTTGATAATTATAAATATCGTTAAATTTTTGAAGCTGGTTGGTCATTCTCATCGTTTTTCCTAATAATTTTTTATTCAGCGACTTTAAAGTATAAAAGCAATTAAAGTTCCTTTTTACAATATCGGCAATTTTTTGAATTTATTTAGTTTTTTGTTATGATTTTACTAAAAATTTAGGATAAAAGATGAAAATTCTATTTTCCCCGAGCGAAGCAAAAAGCGCTCTAAGTACCGGTTTGGCCATAAACGAAAGAAGTTTCGTATTTGAAAATTTATACGATAAAAGGGCCAAAATTTTAAGACGCTACGACGATTTTTTAAAAAATGCAGACGTAAATCAAATCTCGAAGCTGTTTGGGATTAAAAATTTAAAAGACGGCGACGAATTAAGGCAAAGCGTCTTTTATAAAGGTGTCGTGAAAGCCGTATTGCGCTACGATGGAGTAGCATATAGACACCTGGCGTATAAAACCCTGCCAGAAGAAGCTAAAAAATTTATAGACGAAAATACGATGATTTTTTCGAATTTATTCGGTCCTATACTAGCTAAAAACCCTCTGCCCGAATATAAACTAAAACAAGGCGAAAAAATCTCCGGACTAAATATCGAAAATTTTTACAAGAAAGAATTCGGTGATGCGATAGATAAATGGCTCGGAGACGACGATATAATCGATCTAAGAGCGGAATTTTACGAAAAATTTTATAATATTAAACGTCCGTATACGACGTTTAAATTCGCAAAAAAAGGTAAAGCGATAAGTCATTACGCTAAAGCCTATAGAGGCGCGGTTTTAAGATTAATCGCCCTAAAAACCCCTAAAACGGCGGATGAAATAGGAAAAATAAAAATGGAAAATTTGCGTCTAATAGACGTAAAGAAAATCGGACCAAAAAGCGAAATTTTGCTTGAAATAACCTAAATTTACCGATTTCTTACTAATTTTTATAATTTTTTTATAAATTTATTTAAAAAACTATTGTTTTTTTTGAAAAAACGTTGTAGAATAGCCGTATATCACTTCATTAAAGGATGTAATATGAAAAAAGCTGAATTTATTCAAGCTGTTGCCGAAAAGGCCGGTCTTTCTAAAAAAGATACTTCTAAAGCCGTAGATGCCGCCCTAGAGGCCATTAAAAACGCTCTTGTAGCAGGCGATAGCGTTAGTTTTATAGGTTTCGGCACATTCGGCACCGCTGAAAGAGCCGCTAGAAAAGCAAGAGTCCCTGGAACTAAAAAAGTTATTGATGTTCCAGCTAGTAAGGCTGTTAAATTTAAAGTAGGCAAACAACTTAAAGAAGCCGTTGCTGCAGCAAAAAAATCTAAAAAGAAATAATTTCTTTTTAACGGGAAGCCGGTCTAGGCTTCCTATTTTAATCTTTTTTTTATCTCTTTTTGATATAATCCCCAATCTTAGATAGCCCGAGTGGTGAAACTGGTAGACGCGCCAGACTCAAAATCTGGTAAGGGCAACCTTGTGTCGGTTCGAGTCCGACCTCGGGCACCATTATACTAAATCTTAAAACTTCCCAAAACGTCCAAAAACATAAAAAAGCCCCGATATAGACGGATTTTAAAGATATTTTTGCATATATTTAAAAATACCAAAGGATATAAAAATATATTTGCAAATATCCGCTTTTTACGGAATAATAACGGAGTAAAACAAAAAAACATAAAAGGACTCCGTAAAAAAATGCCAAAGATACCCACTCCGCTAACGGATAGAGAGATCAGGGCGCTAAAGCCGAAGGATAAAATTTATAAGAAATGCGACGGCAGAGGTTTATATATTTTCGTAGATCCTAACGGTCGCAAATATTTTGCTCTCGAATACAAAAGCCCGGCCGATAATAAAATCAAAAGGCTAAATTTGGGCGATTTTCCCGAGTTTAGTTTGGCAATGGCGCGCGAGGAGAGGTTTAAGCTGGAGCAAAAGGTAAGAGACGGCATCGACGTCAAGCGCGAGAGCGAGATAAACGAGCAGGCAAATTTTAAAAAACTCGCGCAAAGATGGCTCGAAATAAAAGCCCCCAGCGTAGAGCCAAATACCCTATATAGAGATAAAAGACTGCTTGAGATGTATGCATATCCGTTTTTTGAAAATAGAAGCATCACGGACATCACCGTAACCGACGTCATCGAAATTTTAAAAAAGATAGAGGCTAAAGGTAGCCTTGAAATGATGAAGCGGCTCTATTCGCTTTTAAATCAAATTTGGCAATCAGCCTACTATATCGCGCCGCATAACGTGATCGCTAGCATTAACTACCGCTTCACGTTTAAAAAAGTAAAAGAGAAAAATTACGCGACGCTTACCAAAAACGCCGATATTAAGGCTCTTTGGCAAAGTATAGACGAATACAGCGGCGACGTTCGCACCAAATACGCCCTTAAATTTGCAGTTCTCACCGCACTGCGCCCTTTTAACGTCCGAAGCGCAAAATGGGAGTATATCGACTTTGACGAGGGCGTCATAAGCATCCCCGCGGGCGATATGAAAATGCGAGAGGCTTTTACCCTGCCCTTATCGCGCCAAGCCCTGGAGCTGCTAAAAGAATACAAAGGCTACAATCTAGATCAAATTTATCTTTTCGGCTCGCTTTACGGCTCGGCGCGGTATATGAGCGAAAACACCCTAAACGTCGCGCTGCGTAGGATGGGATTTAGCAAAAACGAGATCGTGTCGCACGGCTTTCGCGCCATGTTTAGCACCGTTTGCAATGAAAACATCGACGTTCACGGGCTAAATTTCGACATCATAGAAAAATGCCTCGCGCACAAAGGCACGGACAAGATCCGCGCCGCTTACAACCGCGCCCAAAATTTAGCCCAAATGCGCGCTTTAATGCAGTGGTGGGCGGACTATTTAGACGCGCTTTAGTCGTAAATGTAGTCTATTAGCGATTTCACGTGTCCGTTTATCCGGCTTAGCGCCTCGCCGATCGCACGCTCTTTGAGCTCTTTTTCTTTGTATTGCTT
Organism: uncultured Campylobacter sp.; assembly: GCA_963518485.1. GTDB lineage: Bacteria > Campylobacterota > Campylobacteria > Campylobacterales > Campylobacteraceae > Campylobacter_A. Next base: position 7,166 of record CAUQJW010000018.1, read on the forward strand.
TTTGAAATACTCGGAGTCCAGTCTTGTGTTGTGGTAAAGAGCCTTTAAATTTTCGTAGCTTATGTCGCCCATTCTTTGTTTTTTGTCTTCAAATTTAGCCAGTTCGCGCTTTAGCGTCGCTATTTGATTATTTCGCCTGGAGATTTGCGAGCGGTAGCCGTTTACCGCGTTTTTATGATTTTGGGATTCCAGCTTGGCGGCGGCTTCGAGCGAGATCACCTTACCCGCTAGCGTGAGATTTCGCGCCCTTGCCTCTTTTGCGCTCTCAAGCTCGCCTAGTATCGTTTTTTCTAGCTCCATCTCAGCCCAAAGCCTAAAGTTTTTCGCTTCTTTTGAGCGGATAAACATGCCTAGTTTGATAATGCCGCGGAGAGTCCATTTGATGATGGGGCGATTGCGGTCGTTTTTAGCCACGATAAAGTGAATACCCTCGACGATTTCATCGGTGTGTAGTCGCTTGTGTTCTTTGATATTGTTCACGGTTGTGTCGTAACGCTTAGCGACGTATTCAGTAGTAAAGGTTTGGAAATTTAGAATTTCAACTTGCGCTGGCTCTACTTGGAATAAACTTTGCAATTTTTCGCCCCTTATATGGATATTGTTTAAATATTTGGCGAAATTATATCAACATAGTTTAGATTTGTCAAGTAGCTTTGTAGATATTATCCACAAAATAGTTTTAAAAATGTGGATAATTTTAATAACTGGAAATCCCAGCCATTAAAATTTTTTAATGGTAAGAATTTCTTACTACTAAGCGACGGGAATACCGTATCTCTTAATAGCCAGAAATTCTGTCCATTAATCAATCATCGTTTTTATCGCGGTTCTTAACGCTTTATAGTTCTCAAGTTTCTTTTTCAAATTTTCATTTTCAAGCACCAAATTTATAGCGGCTTCGGTTTGCGTGCTGATTTGCCCCTTTGCGCTTAGCGTTCGCAAGCTATCCGCGCTCATTCCTATCCTCTCCGCAAGCTCTCGCTGCGTGATGCCCAGCTCGGCGCACACCCGTTTAACTATGTTTTGCTCTTTGCCATAGTCGGCGTCAAAATTCCACTCGAGCACATATAAAAGTTCGCCGTCCTTGTCCGCAAAATATATATATCTATCAGCCCCTTGAGGAGATGATGGTTTTACTAGATACCCCACTATAGATGAAATTTTATTTTTTAACTCATCTTCTATAAGGTAGTAGTTTGAATATAAAGGATCTGTATCAAGTTTTATTTGCCGTGCGACCCTGCCATATGCCACAGCTTTTTCTTGATTGACAACATCGTATCCTAGAACTATTACGCTATTTTTCAAATACTCTAAAATTTTTTTAGCAAGCATATCCCATATTTGCTTCGGCGGCATTTTGTTTTCTAAATCCCAAAACTCGTCCTTAATAGTGGCTAAGAAGTCTAAAATTTCCCTCGTTCGTATATCCTGTTTGTTATATTTTTCATTGGCTATATATATTGCCTCTGAAATAACTCCGGTATTAAATGCGGATATGCTTTTTTCATTAAAAGCTTCTTTTATCATATCTTCCGTTATTTTTATATATTTACTCATTTTTTCCCTTTTCATCATCGCAAATAAAGCTAAATTCTATGTTTTTGATATGATTTAAGCGATAAAATATCTCGTCAAAATCATTAAGCAAATTCGTATCGTCATCAAAAAATCCTCCGCCGCAATTAGGGCAAAAGCTAAAGCTTTTCTTGCGCTCTTTGATGTCAAACGTGATCTTAGTCTTGCATGTTTTGCACCTTATTTCTACTTCGGTTATATCTTTTATGTTTTTTTTCATTTTCTACCTTTATATTATTTTACTAAATTTCGACTAAATTTTACGCGCTCTTTGAGAAAAATTGCTCTATTTTAGGTGCGAGCGCTACTTGCCCTTTGCTCGTGATTTTTGTCGTAAAGGTTTGCAGATTGCCTTTTGTAGTGGCTATCACGTTCATCACGAGCTCAAAGTATCCGTTATCGACGTATTTCTGATAAGGCTTATTGTCCTTTTGCAAATAGCCGCTATCTCGCAGCCAACTGAAGAGCCGCTTTTGCCCTACCCTAATGCGCTTGTCGTCGCATAGGGCTTTTGCGTAGTCGCCGATGTTGATACTTGTCGCGCTTGCTTCGACGGCTTTGGCAAAGGTAATATAAGGCAAATTTGCCGCCTTTTCGCGCTCTAGCTCCTGAGTTTTAGCTCTTTGGGCTTTTAGATCAAGGGCTAATTTTATGATCGTATCGGGATCGCTTAGCACCTCATCGATCTTTTTTTGCGTGAGGTAGCCGCCGTGCTTGCGAATAGACGGCAAAACCTCAACATTGACCCATTTTCTAAAGCTCCTCGCGTTTGGCTTGTCGCTTCGCATTAACACGAAATAAAGCTGCGGCTCGGTAATAAAAGTCGCGTTTTGCTCCCTGCCTAGGCTGTCAAAGATGGGGTAGGTTAAATCTAGGCCATCGTCAAACTCCCTTTTTATCGCATTTTTGACGTCAGTTACGTTTTGGATTTCTAAAACCCTGCAAACATCAGCCAGGCAAAATAGCGGATCGCCCGCCTCACCGACTGCGACCCTGATCTCAAAATTATCATTTTTAAAAATTTCTAGGTTCATTTTTACCCCCTATTAAATTTTATTTTCGTAAATATTGCCGACGACTACCCAATCGCCGAGCTCACTGAGAGAAAATCGCAAATCCTCCCGCTTTTTATCAATCGGTCTAACGACGAAACTTCCGAAATCAAAAATCACCTCACCTATCTCGCCGTCTCGCGGATTATAAAATTCATCGCCGCAAGGAGACTGCGGGTCAAATTTGACGATGTAGCTCTCGTAAATTTCCGCATTATTTTGATCCTTTAGCCCTGTGTATTGCATAAGCTCGACATCTTCAAAAGAGCACTCGAAATCAACCTCCGTCTCCTCATCCCATAATCTTAATTCATTGCTTGCAAAGTCAAGATATAAAACTTCGTATATCCTTTTATCTACCTTGTAATAGGCTCTAAATTTAATCTCTCTCATATCATTAGTCCTTAATCTTCTTGATTATCCCTCTTAGTTTTTCGTTTTTTGTAGTCATTGTTTTGGCGTCTAGTCCTTTTTGAGCCATCCTTTTAATCTCGCCCAGTAATTGGGCTGCGCGGGAGGGCATCACTACTTTTTTGCGCCTTAACATCATGATCTCCTCTTGCGCCGCTTTTAGCTTCGCTTCTAGTTCTTCCATGTTCGCTCCTTAAATTTTGCAAAAACAGTCCTTTAGCGGCTCGTCTGAAAAATCGAATAACCCGCCTTGCTTGTCGGCTTTTTTGAATTCTTTTTCCATGTCCGCACAGGTGCGCTGGCGGCTAAACCAGTATTTGTTTTGCACGCGCTCGCCCTGTTTTTCTAGTTGAAACAGTTTCGCCTCAATCTGCTTCATATACTCCCAATCTTTGGGAAAATGTTTCCAGACTTGAAAAAAGCTACGATCGCTTTGAGCCGGACAAAAGCTGCAACCCGTGCGAGTGAAATATCTATACAGTGGGTTTTCCATTTCGCGATCTTTTAGATACGCCGCGCAGTCCGTTTCACTCATAGAAAAATCATCAATGAGTGGGTAAAGAAACTCGTCGCCCGCCATTTTACGATGAATTTCGGACGTGGTATAACCGATGTAAATTTTGTATTCGGCTATACCTTGATCTTTTAGCCAGCGCTCAAACGGGCGAGTTTTACTCTCGCGCCTCCATGTGCAAAAACCCATAGCCTGAGGCGCGGGTAGCCCTCTGATCAGCCCCTCGTTTTCGCCTTTTGAAATTTTGCCAAATACGCTATCTTCAAACGAAATTTCGGGTTTTAGCGTGATGACCTCTTTGCTGTAGCGCGCTTTGAAGTATTCAGATAGCCGCTTAACATAGCGATACATCGGCTCAAATTCGTGAAGCGTGTCTTTGAACACTATATGATCCAGCGGGCGGCCGTGGCGTAAAAGCATATCGACCATCGCCGTGCTGTCTTTGCCGCCTGAGAGTGTTGCTATGTGGGTCATTTTAGTTACCCAACCCTCAAAAACTCCGGCAAGCTCATCGCCACGCTCGGGTTGTATTCGCTTTTTTCTCGGCTTATGCGCTTGATCTCGCTTAGCACCAGCTCACGCGTTTGCTCCAGGCACCCCTCGATCATCTTATAAAATTCAGCCTCTTTGCGGCGGATATTTGCCAGCACGTTTGCCTCGGCTTCGCTAGTGATGATATAGCAGGTTACTTCTCGCGTTTGGCCGTAACGATAAACGCGGCGTAAGCTTTGGAAAAATCCCTCAAAGCTATCTGATAGCGAGGCATAGATTACATTTGCGCAGTGCTTTTGCCAGTTCATGCCAAAGCCCGCGATCTTGGGTTTTGTGATGAGGCATTTTATTTTGCCGTTTGCAAAATCGCTCATCGCGCGCGCCTTAAACTCGTCGCTATCGCTTCCCTTGATCTCCACGCTATCCGCCACTAGCTTTTTGAGCATCGCACCCTCGTCGTTTAGCTCGCACCAAATCAAAAAATTATCGTTTGACGCATTGCAGATCTCGGCCACTTTTTCGCATCTCTGCTCCAGGCTGTCTTTTTTGGCTTGTCTGCGCTCTTGCAAGGTTTGTGCGGCTATCGCAAAAAGTGAGTCTCGGCTTTGGCTCTCGACTTCGACGTGCTGCATTTTTAACGGCGGGAGCTTAAATTTAGCGTCCTCTTCGGCGCTATACCCCAGATCGGAGGGCTTTGTAAAAAATACCGCCCACGAGCTGATAAATTTCCAAAACGGCTTAACCGCGTGGCCTTTTAGCATCCATTCAGACGTATCGCCGCCGTCATGCACGAAATACATCGAGAGCATTTCGGATAAGCTCATCACGTTTAAAAACTCCGTGTGATTGCCTAGCTCCGTGTAGTCGTTCGGGCTTGGAGTGGCCGAGCAAGCGAGCTTATAGGGCGTGTGTTTATAGTTTTCGATGATTAAATTTCGCGTGGCCGAGGTATAGCTTTTTAGCCTTGAGCTCTCGTCCAGGACTAGCGCGACAAACGCGTCCGGGTCAAATTTATCCAACTTTTCATAATTAGTAATGTTTATCCCGTTTATCACGTCGTCCGCGCTTTCGCAAAATTTAACGTCGTAGCCTAGGATATGTTTTATCTCCTCGATACTTTGAAATGCAACGGCAAGAGGCGTTACGATCAGCACGGGCGCGCACTCTTTTTGCCAAATTTGATAAGCCCACTCGCCTTGCATCGCCGTTTTGCCGCTACCCGTCATCGCAAATATCGCAAAATGCCCCTTTTTAAGCGCGAGATAGACGAGATCCTTTTGGTAATCAAACAGCGCGCCGTTTAGCTCGTCTCGCGATATTTCTATGCTTTTAAAGCTCGCGCGTTTTTGTTTCGTCTTTAAAAAGTCCTCATATTGCATAAATTTTCCTTATCTCTAGGTTGCGAGTAGCAACCTTAGTCTTTAGCATTTGGTTCTTTGGCGGCGATTTATTCGCCGCGCTAAAAGAACGTTAAATAATACAATTCTTGAAAAAGTCGGGCATTGAGCGGATTTTGCCGTTATCGCTTAACGTGGCGATAATCTCAAAATGCTCATGCTCGTCCAAACATCCGATCGCCTTTCTCATCGCTTCGCGCCTCGCGTTTTCTAGCTCTTGTTTTAGGACGCTTATGTCTTCGCCCGATCTCTTTGCTTTGAAAAATGCCATTTGAAGCGCGCTATATCGCCTAATCTCGGGCTTACACTCGGCTTTAACTTTGCTTGCGTAGAAGTCTTGAATTTCTTTTGCCTTATCCACTGCCGGCCTTTAAAAAAGCGATCCTTGGGCGCGTTCCCGCATGGCTAGCTCGCAGTTTTTCGCCGCAACGTTAAAATAAGAGTTCTTTAGCTCGATGCCTATCCCTTTGCGGTTCATCTTTAGAGATTGATAAACCTCGCTGCCGATGCCCAAAAACGGAGTAAATACGACGTCGCCCTCGTTCGTCCATAGTTGAAGCGCGCGCTCTATAACGTCGAGCTGGAGGGGGCAAATATGCCTCTCGTCCTCATCGTCGCGGCTACCTTTTAGGCTTAGCGTGTTGCTTGGGTTGACGTCCATCCAAACCGGGCTTGCGTATCTTTGCCATACTTCGATACTCCCGCGGTTTAAGTTGCCTTTTTCTTCGTCGAATTTGGATGCGATCGGCGCGCCGTCGCCGCAGTAGTATTTTAGCCCGCCCTCGATCGGCTCGGCGTTTATGCCCGGCTTTCTCATCGTGACGAGATAGTCGGGTATCCCTTGGCGGCTCATCGCGCTATCTTTTACGAGTTGCTTATGAAGCAGGCCGAGCGCCTTGGTGCGTTGCTGAGCGATTACGGGATCTTTCCAGATGCAAACCTCGGAGTGAAAAATAAAGCCCACGCTCTCAAAAAGGCGTATTAGCTCGCCTCTAAAGTCGCGAATTCCGATAAAACCGTCTCTAACCTTTGAAGTCGGCAAATTCATGCAATGAAAACTCATAAGCCGCCCGCTTTTTAGGATGCGAAATAGATCCTTGGCCAAAAACGCAAAATGCTCCATGAATTCGCCCTTTTCGGAGTTGCCCATATCTCGATCGGAATTTGAATAGGTGTAAAGGCTATCAAACGGCGGCGAGTAAATGATATATCCTACGCTCTCATCGTTTAAAGCCTTGACGACCTCGCAGCTATCGCCGTTATAAATGGCGTAATCATTCGCTACGACTTGATTTATCACGTTCATGCCTCTTTACCTCTAATCATCTCTAAAATTTCATCTTTATCGACAAACACGCTGCGACCGGTTACGGCGTAGCGCTTAATAAGGCCTTTTTGCGCCCACTTCTTGATTGTCACCACCGCAACGCCTAGCATTTTTGCCGCCTGCGCGTAGCTGATAAAATTTATTTGATTTTGATGCATATTTACTCCTTGCCTGCCGCGCCCTCAATCGGCTTTTCGTTTTTTGCCTTGATCTGCATGGCGATTTTTATATGCTCCTCGTTCGGATACCTTTTGATTAAGTTTTCTATACCTTCAATCGTGAAGTATTTACAAATTTTAAGCGCCTTTATATGTTCGTCTACGTTAAATTTTCCCACTTTTTACCCTTTAAAAAATAGTTTTGCTTAAATTTAATCGCTTGCGCATATCCCTAAAATATGCGATTTGCTCGTTAAATTTGCCAAGATAGACGCCGAAAGGAAACTCGCCCGTAAGCTTATCCGCGATCTCGTCCATCACCTCAACGCACTCCTTAAAGTTCTCGTTTTCGATAAAATCCATAAATTTACCCTTGAGCCTAAACGTAACTTCAAGGCGCTTCCAGTCCTTAAATTTTTCGTCTATTTTTTGCTTGTGGTAGTTCGTTTGCTTCTCGAATTTGTCATATAAACAAACCTTATCCACCGCATAAAACTTCCCGTTTTTTAGTCCGCGATTGGCGTAAATGCTAGTTTTAAAGCTGATCACGTCATCGGCGCATTCTTTTACGGACTCTTTAAATTTGCCTTTGGCTTTAGAATTCACGTCGCAAGGGTCTTTAAAATCCACCTCGACATCCCAGCTGTAAGGCTTAAAACTCCGTAAAAACTTGCCCAAAATTCGGTAAGTCTCTTTATAAATATCCCTGCTTGGCTGAAACAGCCCCGCAAAGACGACGCAAACGTAATAGCCAAAGGGCTTTTTCCGCTTCTTGCAAAGATCGTTTAACTCGCTTGAGTTTTCGACCGCCAGCATCGTGTTACTTAAGCTTTTCGTGCCGCGCTTAAAGCTGACATATCGGATTTTGCACGGGTGCTTTTCGTCCGCATCAAAAAGCGGCTTATTTGCGCCCTTAAATTTATACTCCGCATAATCCTTTACCGTTTTATTCCGGCTTATTAGCCGCAGCTTTCCCAAAAGCTCAAGCTTCTTTAAAAAGCCGTTTAGCGTGGCCTTAGGCATCACAAAACGGATGCTATCTATCCCGCAATCGACAATGTCCTCTGCGCTAAATTTAGGCGTTTTGGGCTTCATCTACTGCACCGCGAGCCAACTATCCATTTTTTGTTTGATTTCAGTGATTAGGTCGTCCGCCTGCTCTGTTTCGTTTTGTTCTACGAGCAAGACAAGCTCATCGAGATCCTCTTCAATCTCCTCAAAAAATGAGGCGATTAGCTCTTTGATCTCGTCTTTGGCGTTTTTCAACGCATCTCTTAAATTTTTACTCATTGCCCGCCTCTTTGTCCTCTTTTTTGACGACCTCGATGGACATGTTAAGCCCGTGCGAGATTTGGACGTCCGACAAGTCGTCCGTATTTAGCTCTCGCTTTAGTTCGCGCTCTAGGTTTTCGAGAGTTTCGAGGTAGCTTTTTTTGTCCTCTTTGAGCTCTTTTATCTGCTCGTCTATTCTCTCGATCCCCGCCTTGACTTCAAAAAATCTCTTTAAATTTTGAATTAGCATGTTTTTTCCTTTATATCCACGATCGCGCCGCCTAGCCTACACGCGATAAAGCCGTCCGCATTGACGTAGTAGCGCGATTCGCTAAAAATTACTCCGCTCGCGCCTTTAAATTTCCTATTTCTTACCCGACATCGTCGGCTTGAACTATGCGCTAAAATTTGTTTTAAACTTTGGATTATTCGCACTTTTTGCCTCCGTCTTGCCTGGCTTTGCGCCGCGTTTTATACCGATAATCTCGCCCTTTGAAGTTAGTTTCGTTTCAAACCCCGCCATCGCCGCTTTTGCTTGAAATATCGCAAAATCAACCGCTTTTTTATTTAGCATTTTTAACTCGCTTTCTTATTTTTGTTTAAAAAGACATATCCCGCGCACGTGCCGTCGCCCACTCGGACGTTTTTAGCCGCGCGCCACTCGATCCCGTCGCTTTCTAGTATTTTCGCGTTCTCTTTGCTAACGTATCCGCCTTTTAAGCCGCCCGTGCTTTTGATCCCGCGCATTTCGCAGTAGTCCTTCATCGTCCATCTCGTTTTTTCGTAGATTAACTGCGCTAGGGTTTTCATTAACTCGCCTCCTCCTTTAAATTTCAAATCAAAAATCCGTATTTGAGCTCAAATTTCTGCATCGCGGCTTTAAAATCCTCGCAATCTTGCAAAAACTCCTCGCCCAAGTCGCTGTTTATTAGTTTGATCATCTTTTGGCATATCGTTTTTCGCCTGGCGATCTCGCGCTCCAGCTCCTCATTGACCGCGACGTTCAAATACGCTTCTTGTAAGAACTCGTCTTTTTTCATCTTTTATCCTTTCCAAGTTTCGCTCTTTAAGCCCCTTTTTGGGTAAAATTTGAGTGCAAAATCAACAACCCAAAAAGGAGCTAAAACAATGAAATACCGCTACGAGATCAACGACGAAATAAGCTTTTTTATCGCGCCGCTTAGTTACGGACATTTTGGGCTATTCGTAAATGACGAGCTTTACGGAACGTATGCCAGCGCGTCATTAGCCGCAGACGACGTTTATCACGGCTACACGGGCTTTGACCTTTGGGATGACGAGGATCACGACGAGCCTTGCGACTTAAGCGAGTGGGAAGCAATTTTTTAAAACTAGCATATACCGCCGTAAGTCTCTTGTATCGCTGTTTTGAGA
>CAUQJW010000019.1:0-16692 GCA_963518485.1 uncultured Campylobacter sp.
TTGTTTTAAATTTGCAAGCTTTTGCAATAACCCTAGTATTTTTATGATCCATAATTCTTAACGCCGAAAAATTAAAAGGAAATTTTTCGTGAATTTATCCTAGAGGCGCTCTATGATAATCTAAGCGACGAGATCCCCTACTCTACCGATGTACTCATAGATAAGGTCAAAGAAAAACCGGAAATAACTGAAATTTATGCCACCATAATCACTGAGCGCGAGATACACAAATCTATGGTTATCGGAAAAAACGGACAAACCATCAAAAGAATCGGGATAAATTCTAGAAAAAAAATAGGCGAACTGACGCAAAAAAAAGTATTTTTAAAGCTAAACGCGAGTATAAAAAAAGGCTGGGACAAAAACGAAGATATTATTAAAAAAATTAATAATTATTAATTTTTAATATATTTTTTTGTAGAATAAATGAAAAACCTTTTAAGAGTCGCAATGTCGGAAAAAAATCAAAGAAATATCGTTTTAATAAACGCTTATGACGGTTCAAACTCGCCGCAGACAAAATCTAATGATTTTTTTGTTTCTTATCTAAAATACAAAAATCTAACTATCGGTCAGATAGAAATTCCGCTTGATACGAACGAAATCGAAACCGCTAGGATTATAGGGGCAAGAGCCTATGAAAACTTTAACTTAAATTCTTACGATAAATACAAGATATTTTATCTAGAAACGGATAGAAGCGATAGGAGCAGGATTTTTACCCTTTTTATAGCCCAAAACGAAACGATAAATAAAATTTTTGCCGAAATAATCTCAAAAAATCGCTATATCGACTACGTCGTTGCGGCTCCGCTTTTATTTAAAGCGCTTTATAAAACGAAAATCCTACCTTTAAATAGAATAGACGCTTTTTTATTCTTACAAAGCGACGACGCGTTTATAGCAGTGTATAAAAACGGAGAGTACTTGCAATCTCGCTCGATTAGATACAACCTAAATCTCATAAAAGATAAATACGTTTCTTTAACCGGGCTAGAACTAACCGTCAAAGACTTTTCTCGCGTTTTACTCGAGGAAAACAACAAAAATCTAGAAGATATTTTTACCGAAACGGCCTACTATATAGGCGATGCTCTAAATAGCGTAACTAGGCTTTACGATTTTAACCCGGATAATATTTTTATACTAAGCGAATCGGGCGCGACGAGTTTATCCCGAAGTATCCAAAAGCATCTTGACATAAAAACCGAAAATTTAACCATAGCTACCGTAAAAAACGAGAGTTGCATAAATGCTCTCATGCGCATCTGCGCAAAATCGTACATGGAGCTGGGCGAAGATAAATTTAACTTTTCCGTATTTACTAGGCCGCCAGCATTTTTTAAGCGTCCTGGCGGCAAATTGATATTAAGCGGTATCGCGGCTACTTTCTTAACCCTAGTTTTCCCGTTATATCAAGTTCTTAACGCATACATTACAAAAAAAGAAAACGACGTCATCGAAATAAAATTAGAGAAAATAATCTCCGAAAACGATGCCGCAAATTCTAGGTTGCAAGCTTTAAAAGAGCGGGAAAACGAACTAAAAAATTTACTAGAAGCCGAGGTTAATCAAAGCTTTAAAAACAAAAAAATACTGTCGGATATGTCCGAAGAAAAAACCGACTACGTTATGAAGGCCGAAGCTTTAAGAACTTTAGCAAATAAAGCCTCTGAGAGAAATATCAAAATTTTAAGCCTACTAAGTACCGATAAAAACGTAACGCTTAATCTAAAAAGCGACGACGAAAAAGCCCTAACCGAGTTTTTGCTCGACATAGACTCAAAAGACGGTTCGGCGTTTGCTCAAAATATTTACTTTAGAGGCGGCGGCTTTGAAAGTAACGCGACGGTGCGAATTAGATGAAACAAATCGACGCTTTAGCCAAAATAGACGAATTTTTAGAAGATAAAAAAGATAGCGAAGTAACGATGCTTAAAATTTGCGTATTCGCCGTTACCGCATTTTTAATTTATACTTTCGCTTACCCCGCCGCAAATGAATTTTACGAAAGCGAAAAGGCTAGAAATATATATTTAAATCAGAATTTAGATCGCTCCTTGCGAGACGAAAAAATATTAGCCGACTCAAGCGATACGAATTTAAACGATCTAAAAGAAAAACTGGCCGAAACGAAAAAAATTAACGGATATTTCGGTATTAAATTTAACGAATTAAAAATTCAGACGGCCGAGCATGGGAATTTAATCGTTTTTTTAAACGAATTAACGAAGCTAGCGCAAAAAAATAACGTAAAAATAGTAAAAATTTTAAATAAAATCGACGATACTATCGGAAGCGGATTAAATAATTTTTTAGAAATAAATCTCGAATTTAACGCTAATTTCGCCGATACGATTAGGTACCTAAACGATATAGAAATATCAAGCTTTACTCCAAACGTCGAAAAAATATCGCTTATTCCGCTAGAAAACGATTTGCAAGGCGAATTAAAAATCCTACTTCGCAAGGTAGGCAACTCATGAAAAAAATAGCTCTACTAGCTTTTTTATCGTTTGCATCCGGCTTCGACGAAGTGGAGTACGATTTAATATTTAACCGCATTAAAGAACCCAGAATCGGAATGAGCGAAGAGCAAAAAAACGATATAAGAAATCCGTTCGTATTTAACCGAAACGCATCCGATACGCCGGTTTTAACTTCGCAAGAAAATAATCTATCGCTTCAAGCTATTTTCGAAGACAAAGTTAAAATTTCATCGACGTGGTATGCCGAGAACGATATCGTACAAGGCTACGAAATCATCGAAATATCTCCGAGCGAAGTAAAGCTAAAAAGACGAAACGAGCTTGTTTTATTAAAAATATCGAAAGAAAACGGCAATGTTCGGATTAAATAAATTTATAGCGCTGCTTTTTTTATTTTTTACTTTAGCGCAAGCTAGCTATAAGTGCGAAAGTAGAGCCTTTAGTTTAAAAATAAGCGAGCAGGTTAGTATTAGAGAAATTTTAGAGCGGCTTGCCGACGCCTGCGATTTTAGCGTAACGTTAAAAGACAAATTTACTAAAGATGCGCTAAACGAGCCTATTTTCGGTATAAATATAAAAAACATGACGCTAAAAGAGATATTCGACGTTTTGATTTCGGAGAATAATTTAAACTACGAATTTACGAAAAACGCTCTAAAAATTTCGACTATGCAGACAAAAACATTTAAAATCGATTACATAACGTCGGTTAGAGAGGGGACGGCTATAACTAAAGCTTCGGTAGATTCGGCCCCCGTAGAAGTAGGCGACGAACAAGACGACAGAGAAGCCGCAGACGTAGGCAAAGGCGGCGGCAAACTCGATAATCTAATAAAAACTACAGAAAAATTTAACTTCTGGGATAAACTTGATGCGGAGATAAAGGCCGTCTTAAATAACTCCAGCGAAAGCATAGCCGCCCCCGATCCTATCATAAACGCAAATGCTGGACTAATTACGGTAACCGGCACGCCGTCGCAAATAAAACGCGTAGAAGAATATATAAAAGAGGTGCAAAGCCGCCTAAAAAAACAAGTCGTCATAGACGTCTCGATAATCTCCGTAGAGCTAGCTAATAGTTACACGAAAGGGATAGATTGGAGTAAATTTAATGTAGGCTTTAAAACAGGGCTTTTCGACGCTTTCATACCTACCGCCAGAACGGATACGATAAATCAAGCGACCAATCAACCCTCTACTCAGCTAACCTATAGCCCGACTCCGGCAAACTACGTATCGTGGTCTAGCAGAAACTCGTCTAACGGAGCAAACCAAGGGCGAAGCGTAAATTTAATCTCCGGCTTTAATTTTAATTTAGACGGCGTTATAAATTTTTTAGAAACCAACGGTAAAACCAAAATCATATCAAGCCCCAAGATTGCTACCCTAAACAATCAGCAAGCCCTAATATCGGTAGGCGATAACATAAACTACCGCGTTCAAGAAGAAAGCACTAACGACAATAGCACAAATTCGAGAACGACATATTCATATAAGCAGTATTCCGTATTTATCGGTATTTTGTTAAATTTACTACCGCAAATTTCCGACGATAATAAAATTACTCTCCGTATAAATCCTAGTCTAAGCAGTTTTAAATACCAAGAAGACGACATCCGACAATCCGCCAAAATACGAGAAATAGCGCCAGATACGATACAAAAAAAGCTATCTACCGTAGTTCACGTAAATAGCGGCGATACGGTCGTGTTAGGCGGGCTAATCGGGCAAACTAGAGGTAAAGAAAGCAATAAAATTCCGGTTTTAGGCGATATTCCCGTTTTGGGATACGCGTTTAAAAGCGAAAAAGATACGGTTAGAACGAGCGAGCTAGTTTTTATTATAACGCCTAGAATTATCGACGTATCGGAGTCTAGCTCGAAACAAACCTTAAAAGACCTAGGTTTTTCAAAGGAAATTTATGAATAAATTTACCCAGATAAAAGAGCTATTCGCAAACGACGAGGGTTATATAAATTTATCCTCCTCCGCCATAGCTTACAAAAGACTCTCAAACGCCGTAAAAGCCTCGATAAAGTTAGCCGTAATCTACGGCAAAGCCGGTAGCGGAAAAAGCTTTTTACTTCAAAAAGTCTACGACGAAAACGGATTAGAGGTTATATATTTCGCGCAACCTTTTTTTAACGAAATCGATTTTTACGACGAGCTTTACAGAGCCGCTTTAGGCGGAAATAAAAGCTTTAGCGGATACGAAGAATTTCTAAGAGCGTGTAAAACCGAGCTGGAGGACAAAAAAGCGATCGCCGTAATGCTTGACGAAGCAAGCTTTTATCCTCTCGATTTGCTAAATAAAATCAGACTGCTTTCCGATACGATGCTTTTTAAATTCATCTTCGCCGTTCACAAGAGCGAAGATGAAAGTATATTTTTTAAAGATTATTTCAAAACTAGAATTTGGGAATTTATAGAGCTTAAAAGCCTCGACGTAGACAACGTCGCGCTTTACGTCGAAAAAAAGATGGGCGATAAAAATTACCACGAGAGATGCGCTAAGTTTAAAAACGAACATTTTGAACTAATAACCGAACTAAGCGAAGGCAACCTAAGAATGATAAATAAACTAATGTATAAATTTTTTGAGATTTACGAATACTACGAGCAAAACGCGCCCGAAAAAATAAGCGGCGAGTTTATGAGCGAGAAAGTATTGCAAATGGCGGCAATCTCGTGCGGAGTTATAGATGCTTGATACTAACGAAATTTTAGAGCTCGAAAGAAAATGGGAACGATACAATAAAACTAAATATATTAGAGCGGACGAATACCGTAACTTTTTTAAAAAAATAGATAAAAAATCCGTTATTTTATTCGTTTTATTCGTCTTGGCGGCTACGGCGTTCGGAGTTTATAAATTAAACGAACCGATGCCCAAAGACGAAATTAACGCGCTAAAAAATAGAATTAAAGAAGCTCAGAAGAAATACGAGCAAGAGCCGACGTACGTTCAAAATCAAGAAGACGAATCCGAGCGCAACGATAGCGATACGCCTCAAGGCTGGCTTTATTTTAACGAAATTTCGGCGCAAAAATCAAAGCTCGAAGAATCGTCCGGTAAAACCGGACGAGAAGAACCGACTGATTTTGCGGATTTACAAGAAGATCAAGAGGAACAAAATAAAACCGATACCGTCCAAAACGATACTAAAGCTAAATTTCAAATAAGCGACGTGGATTTAAGCGTTGCCGATTTAGAAAAAAAATTTAGCGTTACCAAAGACGTTCACATCGCAACTTTAATAGCTAGAAAATATTTTGAAAAAAAGAAATACAAAAAAAGCGAGCAATGGGCGCTTACGGCTAATGAATTAGACGAACTAAACGAAGAGAGCTGGATAATATTCGCAAGATCTAAATATAGGCAAAATAAAAAAGAAGACGCGATAAAAATTTTACAAACGTATAATCAAAACGTAAATTCCCCTATCGTAAATAAATGGATAGAAAAGATGCAAGAATGAAAAAGATAGCTATATTTTTAACTCTTTTAGCGGCATTAAACGCCGTAAACAACGATGAAGTGTTTGGGCTATACGAAAACGGAGAGTATAAAAAAGTCTGCTCCGGACACATAGAACAATTTTGCAGAAAAAGCAACGATGAAGCCGTAATAAACGTATACGCTAGCTCATGCCTAAGAAGCGATCAGATAAATAAACTAACCTACCCTATTTCAAAGCTTATAAAAAGCAAGGAGGCTCGCGAAAACGCAGCGTATTTTTCGAATATAATGTTTCAAAAAAAACTCCTTTATCACGCGATTATAGATAACGTCGATATATCCTACGTAAGGCTTCCTAAAAGCGATTACATACTATCTATGATATTTGACAAATTCGTAAAAGGCAAATATCAAAAAGAAGGCGAAAAATATATTTTCCAAGAGGAAAACGACGATACTTTTTACGAAATAACGCAAGAATTTTCAAACGATATAACCAAGCTTATACTGAAAATTTATAAAGACGACGAACTAGTCGGGAAAAAAGAATATTGGTGACGGACGAAATATTCGAATTAATCTTAAAAGCCTTAAATGTAGAGCTTAGCGAAGCAAATCGGCGCGATTTTGCGCTAAAGGCGAAAGATGAAGGCTTTAATAAGGCTTTAAAGAATTTTGCCGCCGTACCTCTAGAAAATTTAACGGCCGTTTTGCTCGATCTATATCGCAAGCAACGGCTAGAAGTCGAGCAAATAAGCGAAATTTTAGAAATCGACGCCAAAGACTTCTTAAAATCGGCGGCCCGAAAATTCGAACTTTTATACGCCGATTTGGATACGGCGGACATAGATTACAGGTTATGCGATAAAACGGCGGCCCAAACGCTAAAAAATCACGAAGCCATGCCCTTTAGCGAAGATGAAAATTTTATATACGCCGTATTTAAAAATCCGTTTGATATCTTGGCTCAAGATAAACTTCAAAACGCTTTTCAAGATAAAATCCTAAAAGTAGCGGTTTGCGATCCGGCGCAAATCGATAGGCACTTAAGCAAAGTCGAGCTAAGCCAAAGTATAAAAGACCTGATAAATAAAATTAGAAACGAACTTAACGACGCAAACCGAACCGACAACGAAAATTCCGCCGTTTTAAAATTAATCGAAACGATCTTAAGCGAAGCGATAAAAAATAGAGCAAGCGACGTACATATCGAGCCCACTCCCACTAATTGCATCATAAGAAACCGTATAGACGGAATTTTGAGCGAAACGTTTATTTTGGATAAGGATATTTACGCACCGTTTCTTTCGCGCGTTAAACTACTTTGCGATATGGATATAGCAGAACGTAGGAGGCCCCAAGACGGTAGATTTTCGGCCAAAATTTTGCAAAAAGAATACGATTTTAGAGCCTCTACTCTGCCGACGCTAAACGGCGAAAGCTTAGTGCTTAGAGTATTAGATAAATCAAAAGTATCTATAAATTTAGAAAATTTAGGAATGAGCGAGGAAAATTTTAATAAATTTTCCAAAGCGCTAAAAACTCCTTACGGCATTATTTTGGTTACCGGCCCTACCGGCTGCGGTAAAACTACAACCCTTTACGCCGCGCTAAATAGCGTAAAGAGTATAGAAAACAAAGTGGTAACCGTGGAAGACCCAGTTGAATACAAACTAAGCATGACCCAACAGGTGCAAGTGAACGAAAAAATAGGTTTAGATTTTGCGACGGTTTTAAGATCTATTTTAAGGCAAGATCCCGACACGATAATGATCGGCGAGATAAGAGACGAACAAACTCTACAAATAGCCGTTCAAGCGGCGTTAACCGGACATCTAGTCTTTTCTACGCTTCACACGAACGATGCCGTTTCGGCAATCGATAGGATGATAGATATGGGTGCGGAAAGCTACCTGATAAGCGGCTCGCTAATAGCCGTAGAAGCGCAAAGGTTGGTAAGAAAGCTTTGTCCGCACTGTAAAGTCCAAACTAGACTCTCGACTAATTTACGAGAAAAATTCCAATCCGTTTTGGATTCAAACTCTTTATTTTTTCGAAAAGTAGGCTGCCCTAAATGCTCGCAAACGGGCTATACGGGACGCGAAATGATTAGCGAAATACTAATAATAAACGATGAAATCCAAAGCCTAATTTCAAAAAACGCGCCAAAAGAAGAGATTAAACGAGCGGCAATTAAAAACGGCTTTAAAGACATGCTAACAGACGGTATAATGCGTGCGGCAAAAGGAATTACTAGCGTAGAAGAGATTTTAAGGGTAGTTAGATGAGGCTTGAAATCGATTACCTAGAGCAAGGCTCAAAAATAAAAAGACCTTTGAAAGCCGAAATTTTCGGTAGCGGCTCCGGTTTAATAGATACTCTCGGCGACGACAAAAATATAGATTTTAAGAAAATAAAATTTATAAGCCCGCGCATAAAAAGCATTGCTTTAATCTCTGCGGTAAATCAACTAGCCGTAATGACGCAAGCAGGTATATCGCTTAAAGATGCCGTTAAAGAAGCGGCGAATTCTACCACAGATAAAAGACTAAAACAAATTTTAATATCCGTCGAAGAATCGCTCAATCAAGGAAAAAGCTTAATCGGTGCAGCTGCCTATTTTGCTAGCGAAATAGGAGAAATAAGCGTCGCCATGATCCGCCTAGGAGAAAGTACCGGTCGTATCGGCGAAGCGCTTTTACGGCTTAGCGATATCTTGCAAGAAACATCGGAAAACAAAAGAAAATTTAAAAAAGCGATTCGCTATCCGTCGGTAGTAGTATCGGTCGTCGCGGTAGCGTTTGCGGTTTTAATGAACTACGTCGTACCTAGCTTTAAAGATACCTTCGAGCAACTAGGCTCGCAGCTACCGCTCCCTACCGTTTTACTCGTAAATTTAAACGACTTTCTTGCAAAATATCAGTTTTTTATATTATTTAGTATCGCAAGCTTATGCGTAATCTTAAAAATTTTATACGATAAAAACGAAAAAGCAGCGTATAAAATCGATAAGTCGGCGCTAAAAATTTATCTCGTTAAAGATATAATTTTTTATTCGACCATGAACCGCTTTAATCTAGTTTTATCAGAGCTCATAAGCGCCGGACTACCGGTGACGCAAGCATTAGATACGGCGGTTTTAACCGTGCAAAATAGATTTATGAAATCAAGGCTTAGCGGAGTAAAAACCTTGATAGAGCACGGCTCGTCGCTAACCAATGCCCTTGAATACTCTACTTTTTACGACGGTATGTCGCTAGCTATGATAAAAGCCGGCGAAAAAAGCGGAAATTTGGAAACTATGATGCAAAAAATTACGCTAAATTATAAAGCTAAATTTAATGACATTGTAGATAATATATCGGCTTATATAGAACCCTTATTGATAAGCTTTATCGCCGTTATATTGATTTTTTTGGCGCTAGGCATATTTATGCCGATATGGGATTTGGCTCAGGCCGCTAAAATTTAAGTGAAGGAAATAAAATGGGTGAAAACTCTAAAAAAGAACATCAAGTCAGCGCCGATGCTTTTTTGGTTTCAAAAACCGACGTAAAAGGCAAAATAACGTATTGCAACGTTCCTTTCGCCAATATAGTCGGAGCTAAAAGCGAGGAGCTGATCGGCAAACCGCACAATATCGTAAGGCATCCCGATATGCCTAAAATCGTTTTTCAAATTTTATGGAAATACGTAAAAGACAAACGCGAA
Source organism: uncultured Campylobacter sp. (assembly GCA_963518485.1). Classification (GTDB taxonomy): domain Bacteria; phylum Campylobacterota; class Campylobacteria; order Campylobacterales; family Campylobacteraceae; genus Campylobacter_A. The sequence continues at coordinate 9,661 of CAUQJW010000019.1, forward strand.
GTATTCGCCTACGTAAAAAATAGAAGTTTCGACGGCGGATTTTACTGGGTTTTCGCTAACGTTACGCCTTCATACGATCAAAACGGCAACATCATCGGATACTACTCGGTACGCAGGAAACCCAATCCTAAAGCCTTAGAAATTATCGCGCCCCTTTATGAAAGGCTTTTAAACGCCGAGAAAAACGGCGGTATGGAAGCGTCCGGAAAAATACTAGAGCAAATTTTAGACGATAAAAAAGTTAGCTACGATGAGCTAATGAACGAGTTACAAAGATTATAAAAAGGAAATTTTATGTTTTTCGGTAGTAAAAAAGTAGATTATAAAGAAATTTTAAACGTAGTCGAACAGGCTAGAAACGGCGTTTTGGAGCCTAGAATTTTAAAAGCCGATCCAAATACCGACATAGGTAAGATAGCCCTAGGTATCAACGATTTGCTAGATCAGATAGAAGCCTTGCAAAGAGAAATGGGAACGTGCGTTAAATCCGCCGAAAACGGCGTGACTTATAGAAATATTTTCGTCGACGGCTTCCGCGGCCTTTTTAGAACCAATGCGATTTCTATGAGCGAGGGCGTCGATGGGATAAAAGCCGGCCAAAAAGGCAAAATACGCGGCCTTTTGTCTCAGAAATTTAACGAGCTAGGCAACGGAAACAACGGTATAACCGATGTACAAAACGATCTAAATTCAAGTATCAAAAATCTAAGCCAAATAGCCGTTATGGCCAGCGATATATCACAAAAAGCCGACGAAAGCAAATCCGCCGTCGGAGAGCTAAGCTCGAATATGCGCGATTTGGAGGTCTTAATCGATAGCTCCAATCAAGCCGTAAAAAATTTAACTCACAAAACAGAAGAGATTTCGTCGGTCGTAAATTTAATTAAAGATATAGCCGAACAGACGAACCTACTAGCCCTAAACGCCGCGATAGAAGCCGCGCGCGCGGGAGAACACGGCAGAGGTTTTGCCGTAGTTGCCGACGAAGTTAGAAAATTGGCCGAAAATACCCAAAAAGCAACGACCGAAATCGGCATAAATATCCAAACTCTTCAGCAGCAAACTAACGATCTAAATGAAAATTCGGACAAAATAACCGGTATCGCGCAAATTGCGAACGTAAGCGTCGCTAAATTTAGCGAAGCGATTAATATCTTTAGCGATAGTGCGCAACAAAGCGCTAAAATATCGAAATACGTCGAAAGTAAAACGGTAGGTATAATAGGAAAAATAAATCAGGTGACGTATCTTCAAACCGCATATAGCAACGTAATAAACGAACGCGGAATAGACGAAGCTATGCAAGAGCAAACTAGAAATTTAAACAAGTGGTACGAAACCGCGGCCGATCATTTTAAAGGCTCTAAAAAATACGCCGCTATAGAAACTCCGGCAAAAACTCTTAGCGAATTAACCGAAAGAAATCTAAACGAATCTAAAGACGGCTACGGCATAGATCAATTACAAAAATTTACCGACACGTTTGCTAAAGTTAAGCAGATTAGAGCGGAAATATTTAAAACGATAGACGACGTAGTAGAGGGGAATTGAAGGTTAGGCTTATTTAAGCCTAACTTGCTCGTTTAAGATAGAAGTTTTTTAGCGCAATCGCTTATGCTTTTCCCGTCGCTCTTTGCGCCTATTTCTTCTTTTGCCGCTTTCATTACGGCGCCCAAATTCGCTCCCGCTCCGAGCTCCGCGATTATCTCCTTTATTTGCGCTTCAAGCTCTTGCAAAGTGAGCTGTTTGGGTAAATATTCCGAGATTATCTTTATTTCGGCTTCTTCGTTGCTAGCTAGGTCTTCTCTATTCCCGGCCCTATACTGAGATGCCGAATCCAAACGACGCTTTATCTGAGTTTGAAGTATAGGTAAAACTTTATCGTCGGTCATTTCGATTCTTTCGTCGACTTCTACTTGTTTAATAACCGAATTTACGAGCCTAAGCGTATCTCGGCGGAAATTATCTTTTTCTTTCATCGCCGTCTTAATATCTTCTAAAATTTTTTCTCTTATAGTCATTTTTTCTCCTTAAAATTTATTCGCGTATTATAACAAAGCCCTATTAAATGTAATTTTAAATCTAAGACGAAAGGCTAGAATTTCGGCTACGAAACGTTATTTTTAGCGGTTTTCGTATCTTTTTTAGATATAATTAACGGCTTATAAAATTTCGGAGGCATCGCTTGGAAAGAGATAACGTTCTGGCGTTTACGGTATTTGCCGCATCAATCGCAATATTTTTTAGTTGGGGGTACGAATTCGTACCGACGCATCATTTTTTGATCTTTTGTATAGCCAGCGCTTTCGGTATATTTATGGCGTTTAACATAGGCGGTAACGACGTAGCCAACAGTTTCGGAACCAGCGTCGGAGCAAAAACGCTAACCATAAAACAAGCCCTAGTAATAGCCGCCATCTTTGAGCTAAGCGGAGCTATTTTTGCCGGAGGAGAGGTTACTAAAACTATACGCGAAGGTATCATAGTATTTCCGGAAAGCGGCATGAATCCCATGCTTTTTGTCCTAATTATGATGTCGGCATTGTTAAGTTCGGGGATTTGGCTCTTTATCGCATCTAAATTCGGACTGCCCATCTCAACTACCCACTCTATCGTCGGCGGTATCGTGGGTGCCGGGCTTACGATGGGTTTTAGCATAATGGATAGCGGCGAAGCGCTAAAAATGGTATCTTGGGGCGGCATAGGAAATATAGCGATCAGCTGGGTTATTTCGCCGCTAATGGGCGGAATTTTATCCTATTTCATCTACAGATATATAAAAACCAAAATTTTAAATCCTACCGCCGAATACAAATCTCAATTAAAAATACTAAAAAACGAGAGAAAGGCGTATAAAGAAAATTACTTAAGAGAGCTTAAAACTCGCCCCGAAAGCGAGCAAATAAAAATACTAAGCAGTATAGCCATAATCGACGAAGACGAAATAGGGGGCGAAAGAAGCGAGTATAAAACCCATATAAAATCCATGAAAGAGCAAGAAAAAAGCATAGATACTTTTAGAGCTATGCGTCGCCATATCCCGGCGGTCGCGGCCGTCGGAGCGATTATAATATCTTCGATGATGCTTTTTAAAGGGTTGGCGCATTTAAATTTCGATTTCGGTATTATAGGTACGCTATGGATTATTTTCGTTATCGGATTCGTCACGTATCTAGCAACCTTAGCCATGATAAACGTAATGACTAAGAACGACGCCCAAAAAAGCACCAACCGAATCTTCTCATGGTTTCAAATTTTTACAGCATCGTCTTTTGCGTTCTCGCACGGCGCAAACGATATCGCAAACGCCGTCGGCCCTTTTGCCGCCATACTAGACGTTTTAAAAACCAGCTCTATTAATCAATCCGCGCAAATACCAAACATTGCAATGGTAACGTTCGGTATATCTTTAGTCGTCGGGCTTTGGTTTTTAGGCAAAGAAGTAATCGCTACTATCGGCAGCAAACTAGCAGAAATTTTACCCACTACGGGCTTTAGCGCCGAACTCGCGGCGAGCGCCGTCATACTACTAGCTACAAAAATGGGCATACCCGTCTCTTCTACTCATATACTAATCGGTGCGATTTTGGGTATCGGGATATTTAACCGCGACGCTAATTGGAAAATGGTTAAGCCTATAGTACTGGCTTGGGTTATTACGCTACCGATCGCAGGCGGCTCCGCAGCGCTTATTTATACGCTGCTTAAAAGCGCGCTAGGTCTATAAACCCAAGACCTAACAGGCGCCGTAAACCGCTAAATTTTAAAATTTTCTATCTCGTTAAAATTTAGATACCGATAAATTTGCGCCTCTTTGCCCGCAAGCTTTTGGGGCACTATGCTCATGTATTCAGAGATACTAGGTAGCCTGCCTAGCACGGCGCAAACGGCCGCTAGCTCGGCGCTGCCTAGATAGACGCGCGCGCCCATACCCATGCGGTTATCAAAATTTCTCGTCGAGGTCGAAAACACCGTCGCGCCGTCGTTCACGCGGGCTTGATTGCCCATGCAAAGCGAGCATCCAGGCACCTCCGTGCGAGCGCCTACCGCGCGGAAGATATCGTAGTAGCCCTCCTTTTCTAGCAGCGCCTGATCCATCTTTGTAGGCGGCGCGATCCAAAGCCTGGTAGGCAGCGCCCCAAGCCCCCGCAGAGCCTCGCCGAGTGCTCGGTAGTGGCCGATATTGGTCATGCAGCTACCCACAAACACCTCGTCGATCTTATGCGGGCGCGAGCTACTAGCCAAAATTTCGCTCAGAGTCGCGACGTCGTCGGGGTCGTTCGGGCAAGCTAGGATGGGCTCGGTTATCTCATCTAAATTTATCTCGATCACCTCGACGTAGCGCGCGTTTTTGTCGGCTCGCAGCAACTCCGGCGCCGCTAACCACTCGCGCATTTTTGCCGCACGGCGCTCTAGGCTAGCCCTGCTTTCGTAGCCCGCTTCTATCATCGCCTCGATGAGAGCGACGTTTGAGCGGACGTATTCGGCGACGCTTTGCTCGCTCAAATTTACCGCGCAGGCCGCCGCAGAGCGCTCGGCCGAGGCGTCGCTTAGCTCAAAGGCTTGCTCGACTTTTAGATTTTCCAGCCCCTCGATTTCTAAAATTTTACCCGCAAATACGTTTTTCTTGCCCTTCTTTTCGACCGTAAGCAGCCCGCGCTTGATCGCGTAGTATGGGATCGCATTTACCAGATCGCGCAGCGTCACACCCTTTTGCAGTCGCCCGCTAAATCGCACTAGCACGGAGTCTGGCATATTTAGCGGCATCGCCCCTGACACCGCCGCAAACGCCACCAGTCCGCTACCCGCGGGGAAGCTCACGCCGATAGGAAAGCGCGTATGGCTGTCGCCGCCCGTGCCCACGGTGTCGGGCAGCACCATGCGATTTAGCCACGAGTGTATGACGCCGTCGCCGGGTCTTAGGCTCACTCCGCCGCGCGAGCTCATAAATTTAGGCAGCGTCTTTTGCGTTTCAAGGTCGCTAGGCTTTGGATAGGCCGCCGTGTGACAAAAGCTCTGTAGCACGAAATCCGCCGAAAATCCAAGACTAGCCAGCTCCTTGATCTCGTCGCGCGTCATCGGCCCCGTAGTGTCCTGCGAGCCTACGGTTAGGGTTGCAGGTTCGCAGTACTGCCCTGCTCTAACGCCCCCCACGCCGCAGGCCTTGCCGACGATCTTTTGAGCTAGCGTGTAGCCCTCGCTCTCGTTCGTTTGCGGCTGCGCTGGCCTCGCAAATATTTCCTCCGCGCCTAAATTTAGCGCCGCCCTGGCTTTACCGCAAAGCGAGCGGCCGATGATGAGCGGTATGCGCCCGCCCGCTCTGATCTCGTCAAATATCGTGTTTGGCGCAAGCGTAAAACGAGCGACCGGCTCGCCTTCGGGTTTTTCGTTTTCGTTTAAATTTTCAAATTTAGCTTCGCCGTAAATTAAAACCGCGTCAAATTTACCCTCGGCACTCAAATTTACCCGCCCGACGCGGAAAATCTCGCCCGCATACGGATAGATATCCACGACGTCGCCCGTCTCTAGCGCGCTCGCGTCGGCTACGATCGGCAGCGCGCCGCTATCCTCGGCAGTGTTGAAAAATATCGGCGCGATCGCCGTGCCTATCACGATGCTGCCCGTTTTTTTGTTCGGCACGCCCTCTATCTCGCGCCCGAGGTGCCACTGGATGGAGTTTATGCCGCTCTTTCGGCTACTGCCCGTACCCACGACGTCGCCCGTGTAGACGACTTCTAGCCCGCTTTTTTTAAGCTCGCGGATCATTTCTAGACTGCCCGGCTGACGCTTAACTAGCATCGCGTTTGCGTGCAGCGGGATATCTGAGCGCGTGTAAGCCTCGCTAGCCGGGCTTAGATCGTCGGTGTTGGTTTCGCCGGCGACCTTAAATATGACCGATCTAATGCGTCGCGGCAAGCTCTCGCGCGCCTTAAACCACTCGGCCTGCGCCCACGAGCGCAAGACTTCAAGCGCAAATTTATTGGTTTTAGCAAGCTGCGCTACGTCGTTAAAATAATCATGCACGAAAATCGTCTCTTTTAGCACGTTACAGGCAGCCTGCGCTACGGCCTCGTCGGCGTTTTTTAGGCTTTCAATCAGTACGATGACGCTGTATCCGCCAAGCATCGGCCGCAGTAAATTTACGGCAGCGATTTTATCAAGGCTGCTTATCTCAAGCCCGTGATTTATAATCTCGTTTAAAAACTCCGCCTTTACCTTCGCCGCATCGTCTACGCCCGGATTTACGCGATTTGCGAGTAAATTTATAAGCTCGTCCCGCCTATTTTCGCCTTGTTTTAAAAGCTCGCAAACTTTTCTCGTCTGTTCCTCGTTTAGCGGTAACGGCGGCACGCCTAGGGCCTCGCGCTCTTTTACGTGTTTTTCGTATTGCGTGAAAAAGTCCATCGTTTATCCTTATTAAAATTTACGTAATTTTAGCAAAACAAAGCGAAATTTGGTTAAATTTAAGCACTTGATTTTAAGGAATTACTATGCAAAAAGCGTATTTTGACTCGCCTATCGGCGTTTTGGAGATTTGCGGCGACGAGAGCGGAGTTTGCGAGCTAAATTTCGTGCGAGATTTTGTTCGTACGGACGTAACGGACGCAAATTTAAAACTCTGTTTAAGCGAGCTTGAGAGTTATTTTAAAGGCGAGCTTAAAACCTTTAAAACGCGGCTAAATATCGGCGGCACGGCGTTTCAGAGGTGCGTTTACGAAAATCTGCAAAAAATCCCTTACGGGCAGCGCGTCACGTACGCCAAGCTCGCAGAGATGGCTGGGCAACCGAAGGCGTTTCGCGCGGCAGGCTCGGCAAACGCAAAAAACAAAATCCCAATCATCGTGCCCTGCCACAGAGTCGTCGCCTCAAACGGCCTTGGCGGATACAGCGGCGAGGGGCTAGCGACTAAAATTTGGCTTTTAGAATTTGAAAAGTCGGTTTTAAACAAGAGTAAAGCCGCTAAATAGCGGCTTTACTTAAAATTTATTCTTCCTAACGTCGGCTACTATAGTCTTAGCCATATCGTCTATT
>CAUQJW010000020.1:0-16496 GCA_963518485.1 uncultured Campylobacter sp.
CTTTAGCGCCGCTAATTTCGCTAAGATTAGAGCTAAACGCAAAAGGAGTTTTATCGATAAATCCGCTTATCGTTCTTTTTGCTTGAATTATTTTATTTAAATTTACCATTTTTAACCTTTTACTATTTGATTTTTCTTAAAAGTACGCCGCACTCGATATGAGTCGTATTTACAAACTGGTCGAATATCGCGAATTTTACGATTTCGTGCGTAATCGATAACTTTTTTAAATTTTGCCTTAAAGTAGCCGGATTACAGGATATATAAATTATATTATCGTAATTTTTAATAAACTCCGTCACTTCTTCGCTAAGTCCGGCGCGAGGAGGATCTACCAGCACGTGAGAAAAATTATAGCCGGCTAAATCTACGCCTTTTAAGCGATTAAATTCTCTATCTCCTCTAAACGCGCTCATTAGCTCGTCCGCATCCATACGTAAAAACTTAATATTATAAACGTCGTTTAGCTCGCAGTTTTTGAGAGCGTTTGCAATCGAGCTTTTGGATATCTCGGTCGCCAAAACGCGGTTAAAGTTTTCCGCCAACGGAACGGTAAAGTTACCGTGTCCGCAATAAAGTTCCAGCAAATCCTCGGTATTTTTCGCGCAATCTTTCGCCCACGCTATCATTTTTTGATTTACGGCGGTATTAGGCTGAATGAAGGCTCCGTCTCCGAAGCTAAATTTATAAATTTTACCGCCGACGCACAATTCGTCGCATAAATTTAGCTCGCCGCCTAGTAATCTCTGTCCCCTTGCACGCGCGGCGAGCGTTACGCGTAAATCGGCAAATGCGCGCGCTAAATTTTCTATCTCTCTTTGTTCGACTTCGCCTAAGCGTTTGTGATATAAAAGCGTCGCTAAAATACCGCTAGAGCACGAAATAAACTCGGCGCCGAACAGCTTCTCTTTTAAAATTCTATTTTTTGCGAGAGCGCAAAGAAGGCGCGGCATCAAATCCGCTATAGGTTCGGCGACTTTAAGGCATTCGTCTATCACGATACGTCTAGTTTTAGAGCCGTACATCGTATAGTATAAATCGTCGCTCTCGCGCCAAATCCCGAACTCCGCCCTACAGCGGTAGCGACTAGGCGGCGAAGCGAAGAATTCGAATTCGCCTTTAAAAAAATCGCCGAATTCGTCTTTTATAAAATTCTTTTTAAAAGCTATTTGCTCTTCGTAAGATAAATTTAGAGTGCAGCTTCCGCACTCTAAAACATGCTTGCATCCGTTCAAATTTTTTGTCCGACGAATCTCACTACGCCCGCAGTTACGAGTAAGCCTAGAGGTAGCGCTATCCAAATACTAAGTCCTAGCGCCACCGGTAAATAACCCATAAAGACGCTAATGGCGCAAACCGTTAGCGAATAAGGCATTTGCGTTTTAACGTGATCTAAATGATCGCAACCCGCGCCCATAGAAGAAAGTATCGTCGTATCCGAAATAGGCGAACAGTGATCTCCGAATATCGCCCCGGTGAGCACCGCGGAAATACTAACTATCATATAAGCGTGCATCGCATCGCCCGCAAGCCCGCTATTTATAGCTACGGCGTTGGCTAAAGGTATAGCTAGAGGCATCAAAATACCCATGGTTCCGTAGCTAGTGCCGGTCGAAAAACTAATAAAAGAACCGAGCAAAAATATAGCCACCGGAAGTATAAATTTAGGCGTCGAGCTGGAAAGTAAATCGACTAAATACCTAGACGTACCAAGCTCTTTTATGACCGAGCTTAACGACCACGCTAGAAGCAGTATAACTAGCGTGATAATCATGGTTTTCCAGCCGGCTACCCACGTCTCTATCGCCTCTCTAACGCTAAAAATTTTCTTATAAACGCTCATAAATATCGCTACTACCGTAGCCAGCAAAGCCGACTGAAACAAGGCTACCGACGAGTTAGCGTGTCCGAAAGTAGTTTGAAAAGTATAAAAGCTAAACGGTTCGGCTAGCGCAGCTTCAAGCTCGGCGCCTTGTAAGTCGTTTAAACCGCTAAAATAAAAGCTCGTAAAAGCCCCCAAGATTAACGTAATAAGCGGCACTATAGCATTTTTACTCTCTAGCTTTATGCCCTCTTTGGGTTCCAAAGCCTTATCTTCCAAATTTGCTACGCGAGAATTACTAGAGTGGATTTTACCCGCCGCAGCGCGTCTTTCCGCGGTTAGCATCGGACCGAAATCTCTTTTCATAAACGCTACGTATATCACAAAGCACAGCATAAAAATGTTATAAAATCGATATGGTACCGTCTCTACGAATATAGCAAACGCGTTAATATCGGTAATGCCTATTTGCTCGTATCCGCTTCTAATAAGCGAAACCTCGAGTCCGACCCAGGTAGAAATTACGGCTATGCCGGCTATCGGAGCGGCGGTAGCGTCGATGATGAAGGCTAGCTTTTCACGGCTAACTTTAAATTTATCGGTTATCGGACGCATTACGGGACCGACGATTAAAGAGTTCGCATAATCGTCAAAAAATACGAAAAGTCCCATCAGCCAAGTAGAAATTTGAGCCGAAACGCCGGTTTTCGCTCTTTTGCCTAGCCAAATAGCTACAGCCTTAGTTCCGCCGGTTTTCGTTATAAGAGCCACTACGCCGCCGATACAAAGAACTTGTAAGATAACGCCGGCATTGCCGCTGGAGGCCATCGAATTTACTATCCTGGCCACGACGTCGGTAAAGGCCGATACGGCCGCGTTAAAAACGTTAGCGTGAATTACGCTAAGCAAAAAAGTTCCGCTAAAAACGCCGATAAATAGCGATAAAATTACGTCTTTGGTAATAAACGCCAAAACTATCGCTACGACGGGCGGTATGAGCGTCCAAGCTCCGTAAGTCTGGGCATTAGCCCGTATGACGCTATCGTCTACGCCGAATGCAAGCATAGGCAATAGCGCCGTCAAGAAAAACAACCTTTTCATAGTTTCAAAATCCTTTCTCGTTTCTTAAATTTACTTACGCTCGAAAGCAAAACCCGCCCACGTCTGCGTAGTCGCCATTACTTCGATAGAATTAATATTTACGCTTTTCGGCATATTTATACAATCGCTTACTATACGAGCTATATCTTCGGCCGTTATAAACTGCGTACCTTCGTATACCGCATCCGCTCTCTTCTCGTCGCCTCTAAAGCGCACTACGCTAAATTCGGTCTTGCAAAGTCCGGGCTCGATATTGGTAACGCGCACTCCCGTACCCGCCAAATCGTTTCTAAGATTGAAGCTAAACTGCTTTATAAACGCTTTAGTTCCGCCGTAAACGTTACCGCCCGGATACGGCCACGTTCCCGCGACCGAGCCCAGATTAAAAATGTAGCCTTTATTTTTAATCAAATACGGCAAAGCGGCCTTAGTCGTATAAAGAAGCCCTTTAATATTCGTATCTACAACCGTCTCAAAATCGTTAATATCGGCATCCTGCGTCTTTTCTACGCCTAGAGCCAGCCCCGCATTATTTACTAAAATTTCTATATCCTTAAACTTGCTAGGTAAATCTTCAAGCGCCTTAAAAATAGTTTCTTTATCTCTAATATCGGCTTGGATTATATACGTATTTCCAAGCTCTTTCGCTAAATTTTCAAGTCTTTGCTTACGGCGACCCAAAATTATTAATTTATATCCGCTAGCCGATAGTTTCCTAGCTATCGCTTCGCCGAATCCCGACGTAGCTCCCGTAACGAAAGCGGTCATTTTTACTCCTTTATTAAGTTGGGTTTTAGCCCTAACGTTCTTAAATATTGCGCGTTTATGTCGTTGTGCGATATCGTCGCATGGTCAAGCGCGTTTAAACCTTCGTCGTCCGTCGCGCTCGCATCGGCTCCGCTATCGATTAAAAACTCTAAAATTTCGACGTTTGAAAATCTAGCGGCCTGCATCAAGACGCTTCTAGACGTTGCTTCAAAGTCGCATAGCTTAACGAATTTAGGTATCTCGCCGCCGAAGCCGGAAACGTAAGCGGATTTGGAGTTTAAATCTATCGTTTTTTTATTCACGTCCGCTCCGCTTTGCGTTAGAAATTTTACGAGTTCTAAATCGTTTAATTTTACGGCCTTAAAAATAGGCGTTTCGCCTAGAGCATTAGCGTAATTTACGTCTGCGCCCCTGCCCACCAAGAACCGTACTTCGGCCAAATTTTTTAGCGCGAAAAATAGCGAGTTTTCGTAGCCGGAATTTAACTCCGCGCCGAATCTTATAAATTCGCTTAAAATTTCTACGTTTTTTCCGTAGAGAAGCGCGGCGTTAAAAGCCGACTGAATAGAGCTTCCGGATACGCCGCCCGAATAAACGAACTCGCCTACGCTAAATTTCGTAAATTGCGGATCTCCGACGCGTTTTTCAAACTTGCTTACGTCGCTGCTTTCTTTATTTAAAACTGCAAATTTTAAAAATTCGTTAGACAACTTAGTCGCATAATAAATCGCGCTGGCTTCGTCTAAATTTAGTTCCTGAAAGTAAGTTACCAGCGGCTTTAGAACGTCGTTATAATTTTTATTAAATTCTTTAAAGAGTAAAAAATTATCCAAGCTTTCGCTTGCGAATTTACGGAGTTTAGCCCTGTCGATTTCTATATTTTTTTCATATTCGTCGCCGAGCGGTAAGTCTTTGGCGTAAATTTGCGGAACGAACAAAGCTTTAGCGACGATAAATTTAAAAGCGCTTAAATTTCTATCGGCTAAATTCCCGACGCAAGCCCTACTTTCGCCCCTTATCTTGACGGACGCGCTTAAAAGCTCGTTTAGATTAGGTATATTAAAGCAGTTAAACTCGATCTCCGCATCGCCTTTAAAATCGCTTGCGAAAATCGTTTCCTTGCTTTGATTCATCTGCTCGCACCGTAATATTTCGCCGCCGTAAAGGTTTGCGATAAACGGCAAAAACGACGATAGCAGCCAAAGCCTTTTCATAAAATCCCCTTGAAGCAATTTTGCGATTTTACTAAAATTTTATATAAAATATTATTTAATCTCGGCAAACGCCGCCTTTAATTTAGCAAAAAGCGGATGAAACGGTACGCCGTTTACCCTAACGTCGGCGATAGTCGTAATAAAGTTCGTATCTCTCTCCCACCTAGGGACTAGATGGTAATGCACGTGTTCAGCTATCCCGGCGCCCGCGGATTTGCCTAGGTTCATACCGATATTAACGCCGCCCGCGTTAAGCTCTCTTTTTAAAATTTCTACGCCCAAACGAACGAAACGGCTCATCTCCCGCCAAGCCTCTTCGCTAAGCTCTTCGATTTTATCCGTATGCTCGTAAGGGATAATCATAAAATGCCCCGGCGCGTAAGGAAAGCGGTTCATAACCCCAAAGCAATATTTCGCGCGAAATAAAACGCCGTTTTCGTAGTCTACGGCTTCGTTTTTAACGATACCGCAAAATACGCATCCGTCCGTCTTTTTAGTAAAATATTCGCTTCGCCAAGGCGCGCAAAGATGTTCCATTTATCCCTCCTTTAACCGCTTAACGGCGGCTTGCAAATTTTCTTGTCTCATAAAATGTTCGCCGACCAAAAACGCGTCTACGCCGATTTTAGAAAGCTCGATTAGCTGCGAATGCTCGTATATGCCGCTTTCCGCTACGACGATTTTATCTTTAGGCATAAGCGCTATAAGCCTCTCGCATAAACTCATATCCATACTAAAAGTCTCTAAATTTCGGTGGTTTACGCCTATTATATTAGCTTTTGCAAAGATAGCCTTCTCTACGTCTTCTTCGTCGTGCGTTTCGACTAGCGCCTCGAGTCCCAACCCGTTCGCATAGCCCAAAAGCCGCTTTAGCTCGTCTACGCTAAGAGCTTTTGCGATGAGCAGGATAAAATCCGCGCCGTAAGCTAAAGCTTCTAAAATTTGATACTCGTCTACGATAAAATCTTTACGTAAAAGCGGCAAAGACGAGTTTTTGCGAATTTGCGCCAGATAATTTAAATCGCCTTGAAAAAAATGCGGCTCGGTTAGTACCGAAACGGCGTCCGCTCCGCCCAGCTCGTAATCGGCGGCTATAGATATCGGATCGAATTTTTCTCTTATAACGCCCTTGCTGGGGCTCGCCTTTTTAACCTCGGCTATAATGCGGTAAGGCCGAGCCGAAGTACTTTTGAGGGCTACGCGAACGTCCTTAATCGCGTAAGCGCCGCGAGATATTTTTTCTCTTAGCGTTTGGGTGGGGCATTTATTTTTTCTCGCTTCTAAATCTGCTCTAGTTTTTTCTAAAATTTTATCTAGTATCATTTTTGCTCCGCGACGCATTTTTTTATGGCGGCTTCATGTTCTTTAGCTTCCGGATTTTGCGCAAAATCGGCGTCCGTCATCGCTTGTTGCATAATTTTGTTAGCCTTAGCGCACTTTTTTAGCTTATAGTAGCCCCAAGCTAAGCTATCTAAATAGTAAGGCGAATCAATCTCTTGCTCTAACGCCAAAAGTACTAGCTCTATGCCTTTTTTTACGTCTATGTCGTGATCTATAAGTAAATAGCCGTAATAATTTAAATAAAGCGCGTCGCCGCTTTTGACCGCCGAAGCCTCGAAATCGGCGATAACTTCGTCTAAATTTTTCCTATCTACGGCTTTGCCTAGTTTTTCGTATTTATAAACGGCCGCCTTAGCCTTTAGCGACGGATCTCCGTTTTTTTCGTATAGCTCCTCAATCTTTGCGATCGCCTTATCGAATTTTCCGTCCGCGGCGTACATATCGGGTAGTTCGTCTTCTTTGTATTTATATTTTTCTAAAATCGATGCCGCCTCATTAAATTTTTTAAAAAATACCAAAATTTTAATTTGCTTATCCAAATAAGACGTATCTTTGGTTAGCTCGTAAAGTTCCTCATATAAGGGCGCCAATTTATCGAACTGTTGCGTTTGAAGGTAAATTTCTACTAAGGTTAGGCATACGGCCTCGCTACATCCGTTTATGCTTCTTGAGGCCTCTAAATAGTTTACCGCTTCATTTCTCTTGCCTAGTTTAACGTCCACAAATTCGGCTAAAGCCAGTAAATTAGAGTCGCTTTTTTCTATCTCGTATGCTTTTTGGTATTCCGAAACGGCGGCATCCAATTCGTTCGCTTCCGACAAAACCAACCCGTAAAGCAGATGATTTTTCGAGCTTTGGTTAATATCCAAAAGCTTCGTCGCCGTATCTTTAGCGCTTTTAGGATCTCGCTTGTTTAAAAAATTTAAAGTTTTAATTCTCCAAAAATCCTCGTCCGCGGATAATTTAGCGTCGCCTAGCTTTAAAAGACGCTCCAAACTAATTTCGCCGTTTGCGTAGGATATTTTTAAAGCCTCTTTTAAATAGGCCGCATCGCCGCTGTTTTTATATAATTTCTCGTAAATTTTAATCGATTTCTCCGGCTTTCCGTCGTCTAAAAAGCTCATCGCCTTTAATATCTCGAAATTTTCGTTTGCAAAAAGACAAATGAAACTCGACGCGGCGAATACTACAAAAATTTTACGCCAATGCATTCTTTTTCTAGCTCCTTTAAATTTTTCTTAAAATGATCCCAGAAAGGGAAGCTTCTACACTGTGCCGGCCTAACCTCGTAAATACCGCAGTTTCGTAGCTCTTCGTTAAAAAATACGCAAGCGTATTCGCCTTCGAATTCTTTTTCCTTGATGCTAAATTTATAGCCGAATTTTTCTAAATATCGGCTTTTTAAACCCTCTTCCTCGATATTTAAAAATTTAGCTAGCGTCGCTATCTCTTCGGCATTTATCCAAATATATCCGCTCTCTCCTATACAGCATTTACCGCCGCAACTCTCGCATTTAGAAGGATCGAACTCATAGGAAAAACCGCCGGATTTTAACGTTTTTATCATAAGCCAAAATCCTCGCTCTTGGTATCCGCCCTAGCAAAAATCTTATCGGCTTCGGCCGAATACGACTCGCCTTCGAACGTAAAAATCGGCGGCGATATTTTCATTAAGCTTTTGGAGCTTTTTTTTGCTTCGATAAGAATTAATTTCGCTTCTTTGTTTCTTCTAGGATGTACGGCCTTTAGCCTAGTCGGAGTTAATTTAAACTCCTTCAAGGCCGTTAAAATTTCCGCCGTTCGTTTCGCATCGTAACAAAAAATAAGCGTTCCTCTGGGCGCTAGCAACGAATTAGCGCCGGCTATAAAATTTCGTAAATCTAAGCTCCGACTATATCTAGCCGCCCGCAAATGCTCGTTTAGGCTTTCTTTAGCGCCGTCGTGATAAAACGGCGGGTTTGAAACGACGTAATCAAAACGGACGTCCGTTTTAAAATTTACGAAATCTGCGGTAATAAACTCTGCGTCAAGTGCGTTAGCGCAAGCGTTTCGTTTAGATATCGCGATATTAATTTCCAAAATATCCAACAAGCTTAGCGAAATATCCCTAAAATCTCTTTTTAGTAAAAGCCCTAAAATGCCGCTTCCGCAGCCTACGTCTAGGACTTTGCCTTTAAGCCCGTTTTCTTGCGCAAAATCGTATAAGAACATCGTGTCGCTATTATAACGATATCCGTCTTTTAGCTGAAAAATTATCATCTATAAACCTTAATGATAAAACCCTGCTTGTTTTGAGAAAGGATTATATCATTACTGTAAGATATTCTCGAAAAATCGCCGAATTCGTCTCTAACGAGCTCGCCGCCGACCTTAGAGCGTTCTTTACCGACTCCGTAGTTTGCGTAAGCCGTGATTTTATCCAGTTCGTCCTTTGGAAGCGTTTTTGCTACTTTCGACGTAGCAATAAAATTTACGCGGCTTACGATAGGAACGATTTCGTAAATATAGTTAGAATTATATCTTTGCAAAAATTCCGCCACTCTGTGACGGCAGATCGCGGTAGGAGAGTTTGAGTTTATAGCCATGTCGTCGCACTCTATCGAAGCTATAAAAACTACTTTTTTGGGAACTTCGGATCTAAAATTTAACTGTATGATTTTCTTTAAATTTTCATTCTCGCTTTCGAAATACTCTTTTTCGTTTATCATTTCGTCAAGACGCTTTCTGGCCGTCTCTAGCTCGCCTTTGATCTCGGCGTTATTTTGGCCGAGCTTTGCGTATTTATCTAGTTCCTCGTTTTGTTTTAAAAGTTTGGCGTTTTGATTTTTCTCATTTTGTATGACCGATGAACTTTCGTTTTTTAGCTTTTCGAATTTATCGCTCCAAGCTCGTATATCTTCGTCTTTTCTAACCAAACTTAAATTTAAATCATGCGCGGATTTAACGGCGCTTTCAAGCTCGGTTTGAAGCTTTAGCGTTTTTGCTTGATATTCCTTGGCTAGCATTATATTTGCGTTAGTTAAAGCCGTAATTTTATCGTTTAAAATTTTATAGTTTTGGGCGTTTTTCTTACCGTTTTCTAGTTCGCTTTGAAGCGACTCGTTGGCCTTTCGTAAAAGATCGGCCGTTTTACTTAAATTTTCGTCTTTACTTTTTAGTTTTTTATCCTTTTCGTCGTTTAAAGCCGTTAATTCGCTTAGCTTTTTTTCATTCGAGCTAAAATCCGCATCGGCTTGTTCAAGCTTTATCCTAAGAGCCGTAACGTCGTTTTTATACAGCTCGTAGGCTTTTGAGATATCCTTTTTAAAGCCGTCTCTTTGCCTTTGAAGTTCGCCCCGTAAATTCGCTATCGTTATATTTTGATCCCTTAAAAGCTCGTTTAATTTTTCTTCTTTACTCGTTGCGGCGACGGCGGCGTCTTTGGCTTCTTTTAAATTTATATTCAGGCTATTCATCTCGCCTTCGAGCTTAGATATTTGCAAATCGCTAGAGCTTTTTAGCCTATCTAGCTCGGTTTGCTTTTCGTTCGCTTTATTTTCGTATTCGAATTTTTGCTTTTCGTACAGTTTTTTTAGCTTATCTACGTCTTCTTCGTATCGATTTTTAACGTTTAGGACTTGAGCGTCGACCTCTGCTTTTACGCGCTCTATTTCGGAGTTTTTAAGCTCGTTTTCGCTTTTTAGTTTTTCGTTTAGCTCCTTTAATTCCGCCAAATTCTCATCGGAACTTTTTTGCAGAGCCGCGTAATCGCTTGCGTATTTTTCCTCTTTTTCTTTTATTTTAGTATCGAAATTTTCCCTTTCTCGCTCAAGCTCGCTTTCCAAAGAAGAAATCCGTTCGCTAAAGTTTTTATTTTCGGCTGCGGCGTCTTCAAACCGTTTGTCGAGTTCTTCTATTTTACTTCGTTCGCCTAGTTCTTTTTGTTTAGCGTCCTCTTTTTGCAACCCTAGCATTTGAGCGATTTCTAAATTTTTAGCTACCAAATCGACGTTATCGTCGTAAAGAAGCTTATTTTGAGCCTTTAGCGTTCTAATCTGAGTTTTTAATTCCCCGATATCGTCGGCCAGAGGTTCATCCATAGTTCCGATATCGAAATTTTCGGCGTAGCTTTTAGGCGTTAGGTAATTGCCGAAACTATCTAGCTCGTCTTTTTTGACGTATTTTTCGCGCTCAGCCTCGGGCAATTCCTCGAAGCTATGCATAGCCACGGCTATTTCTTTGCCTTGCTCCGCGCTTTGCGCCGGTTCACCCTTGCTTATCGCGATATGATAATAATATCCTCCCAGTCCGATTATCGTAGCCGTCATAAAAAATAGGATAAAATTTAAAATTTTGTTCGTTTTCAACGATTATCTCTTTATGTTTTTTACTACCTTGTGAGCGTGATTTAAGGCTAAAACTATCGAACCGCCGCTTTTAAGCACCAAATCTCCGCCGACGTAAAGACCGGCGATATCGCTTTGAAAATTCTCGTCTACGATAGGATTTTTAGATTCGTCTAGCTTTACTCCGCATTTTTGCAGGAAATCTACCGGAGTAGAGCCGCCGATAGCGTAAATAGCGCGATCGAAACGCTCCGCAGATCCGTCGGTAAATTCTACGCTTATTTTCCCCGACTCATTTTCAAGTCCGTTTATATCGACGCCGAGCTTTAGCTTAAGCTTGCCGGCGTTAGAGAGTTTTAGTAAAATTTCCTCGTTTATTTCGTTTAGCCTACTAAATTTCTCTCTGCGATAATTTAACGTAACGTCGTTTTTCTCACTCAACTCGATCGCGTATTCCGCAGCGGAATTTCCTCCTCCGACGACGATTATTCTCTCGCCGGCGGAACAGCCGTCTAGGTTAAAATTTACGACCGAATTTAAAGAAGGCGGGATTTTGTAGCTAGGTTTGTTAGGTCGCCCCATTTTACCGATGCTTATTACTACGTTTTTAGACTTAAAATCGCCTTTTGAAGTATGTACGTTAAAAAAATCTTCCTTTTTAGTTACGCTTTCGACCTCACAATTAAACATCGTATCTATCGCGTCGCTATCGAGTAGTTTATCGAAGTAATCGAGCGTGCTTTCTTTCGTTCCGTTATCGAAAGCTACTATGCCGTGAAGCGTCGAATCTTGCCCCTTATAATCTTTATCTACGCGCTTGTTATCCTTATAAAATTTGCGTATAGTTTGACTATGATTGTCGCCTTTTTCCAAAAGCAATACGTCTTTAAATCCGCTTTCTTTAGCTTCGACGACCGTCGCGATTCCGCAAGGTCCGCCGCCTATGACGACGATATCGTAAATTTCTTTCATATTTTTACCTTTTCAAAGATAATTAAAAGCTATAATTTAGCGAAGTTTTCATTAAAATTTAAGAAAAATAGAAAAAACGTAGAAAAATCGGAGAAAACGCGCTAGAAATTTAGAGCTAAACTCTAAATTTTCTAATGAAGTCGGCGATTAAAAACGCCAACTCAAGCGCTTGATCGGCATTTAAACGCGGATCGCACTGCGTCTCATATCTTTGCGCCAAGTCCTCTTCGTTTAGTTTAAAAGATCCGCCGGTGCATTCGGTTACATCTTGACCGGTCATTTCTAAATGTATGCCGCCCGCATTCATTCCCTCGGCTCTAAAAATTTCAAAGAAGCTTTTTACTTCGCTTAAAATTTTACCGAATTCGCGCGTTTTATAGCTATTTGCCGTTTTTATGGTATTGCCGTGCATCGGATCGATACTATAAACTATTTTCAAACCCTCGGCTCTAATATCTTTTAAAATTTTAGGTAGCTTTTCGCCTATTTTTTCGGCGCCCATTCTAATAATTACGTTTAATCTACCCTCTTCGTTTTTAGGATTTAGCCTCAAAGCCAAATTCTTTATATCTTCGGCCGTAGCGCTTGGTCCTATTTTAACGCCGATAGGATTATTTACGCCGCTTAAAAAATGTACGTGAGCATCGTTTACGCCGCGAGTACGCTCCCCTATCCAAAGCATATGCGCCGAGCAGTCGTACCAATCGCCGGTCAAACTATCTTCTCTAGTCATCGCTTCTTCGTACGGCAAAAGTAGCGCTTCGTGCGACGTATAAAGCCTAGTTTCGGCGATTGCCGGAGTATTTTTCGAAGTTATACCGCAAGCCTCCATAAATTCGAGCGTTTGACTTAGACCCTGAACTAATTCTTCGTATTTTTTGCTTAAATCGGCCTTTTTAGTAAAGCCTAAGTTCCAGCGATTTATTTCGTGCATATTAGCTAGACCGCCTCTTGAAAAAGCTCTAAGTAAGTTCATCGTAGACGCGCTTTGATAATACGCCTCGATCATTCGCTTAGGATCGGGTACGCGGGCTTTTGCGCTAAATTCGAAGCCGTTTATAATATCGCCGCGGTAGCTAGGTAGTTTTATGCCGTTTATTTCTTCGAAATCCGAGCTTCTAGGCTTTGCGAACTGCCCCGCCGTACGTCCGACTTTAACCACCGGACAGCGTCCGGCATAAGTCAAAACTATCGCCATTTGAAGCATTACTTTAAACATATCTCGGATATTATTGGCGTTAAAATTCGCGAAGCTCTCGGCGCAATCGCCTCCTTGAAGCAAAAACGCTTCGCCCCTGCAAACTTTGGCCAAATCTTCTTTTAAATTTCTAGCTTCGCCTGCAAAAACTAGCGGCGGAAGACCTTTTAGCTTATCTTCAACCGACTTAAGCTCGTCCAAATCCGGATAAGAAGGCTGCTGTAAAATATTAAATTTTCTCCAAGAATCTCTCGTCCATTCCATATAAAGCCCTTTAAAAATAAGGCTCATTTTAGCAAAAATTGCTTAAATTTTAAAAGTATAAGCGTAATTTAAAAAAATTTACTTAGAATTCTTCTCTTTTAGGAAATCGAATGCAAAAAAACGATAGTAGATCTGGACTATTTTACGCGCTGGCGACGTTTTCGCTTTGGGGCGTTTTTCCTATTTATTTTAAGCTTTTAAGCTCTCTTAGCTACGTAGAAATCGTCGCTCATAGAATCGTTTGGTCGGTTTTGCTTTTAGCGGTCGTTCTAAAATTCTCGCGTAAATTTCATCGCGTAAAGTCCGTCTTAAAAAATAAAAAAACGGCTTTAACTCTTTTTATTACGGCGCTTTTGATTACGGCAAATTGGACGATATATATCTACGGCGTAGAGCAAGGCAGAATAGTAGATACTAGCCTAGGATACTTTATTAATCCGTTTTTTAATATGCTTTTGGGCGTCTTAATTTTAAAAGAAAAATTAGATGCGGTAGGTAAAATCTCCGCCGCTATCGTAGTAGCGGCTATCGCGCTACAAATTTACGATGCTGGCGAGCTGCCTTTGATCGCGCTTTTTTTGCCGGCAAGTTTTGCTCTTTACGGATTAATAAGAAAACAAATCAAAATTCCGTCGCTAGAAGGGCTTTTTATAGAGACGGCTTTCGTCTTTCCGCTAGCCGTAGTCGCGATATTTGCGACGGTGCGGGCCGGAGAATCGCATTTTAGCGTTTCTTGGTTCGGAGCGCTTATCGCGCTTTCGGGACCGGCGACGGTCGTTCCGCTGCTTCTTTTTAACGCTGCGGCGGTTAGGCTAAATTTAAGCGTACTGGGGTATTTGCAATACATTTCGCCGTCTATGCAGTTTATGATAGCCGTTTTAATATACGACGAAAAAGTAGGAATTTTAAAATCGCTTTCGTTTGTTTTAATCTGGACGGCGCTTTTGCTAATTAGCTTAAAATCAATTAAAAAAGGAAAATAATGGACGTTTTTTCACAATCTTTTATTGTTATAATCGCGGTCGCGGCCGTACTTTATATGCAAATTCAAAGACTAACCAAAAGTATAGACGAAAAACAAGCCTTCAAGCAAAACTCGACTAAAAAAGCTACCTCGGATACGGACATAAGCGCGAAATACGGCGAATTTTGTGACGCTATAAATAGCGAACTAAGAGAGCTAAAAAATATCGCGCTTTACGACGACGGGCTTAAAGACGAAGAGCTTAAAGATAAATTTTTAGAAAACCTTAGCGACCTTAGCAAGAAATTAGCTTTTATAGAAACTATGAACTCAAACAAAAGCTCTGAAAAATGGGAGAGCGAATTATTCGCTTTACTAAATAAACTAAACGATTTGGTTGAACGAAATTTAAAAGACGGCGAAAAGATAGCCGATAAAATAAAAAATAGGCTGGAGGCTCGATATAAAGGGCTGTAAATTGCATTTAAGCAATTTTTAGTTATTATCGCGCCTTTGATAAAACTCTTAAAGGAAATTTATGAGCTATACCAAAAAAGACCTCGTAACCGCTGCAAATTTAACCAAAGACGAAATTTACCATTTCCTAAATTTGGCCAAGGAGTTTAAAGCGCTAAACAACTCCGAGACCAAAAAAGCCAAATCGCTCTACGGCAAAACGACCGTAAACGCCTTTTTCGAAAACTCGACTAGGACGCGAACGAGCTTTGAGATTGCGGCTAAGCGCCTCGGAGCCGACGCGATAAATTTCACCGCCTCAAGCTCCAGCACCAAAAAGGGCGAAACGCTCATCGATACCGTCCACAACATCGTCGCGATGAAAACGGATATCGTAGTCGTGCGCCACTACAGCTCGGGCGCGGCTAAATTTATCGCCGAGAATACGGGCGCCCACGTCGTAAACGCCGGCGACGGCCTAAACGAACACCCTAGTCAAGCGCTGCTTGATCTTTTTACCATACTGGAAAATCGCGGCAGCCTAGAAAATCTCACGGTCGCCATCATCGGCGATATCTTTCACAGCCGCGTGGCGCGCTCAAACATCTACGTCCTAAAAACGCTCGGAGCCAAGGTTAAGCTATTTGGTCCGCCGATGTTTTTAACTGGCATGGAGGCTTTCGGCTGTCAAATTTGCTCCGATATGCAAGGGGCGATCGAGGACTCTGACGTCATCATCATGCTACGTATCCAACTCGAGCGTCAGGATGACGAGATCGCATTTCCGTCCGTGCGCGAATACTCCAAATTTTTCGGCCTAACCGCTAGTAAAATGCAATACGCCAAAGATGGCGTCATGATCCTGCATCCAGGCCCGATAAATCGCGGCGTCGAGATAAACTCCGACGTGGCCGACGATTCGCGCTACTCGCACGTGCTAAATCAAGTCGAAAACGGCGTCGCCGTTAGGATGGCGATCCTAGATACTCTCATAAAAAACAAAGGCGCAAAATGAAA
The DNA here is from genome assembly GCA_963518485.1 of uncultured Campylobacter sp. Taxonomy (GTDB): domain Bacteria; phylum Campylobacterota; class Campylobacteria; order Campylobacterales; family Campylobacteraceae; genus Campylobacter_A. Next base: position 15,443 of record CAUQJW010000020.1, read on the forward strand.
ACTCTCATCAAAAACGGCACGATCGTAAATCATAACGGCTCGCAAAAAGCAAACGTCCTGATAGAGGGCGACAAGATAGCTCTAATCACCGCTGACGAACCTGCGGCTGATAAAATAATAGACGCTAGCGGCAAGCTAGTAATGCCTGGCCTAATCGACATGCACGTGCATTTTCGCGACCCGGGCCTTGAGTATAAAGACGATATAAACACGGGCTCTGAAACCGCAGTCGCCGGCGGCGTAACCACCTGCTGCCCGATGGCAAATACAAATCCCGTAAACGACAACGCCGTCGTCACGCGCGATATGGTAGCTAAGGCAAAAGCTCGCGGCCTCATCGACCTACTGCCTATCGGCGCGATAACTAGCAAGATGGACGGTAAAAAGTGCGTGGAGATGGGCGATATGACGCAGGCGGGCGCAGTGGCGTTTAGCGACGACGGCCTGCCCGTAGCTAGCAGCGACGTGATGAGATATGCGCTTGAATACTCAAAGCACTTCAGCAGCTTCGTCATCAACCACTCCCAGGACTGCTCGCTATGCCGCGGCGGCCACATGAACGAGGGGCGCGTCTCGGCGATACTAGGCATCAAAGGCATGCCGCGCGAGCAAGAAGAAATCATGGTCTCGCGCGATCTACTGCTAGCCAAGCTAACAGGCGGCCACATCCACATCGCGCACGTTAGCTCCGAGTGGTCACTAAAACTCATCGCGCAGGCTCGCGTAGCCGGCATAAACGTGACCTGCGAGGCGACGCCGCACCACTTTACCTACACTGAGGATGAGCTACTAGGCTACGATACGAACTTTAAAATGTCGCCGCCGCTTCGCACGAAATCAGACGTAGAGGCGATCAGGGATGGGCTTAAAAGCGGCCTAATCGACGTCATCGTGACCGACCACGCCCCACACCACAACGACGAGAAATTTTTAGAATTCGACAAGGCGCCGTTTGGAATACTCGGCCTACAAACCCTCGTACCTATGACGCTAGAGTTGGTAAACGACGGCGTGATAAGTATCGAACAGATGGCGGCTCTGACGTCCTATAATG
>CAUQJW010000021.1:0-16283 GCA_963518485.1 uncultured Campylobacter sp.
ATCCCAGCTATCGCCGTACATCTTTTTGTATTTTATTTCGGTATTTTAGCAGACGATACGCCTCCGGTCGGTATCGCGGCGTATGCGGCGGCCGGTATAGCTAAGGCAAACCCCGTAATCGTAGGCGTTCAAGGGTTTTTTTATGATTTAAGAACGACTATTTTGCCGTTTGCTTTCGTATTTAACAACAAACTTTTGCTAATCGAAAGCGTTAATCCATCGGCACCGAACGATCCTAAAAGCATACTTTGGATAACCAATCCGGCGGAGATTGCCGTTATATTCACAACCGCATTAGTGGGTATGTTTGCTTTCTCGTCCGCGATGCAGGGATATTTTTTAACTAGGATAAATTTGTTAGAGAGATTTTTGCTATTTCTGGTCGTGCCTTTGGTTATGGTACCTAATATCTGCGCCCAGCATATATCGTTTATTTCTAGCGAGTACGTATCTTACGTTTACGGTATCGGGCTTTACGCCTTGATATTCGTCTTTCAGAAAATAAAAAGTAAATCTATAAATTAAATTAAATCGCGGCATATTAAACTAAGAGCCGCGATTTATGAAGTATTTTTGAGGCTTAAAGTCTTTTAGAGCGAACCAAATCTTTTGAAAATTCGCAACCCAACTTATCTCCGAGTTTGCAAGATTTAACGAACAATGCATTAGCCTCTTTAAACTGTTGTTTGTCTATTAAGTAAGAACCGATTACGCCGCAAGCGTAACCTTCGCCGAGCTCGCATGCCTTTCTAAATAGCTCTTGCGCTTTATCGTCGTTTTCGCCTGTATATAAACCGGCGGCTCCGGAGCAGCCTTTGCCGGAACCTAGCTCGCATGCCCTTAGGTAAGCTTGAAGGGCGTGATTTTTATCTTCGGTCAAATTCTTACCGGCTTGATACATCGCACCCAGCTTTTCGCAGCCGAGCTTGTCTTGTTTATCGCAAGCCGCGTTAAATTTTTTCGTGGCTAGCTCAAAATCGGAGTTGGCGTAAGCTTTTAGGCCGTCTTCTAAATCGCCTCCGAATGCGAATGCGGCAACAGTCGCTAATAAAAGAAAATTTTTCATCCTTCGCCTTTAAAATTAAGATTTATTCTATTCTAGCATATTTAAAATTATTTTTTGTTTAGCCGTTTTTCTCTCGACCTAAAATCGGGCATCAAGGCTGTAATGAAGTCATAGAAGCTTTTTTGGTGGTGGGGGTAGATCAGATGGGTAAGCTCGTGAAGCACGACGTATTCGACTAGCTCGGGGGTTTTTTCGATCAAATTTAGGCTTAAGTTTATATAGCCTTTGCGCGAGTTGCAGCTACCCCAGCGCGTGGTCATTTTGCGCACGACGACGCGGTTTATTTTGCGGTTTACGGTTGGAGCGAATTTAGCTATAAAATGTCCGTAAATGCGCCTCGCAAAGGTTTTTTTATAGTTTTCTAGCGCAGCTAAACTCGCAGCGTAAATTTCGCCGTCAAATTTACGTCCGTCCGCGCTAGCAAATTTAGCCTCGTTAGGCTGTGCGTTAAATTTAATCGCGTCAAATTTGCCGTCAAATTTAGCGCCGTAAAGGTGCGGGTATAGCCCCTCTGAGCTCAAATTTAAGCCGTCAAAAACTCCTGAGTCGCTTGTAAAACGTATCAAATTTACGCCCTTTAAATTCGGTTCTAGCACGATACGGTAAACCTCGCCCAGCAACCTAAACTCATCCTCGCGCGGCAAATTTGCTAGCGTTTTCTCGCGAGCCGATTTTAGCCAGTCGTAGTGTTTTTGCACGAACTCTAGCGCATATTTTTGCTCGGCATAAAAGGGCAGCGAGACCGAGATTTCGCCTGTTTTGGCGACCTTTAGGCGGGTTGTTTTGACGCCTTTTTTAAAATTTAGCGTGATGCCAAATTCGCCGCATTTTACGCTAACGGTTTTTACACGAGGCGTTTTGATTGCCATTTTCTGCTTCTCCAGCGCCACGTATTAACAAGACCGCGCAGCCACTCATCGGCGGTAAATCCGATCCAAACGCCGATGATACCCATGCCCTGCACGATGCCTAGATAGTATCCTAGCGGCAGGCTCACGCCCCACATAAACACCGCGCCAGTCATCAGCGGAAATTTAGCATCCCCGCTCGCGCGCAGAGCGTTTACGATGACGATGTTAAATGTTCGACCCGTCTCAAGCGCGATAGAAAGGGTAAAAAGCGGCAACATGACGGCCTTTAGCTCCTCGGTCAAATTTAATCGCTCCATGATCTCAAATTTACCGAAATACGCTGCCAAAACCACCGCTAGAGTTGCGATAAAGCCGATACGAAGCGCGCGGAAAGTGCGCGAATAGGCCTCGTCAAATCTCATCGCGCCGACTAGGTGGCCGACGATGACCTCGTTTGCCACGCTGATGCTGGCTCCGCAAAGTAGGATTAAAAGCGTGATTTGAAAATAAACGGTTTGCACGTTTAAGCTAGCCTCGCCCATGCTCGCTACAAAGCCGAAAGCCACCATATACTGCGCCATCCAGAGCAAATTTTCGCCGGCACTCGGAAGCCCGACGGATAAAATTTTACGCAAGATCGCAAACGGCAGGCTAAATAGACGTTTAAAGAAAATTTTGACTTTGGCGTAGCGCGTAAGGATCAAAAATAGCACGATAACGCCCACTAGTCGTCCCGCGACCGTCGAGACCGCGACGCCGTAGAGGCCGTAGTTTGGCAGTCCCAGCCAGCCAAAAAGCGCGATAGCGTTGCCGCATAGAGTAATGATGTTCATTAAAAGCGAGACTAGCATGACGGCGGCGGCGAAGTTATAAACGCGAAGCACGGCCGCTAGCACCATGCCGATACCGTCAAAAGCAAGCGCTACGCCTAGCATGTGCAGGTAGCCAAAACTCTCCTGTCTAAGCTGCTCGGGGACGTTTAAAAGCTCTAAAATTTCAAATCCGAAAAAGTAAATAAAAACCGCGCTAAAAAGCCCGATTATCGTATTAAACGTGATGCTGGCGTGTATGACGTGTTTGGCTAAATTTATATTTTTAGCGCCTAGAGCCTGCGCGACTACGACCGAACAGCCGACGCTTAAAAAGTTAAAGATCGTCATAAATAAATCCATGACTTGATTGCCCGCGCCCATAGCGCCCACTAGATGGACGCTGACCTTAGTCACCATGTAGGTGTTTATGATGAGCGTAACAAAGTGCAAAAACATATCTAAAAATATCGGTATAGTAAGCTTTTTGAGCGATAAATTCATAATTTCTCTTTTGTAACGTGGATTTCAAATAACGCGCGATTATATCCAAATATAAATTTAAAGCGTTTTAAGGCGGCGCGGCGGGCTTGCTCGGTCGGCGGGCATAATCTTTTTATTAGATTAATCAAGTATAATTTAAAAAATCTACTACGAACGGACGTCAAAATGCATAAAACTTTTACCTCTAGATGGGCCTTTATCATCGCCTGCGTTGGCTCTGCCGTGGGCATGGCAAACGTCTGGGGCTTTCCGTATAAAGTCGGCTCAAACGGCGGCGGCGCATTTTTGCTTATTTACGTGCTTTTTATCGCGATATTTTCCTACGTCGGGCTATCTGCGGAGTATGCTATCGGTAGACGCGCTAAAACCGGTACGCTAGGCTCCTATGAATACGCCTGGAAGAGCCGAAACTGGGGAACTTTCGGTAAAATTTTAGGCTGGATACCTCTGGCTGGCTCCATGTGTATAGCTACCGGCTACGCGGTCATCATCGCGTATGTCTTAAAGGCGCTGTTTCAGGCGATCACGGGTTCGCTTATGACCGTGGATACGAACCCTTGGTTTGACTCCTTTGCGTTTTCGTCCTATTCGGTCGTGCCGTTTCACTTTATCGTCGTTGCCGGCACGCTATTTACGCTATTTTTTGGCGCGCATAGTATAGAAAAAACGGGCAAAATCATGATGCCGCTTTTTTTCGTGCTATTTTTTATTCTAGCTATCAGGGTGGCGTTTTTAGACGGGGCGTTTGGCGGGTATAAATTTATCTTTCACAGCGACTGGGGCAAGCTAGCTGATCCTATGGTTTGGGTATCGGCGATGGGCCAGGCATTTTTCTCGCTATCTATCACGGGTTCTGGTATGATAGTTTACGGCGCGTATCTGCATAAAGACGAAGATATCGTCGATAGCGCGCAAAAAACGGCGATCTTTGATACGATCGCAGCGATGACGGCGGCGCTTGTGATGCTGCCTGCCGTATTTGCCTACGGCATGGATCCCGCGGCGGGGCCCGGACTACTTTTCGTAACGCTGCCTAAAATTTTACAAGACATGGTCGGAGGCCAAATTTTTGCGATTATTTTATTTACGGCGGTGATTTTTGGCGGCGTGACGTCGCTACAAAATATGTTTGAAGTCGTCGCCGAGTCGATAATGCACAAATTTCCTAGCCTAAAGCGCGGCATCGTGCTAATTTTGCTTTGCGCGGTGTGCTTTGGTATCGGCGTAAATATGGAAGCCATAACCAGCTGGGGGCCGTGGATGGATTTTGTTTCCATCTACATCATCCCTATCGGCGCGGTGATCGGTGCAGTGTCGTGGTTTTGGGTCATCAAAAAAGAAGAGATCATGGACGAGATAAATACCGGCGCGGCAAAAAAGCAAGGCGCGCTGTGGTATTTTGCCGGCAGATATATTTACGTGCCGATGGCGCTTACGCTTTGTATCATCGCGCTTAGCATGCATATCTCGTTTTAAGGCTCGCGCGTGGCTCTAATCGACCTTATCGACGTTAGTAAAAAATTCGGTCCGAATGAAATTTTAAACAAAATAAGCCTCAGCGTAAACGAGCGCGAGCGTATCGCTATCATCGGCAAAAACGGCAGCGGCAAAAGTACGCTGATGAAGCTAGTAGCGGGCTCGCTAGAACCTGATAGCGGCAGGCGCATACTGCAAGGCGGCGTAAAAGTAGAAATGCTCGCGCAAAATCCCAAATTTGACGATGCGGCGACGGTAAAAGATGCGCTAAATTTAGAGCTAAAAGAGATATTTGATGCGCGCGACGAGTATGCGGCGGTGCTAGAAGCGCTCGGCCACGATGCGCAAAACAAAGAACTAAATGCTAGGCAAGATGAGCTAATCAAATTTATCGAGGCGAAAGACGGCTGGCAGATCGAGCGCAAGATCGAGCGCGTGCTGGAGGAGTTTAAGCTAAAAGAGTACGAAAACCGCGCCGTTTCTAGCCTCAGCGGAGGCGAGATACGCCGCGTGGCTCTGGGCGCGCTGATACTTAAAAAGCCCGATGTTTTGCTGCTTGACGAGCCTACGAACCACCTTGACGTTTATATGGTGAGATTTCTTGAAGATATGCTAAAAAGCTCGCGTCAGACGATAGTTTTTATCTCGCACGATCGCTATTTCATCGACGCGCTAGCAACTAGAAGCATCGAGATCGAGGATGGCGCGCTGGCGTCGTTTGACGGCGGTTACGCGAACTATCTAGCTAAAAAAGAGGAAATCCTAGCCAGCCTAGCCAAATCTCACGAAACACTGCTAAAACAACTAAAAGCTGAGGAGGAGTGGCTGCGCAGAGGCGTCAAAGCGCGTCTAAAGCGCAATGAAGGGCGCAAAGAGCGAGTGCTAGCCATGCGCGAAGAGGCTAAAAAAAACCCGGGCGTTATACGCCGCGTTAGGCTCGAGCTTGAGCGCGCGAGTAAAAATTTTAATCAAACTCAAAGCGTAAACCGCAAAAAGATGCTCTTTGAAATCAAGCAACTAAGCAAAACCATCGGCGGCAAGCAGCTTTTTAGGGATTTTAACGCGCGCGTTTTGCAAGGCGAGCGTATCGCGATAGTCGGGCGAAACGGCAGCGGCAAAAGCACTCTTATTAAAATTTTACTCGGGTTTGAAAAGCCAAGCAGCGGCGAGATTAAGCGCGGCGAAGTGCGCGTGGGATACTTTGATCAGTCGCGAAGCGCGCTGGATGACGATAAGAGCCTAATCGAGACCTTTTGCCCAAACGGCGGCGATCACGTCATGGTGCGCGGGCGAAATATGCACGTATACGGCTACCTTAAAAATTTCCTATTTCCTAAAGAATTTCTCGATAAACCCGTGGGCGTGCTAAGCGGCGGCGAGAAAAACCGCGTGGCGCTCGCGCTGCTTTTTAGTAAGGAGTATGACGTACTCGTGCTTGACGAGCCTACAAACGACCTAGATATCGCTACTATCAACATCCTTGAGGACTATCTGCAAAGCTTTGAAGGCGCTATCATCATCGTTAGCCACGACCGATACTTCGTCGATAAGATCGCGCACAAACTCTGGGCATTTGAGGGGACGGCGATCGAGGTGCTGCATCAAGAATACAGCGTCTATCTCGAGCTAGAAGACGAATTAGCCGAACTTGGTAAATTTGAAGCAAGCCTAGCAAGCGAAGCCGAGCAAGCGCAAAAACAAAAGAGCAAAACAAGCGCGAAGCTAAGCTACAAGCAAACGCAAATTTTATCCTCGCACCCTGAAAAAATCGCCGCGCTAGAGGCTAAGATAAAAGAGCTAAACGCGGGCCTTAGCGATCCTAAAATCTATCAGCAAATCGGTCTAACCGCGCTTTATAACGACCTGGAAGCGACAAAAAGCGAGCTGGAGACGCTAGAGGACGAATACTTTGAAGTCTTGGAAATCGCCGAAAATTTGGAGCAAATTTGAAAAAATTAACTAAAACAGTCAGAGTTAGCGCTCTAAATTTACGCACTATTAAGCGAGACGAGTTTATCGGCGCTAGTTTTGAGCTAGACGGGATTAAATTTAGCGGCGTTTTTTCTGCTGATTTTAGTCTAGAACAGGGCGACCTCGTGCGCGTAGAGTACGAAATAGACGGCTTTATAAATAGAATAACCCTGCTTGAAACCCTGGCTAAAAATAGCGAAAACAAGAGCATGACGGCAAAAATTATAAACATTACGGTTTTTATCTCGCTGACGCTTCTTACTCTTTGTATCGCGGGCGGAGTGATTTTTTCTTTGATTACTGGCAGATTTGAGATTCGCGATTTTACCGATGTTATTAGGCTTATTTGCATTTGCTTCCTCGTTTGGTCGCTAGCTTACCATGCGATAGGAAAATTTAAAATTTTGAGACATTTTACTTGATTTTAGGCTTAAATTTACGTTTAGTCCGCTTAAATTTAGGCCTAAAATTTAGAAAAGATTAAAAATTTAACCCAAATTACCGCAGTTTGCCCGTAATTTTAATCAAATTTTTTATATAATTTCGCGTTTTATTAAAAGGGTTTATGATGGATAGAAGGACTTGGAGTTCGAAGATAACGTATATTTTGGCTGTTGCGTGCGCTACGGTCGGTTTTAGCGCGACGTGGCGCTATCTCGCATTGAGGTAAAAAAGCCGACCATCATACTTTATATCACATTTGGCATCACTTTTATCGTTGCGATCATTTTTGGAGTGACAAAAGCTAGAAGCGCAAAAAGAGACTTCATATAAATTTGATGTAAATTTTCAAAACGCCTTTTTGCAGTGGTTTACTCCTTAAATTTAGTTAAAAATTTAAGGAGTAAATTTGACATATTTACTCTTTTTTGTTATTTTAAAAGGAAGCTGAAATTTACAAAAAGGAGAAAAATGATCAAATTTCAAAAGTCGAAATTTAACAATTCGGTATTTATCCCATCGCTTGTCGTCATATTTTTAATAACGGCATTTGCAGCGATATTTCCAAATTTCTCAAATGAGTTTTTTAAAGGTATGCAAAACTACATCGCGGCCAAATTTGGCTGGTTTTACATCCTGGCCGTCGCCGTCATACTTCTAAGCATCATCATCCTTGGCTTTAGCAGGCTTGGCGAGATCAAACTGGGGGCCGATCACGTAAAGCCGGAGCACAAAAATATCTCGTGGTTTTCTATGCTTTTTGCCGCCGGCATGGGCATCGGGCTTGTGTTTTTTGGCGTGGCCGAGCCGCTCATGCACTATCTAAATCCGCCGCTCGGCGACGCGCAAACTATCGCAGCGCAAAAGCTTGCTATGAATATCACCTTCTTTCACTGGGGTATGGGCGCATGGTCGGTCTATGCTATCGTGGCGCTGATACTTGCCTTTTTCTCGTATAGACATGGCTTGCCGCTCACGCTTAGATCGGCGTTTTATCCGATAATCGGCGATAAAATTTATGGCAAGATAGGTAACGCTATCGACACATTTGCCGTCGTAGCGACGCTTTTTGGCGTAGCGACCTCGCTAGGATACGGCGTACTTCAGGTAAATGCCGGCCTTACGCACGTTTTTGGCCTGCCGACCATGCATATTACGCTTTTAATAGTGCTTTGTTTTGCAGCTACCATCTCAGCGGCAAGTGGTGTCGATAAGGGCATCAAAATCTTATCAAACGCAAATATCGCGCTAGCTATATGTTTTATGTTTTTGATACTATTTTTAGGCGATACGACGCAGCTTTTAAAGTCGTTTGTGCAAAACAGCGGCGACTACGTATCTACGCTCATCTCAAACACCTTTAACCTCTACGCCTACGAGAGGCAAAACGAGAGCTGGCTTGGCGGTTGGACGCTGCTATACTGGGCTTGGTGGCTATCTTGGTCGCCATTTGTGGGGCTTTTTATAGCTAAAATTTCAAAGGGTAGGACGATAAGAGAATTTGTGATCGGCGTGCTTTTCGTGCCAACCGGCTTTACATTTGCTTGGATGAGCTTTTTTGGTAACTCGGCGATCGCGCTTGTTCAAGGCGGATTTAGCGAGCTTGCGACGACCGTAAATTCCGACTCGGCTTCGGCGCTTTTTATGTTTTTAGAAAAATTTAGTTTTTCAGGCGTGCTAAGCACGATCGCGGTCTTTATGATCGTCATATTTTTCGTCACTTCGGCTGACTCAGCGGCGATCGTGATGAATATGCTTTGCTCAAACGGCAAGGACGATACGCCGGTTTGGCAAAAGGTCTTTTGGGGCGTTACAGTAGGCGTCGTGGCGGCATTTTTGATGCTAGCCGGCGGTCTTGGCTCGCTTCAAGCTCTCACGATCACTACGGCGTTACCGTTTGCTATCGTGCTACTTGGCGCCATTTACGGGCTATTTAAGGCGTTACGTGTGGATCTAACCAAAAAAGAGACAAATAACTTTAACAACATGCCTCTTAGCGATCTTTCAAAGCCTTGGCAAGAGCGACTAAGCGCGATCATCACGCTACCTAGCAAAAAAGACGGCAGTAAATTTCTAAACGAAGTCGTGCTAAAGGCTTTTAACGAGCTAAAAGAGGAATTTGTCAAAAACGGCCTTGAGGCAAATGTCGCAAAAGCTGAAAATTTCGTAAATTTAAACGTTGGGCTTGGTGATGAGATGGACTTTAGATACGGCGTATATCTCACCAAAAGCCAGAGCCCGGACTACACTAGAGAGCTTGAAGGCGACGATCTTTACTACAGAGCCGAGGTATATCTAAAAGAGGGCGGTCAAGACTACGACGTGCTTGGTTGGAGCGAGGCCACGCTGATAAACGACGTCATCGAGCAATACCGCAAACATATGCAGTTTTTACATGTCGTTAGAAAATAATAATTTGGCGTAAATTTGTAGAAATTTACGCCTTTAAATTTATCCCAAGCAGCCTTTTTCTAATAATATTTACAAATTTTAATCCGGATTTGTTTTAAATTTTAAAGATGGTTCTAAAAACTTTAAATAAAATTTTTATATAATCCCTATTTTTCACAAAGGTATACAGATGGATAGAAAATCGTGGAGTTCAAAGCTCACATACATTTTAGCCGTTGCAGGAGCTACGGTCGGTTTTGGCGCGACGTGGCGCTTCCCGTATCTGGTCGGGCAAAACGGCGGCGGCGCCTACGTGCTAGTGTTTTGCATAGCGATGATCGTGATCGGTATACCGATGATTTTGGCTGAAAATGCGATCGGCAGACGCCTAAAATGCAACGCCGTGGACGCATTCGGCGGTAAAAATATAAATCCGGCATGGAAAATCGTGGGCTGGATGGGGCTGCTTGGGGCATTTGGCATCATGGCCTACTACATGGTTATCGGCGGCTGGGTGCTAAACTACATCGCGCAGATTGCATTTGGCATGCTCGATCTCTCGCAGGTGCTTAGCTTCGAGGCTACGAGTGCGTTTTACGAGCAAAATATCGTTAGCGATCCGCTGGCTATTAGCTTTGCGACGCTCGTGTTCGTACTCGTAAACTACGCGATCTTGGTGCAGGGCGCAGTCGGCGGTATAGAGCGTTCGGCGAAGTACCTCATGCCGCTGCTTTTCGTGCTGATGATCGTGATGATCGTAAAAAACTTGACCTTAGATGGCGTGGCGCAGGGGGTTAAATTTTACCTCACGCCCGATTTTTCAAAGATAAATTTAAAGCTTTTCGTCGAGGTTTTGGGGCAGGTATTTTTCGCGCTTTCGCTTGGTTTTGGTGTGATGATCACGCTTTCTAGCTTCGTTAAAAAGGACGAAGGGCTGGTTAAAATCTCTATCATCACGGGCATCCTAAACACCCTCATCGCCGTGCTTGCGGGCTTTATGATATTTCCGTCGCTCTTTAGCTACGGCGTCTCGCCCGACAGCGGCCCAAGCCTCGTGTTTAAGAGCTTGCCGATCGTTTTTTCGCATATGCCTTTTGGCGGATTTTTCGCAGTCGCGTTTTTTGCGCTGCTGATGATCGCCGCGCTCACGACCTCGCTGCCGATCTACGAGGTTATCATTACGACACTTCAGGAGAAATTTAAAATCAAGCGCAAAAGTGCGATTTTGCTGGTTCTAGGCACGATATTTATATTTGGAAATTTACCGTCCTTGATGGCTACGAATTTGCTTGCGGACGTTAAAATTTTCGGTAAAAATATCTTTGACGCATACGACGCCATCAGCGCTACGATATTTTTCGTGCTGACCTCGCTTGGGTGCGCGATATTTGTCGGCTGGGTGCTAAAAGACGAAGCAAAACGCGAGATAATGCAAGGCAGCGAAAAATATGCAAAACTCGTAAATATCTGGTTTTGGTATATAAAATTTGTCGTGCCGTTTATCATTTTGGTGCTTTTTATCAGCTCGTTTTACGATAATTTTTTGAAATAGGGCGTAAAAATATGTTTTATTTTTTACTCGGTATTTACTTTTTTTACGTCGCCGCAAAGGCGATTTTGGCGATTTTACAGATAAATTTTATACGCGCAGAGGCTAAAAAGCCCGCCGTCGTGTTAGAGCAGAATGAATACGAAACCGCCGCCGCAGCCGCGATAAGCAATCAAAAATTTGAGCTAATTAGCCTTCTCTATCACGCCGCGATATTTATGATGTGGGCGTGCTGGGGGCTTGGCGCGATATCAGGGCATGCCTATAAAACGGGAGATATAGGCGATAATGTCTTTATGGTTATGGCATTTTTGCTCGTTTCGTCACTGCTGGAGCTACCGCTAAATATTTACGAAACCTTCGTCAAAGATAAAAAGCTCGGCTTTTCAAACGTAACGCCTAAAATTTTCGCGCTTGATCTACTTAAAACGCTCGCACTAACGCTGGTGTTTGGTACGCTGTTTGTATGGCTGGTGCTGCTTTGCATTAGATTTTTGGGCGATTTTTGGTGGTTTTGGGCATTTTTACTGAGCTTTGCGGTCGCGCTTGTTATAAATCTCATTTATCCGACGCTCATCGCGCCCATCTTTAACAAAATGCAGCCGCTAGAGGAGGGCGAGCTAAAAAGCCGTATAGAAGGGCTTTTGGCGCAGTGCGGTTTTAAAAGTAGTGGCGTTTTTACGATAGACGCCAGCAAGCGCGACAACCGTCTAAACGCCTATTTTGGCGGCCTTGGCGCGACTAAACGCGTGGTACTTTTCGACACGCTCGTTAAAAAGTTAAGCCTAGAGGAGATAATCGCCGTTTTGGGTCACGAGCTTGGGCACTTTAAGCACAAAGATATCCTAAAAATGATCGCCCTAAGCGCGGTTATGCTTTTTGCGATGTTTTTTATATTCGGCAACATCCCTGACGAGGCGTATCAGACGCTGGGGCTTCATAACGGAGGCGGCGGAGTCATCGTGTTTTTGCTACTTTTTTCGCCGATTTTAGGGTTTTTATTTTCGCCGGTGAGCTCGTATTTTAGCCGCGTGAACGAATTTGGCGCCGATAAATTTGCAGGCAACGTCTCAAACAAAGCCGACATGATAAGCGCGCTAAAAAAGCTAGGCTCTGAAAACAAAGCCTTCCCGAAGGCTCATCCGCTCTATGCGTTTGTCTATCACTCGCACCCGAGCCTCTTTGAGCGTATAAACGAGCTCGAAAATGACGGTAAATGACGCGCTAAAAGCAGCCGCCTCGTCTCAGATCGCGCCCGCGTGCGAGATAAGCGGCGCAAATCCGGCGCGCGTAGCCAAGGCGCTTTTGATGAGCCACCTCGGCGTAAAAATCGAGTGGATATTTTTAAATTTAAACCGCAAGCTAGAGGATGCGGACGGATATTTCGCGCTAGCAAAGCGCTTCGCAAATCACGAGCCGCTAGAGTATATCACGGGCGAGGCGGGCTTTTACGGACTTACTTTTAACGTAAAAAAAGGCGTCTTGATCCCACGCCCCGAGACTGAAATTTTAGTCGAAAGATCGCTTGAAGTTTTATCAAATTTACCCGCGCAAAAGGGGCCGCCCCTAGTCGCCGAGATCGGAGCGGGAAGCGGGATAATCAGCATCTGCCTGGCGCTAAACTCAAACGCCAAAATCATAGCCTCAGATATCAGCGACGATGCGTTAAATTTAGCTCGCGAGAATGCCGCGAAATTTGGCGTAGAGGATAGGATAGAGTTCGTAAAATGCGCGTATTTGGACGAAATTTGCGGGCAGTTTGACCTGCTAGTTTCAAATCCGCCTTATATCGCGCGGGACTACGAGCTTGATAAATTCGTACTAAACGAGCCGCACGAGGCGCTATTTGGCGGCGCGGCGGGCGATGAGATTTTAAAAAACATAATCCTCGTCGCTAAAAATCGCAGCGTAAAATACCTAGCCTGCGAGATGGGCTACGATCAGCGAGAAAGTATGCAAAGCGCGCTTAAATTTAACGGCTTCGAGGCGGAGTTTTACAAGGATTTGGCCGGATTTGACCGCGGATTCGTCGCGCGAAATATATTTACGAATTTTTAAATTTGCTCGCGGTTTGGGCTTTGGCAATAAACTAAATTTGCCCCAGTTTGCGTCAAATTTAGCGCTCGCCAATTTCCGCCCTTCTTGCTCAAATTTAGCGGATTTTAAATGCTATAACCCTAAAATGCGGGCAGTAAATCAAAAAAAGGAAAATTATGAAAAGCGTTTATTTTTTGCTCCTTGGCGCGCTCATCGGCACGGAGCTGGCTCTGGGCGCACTAGTCGCGCCCACGATTTTTTATCCGCAGAGCATCCTTGGCGAGGGCGTACTCACGCAGTTTCAAAGCGGCAAACTGATGGCTACGATATTCGTTAAATTTAACTACGCCTTGCTAGCCATTAGCGTCCTGATCGCGCTTTGCGAGCTTGCATCGTTTAGATCCAGCGTCAAATTCGCCGCTAAATTTAGCATAGGTATGCTTTGTGCGATAAATTTAGCCCTCGCGCTCTCGTTTGTTTTTTATTTTACGCCTTACATCATGGATGCGCAGACGGCTGGCGAGGCGGCGACGCAGACGGCCGAGTTTGCGCAGATGCACGCGGCTAGCGAGTGGACGATGAAGCTGATGTTGTTCGCGCAGCTTGCTTTGTTTTTTATCAAATTTAAAACCGCCCAAAAATGAGCGCAAAGCCAGATATCCAAATTTTAACCGATTTTCTCTCTGACTACACGAGTGCGATGGTGAGCGCGGGCACCTACACCGCGCGCGTCGAAAAGTGCGTCGACCGCGTGGCTAGGCGCTACGGCTACGACGTTAGCGTGACGATTTTCGTGAAGTATTTTACCATTAGCGTCATGGACTCGGCCGACAACTCCCTGCGCCGAACCTATGTGAAAAAGATCCCGATAGGGCAGGTGAGCTTTAACCGCATTTCCGAGCTTTCGTCGCTTAGCTGGCGGATATTGGATGAAAATTTGAGCCTTGATGAAGCCAAAGAGCAGTTTGAGGGCGTCATGCGAATAGGGGCGAATAAATTTACAAGCTCTCTTATTTTGATCAGCCTTGCAAATGCGGCGTTTTGCAGGCTTTTTGGCGGCGACGCGGGCTCGGTCGTATGCGTATTTTTCGCGACGCTCGTGGGATATAGCCTTAGATTTGCGCTTGCTAAAATGGGCGTAAATTTAAAAATCCAGTACGTTTTGACCTCGTTTGTAGTCTCGTTTATCGCCTATCTTGGCGTATTTTACGGCTTTACGCACACTAGCGACGTGGCGATCGGCTCGTCGATACTATTTTTGATGCCGGGCGTTTTTCTCATAAACTCGGTCTTTGATATCATAAACGACAACACGCTTGTGGGCATCAGCAGAGCCGTGAGTACGGGCATCCTGATACTTTGCATCGCGGTGGGCGTCTATATCACGCTCTCGCTTAGCAGCGCGGAGATTTTACATGTTTGAGCTTTTTACTGCGACTCTTATAGACGGCGCTTTTGCTGCGGTGGCGGGGCTTGGCTTTGCCTACGCTAGCTCTCCGCCAAAAAGGACTCTCGCATTTTGTGCGCTACTTGCAGCATTTGCGCATGCCAGCCGCTTTTGGATCATGCAGATGGGATTTTTTAACATCAGCGTAGCCACACTTATTGTCTCTTTTTTGAGCGGGATTTTAGGTATGCTCTTTGCCAAACGGCTCAAAGTGCCCGCCGAGATCATCGCGTTTCCCGCACTTTTGCCGATGGTGCCGGGAGTTTATGCGTATAAAGGCATTTTGGCGCTGTTTTCGTTTCTAAACGAGCCTAATATCGCTAAGAAAAACGAATATCTAATCATATTTTTCGATAACGCGATCACGACCACGACGGTCTCGCTAGCTCTTGGCGTGGGCGTTTCGGTGGTACTTATTTTATTTTACGATCAGTCGCTGATGATAACTAGAGGTGCCAAGTGCGATCTGGCGAAGTAGCTTTTAAATTCATTTGACGATACTTTCGCTAGCTTTTTATTTAAATTTGGCCTTATTTTTAGGGCCAAATTTGATAGCTTTTATTATCTTTACTCTAAACTTTTCCTCAAATTTGCCGATATAGCTTAAAGCGAAATTTTAAAAGGATTTATTATGATGAGCGGAATCGGCGGATTTTCAAATTTTGCTAGAAATTTTTATGCAAATATCAAGCATGACGCAAAAATCCAAAATACGAATAAAAGCGAAATCTCAAGCTCTACTCCCCCCGTTCCTAGTTTTAACGAAGTTTTAGGCTATAAAGTAGGTGCGGACGGATATTTTACGTCCGAATTTAACGAAGCCGCAGGTATCCCAAAGGACTACAAAATCCACTCTGATACCTTAAAATCTCTCGTGAACGTGAATGATAAGGCTATTGCATTTAATAAAATGTTTTCAAAAATCGACATAGCAAAAACCGCCCGTAATGCATATAAAATTCTCTCCCAAGTAGCGGGCGACGAACTACTAAACTCAAAAGAGAGCTTTACTAAAGAAGACCTTGCCAAATTTCCTCAAGGATACGAGTACGAGAAATCAAGTCTAAAAGTAACTAAAGTAAATAAAAACATCTACGACTATGCGTCGGCACGTAGCGCCTTTGACGATAAGTCCGGGAAAACCAATATGGAAACGCTATTTTTTAATAGCTCATATCATGCGTTAACAACAACGCCGCAATATAAGTCGTCAACCAATATCTTTGATAACAATAACGGCGGCAAAGAGAGCGAAAACGTGAGCGTGTTTATAAATCCTCACGGCGAAAGATACACTAACCCTGACGGTAGTATAACCAAAGGAGGCTTGATAGCAGCCGTAATAAACTCAAATTTAGACGTACGAGAGGGCGAAACTACGGTTTGGGGAAAGATGCAAGGTTATGACAAAAGCATAAGCGGCAAAGAATACAGACAAAAGCTGGACGCCTTTATTGATTCGCGCAACATCTACGGCATCAAAGGAAGCGAGCTTGACGGGCTTAGCAAGGATTGCCGAGAATATGTACTAACGTTTCAAAAAATGCAAGAGTCGCTTTTACCCGGCAGCACTGCCTTAAGCGGCAACTCTAACGTTACTTCCGACGGCAAAGAATCAAAAAGCCTCTTTGAAATAATGCAAGAGGATATGAAAGAGGCTCAAAAACGCCTAGAAAAGCTAATAGAGCAAGAAAAGCGAACGCAAAAGATGCTTGATAAAAACAGAAAATACGACAAAGAG
>CAUQJW010000022.1:0-16037 GCA_963518485.1 uncultured Campylobacter sp.
GACAGATACGTCTATACGCCGTTTGTTAGCTCCTATAAAGAGGGCAAGACGCCAAATCCCTGCGCGCTTTGCAACCACTTTATAAAATTCGGCGAGCTGCTAAAATTCGCTAAAAGTATCGGCTGCGAAAAGCTCGCCACAGGCCACTATATCCGCGTACAAGACGGCTTTATCAGAGTCGCCGCCGATCCTAGCAAAGACCAGAGCTACTTCGTAGCGCAGGTGCCAAAAGAGATAATCGCCGATATGATTTTCCCGCTCGGGGATAAATTTAAAAAAGACATAAAAGAGTTGGCAAAGTCTCTACCGAGCTTTCGCGAGTACGGCGAGCAGGCCGAGAGCAGCGAGATTTGCTTCGTCGAGGACACCTATATCGAGGTGCTAAATAAGCACTACGAGACGGATCTACCCGGCGACGTGGTCGATAGCTCTGGGCGAGTGATCGGGCGGCACAACGGCTACATGCGCTACACGATCGGCAAGAGGCGCGGATTTGAGGTATTTGGGGCGCACGAGCCGCATTTCGTGCTCGCTATCGACGCGGCAAATAACCGTATCGTCGTGGGCAGCAAAGAGGAGCTTGAGCGCGGTAAGATAGCGGTAAATAGCCTAAATTTATTCATAGACGAGAGCGAGTTTGACTGCGACGTCAAGGTTCGCTACCGCAGCATCGGGCTAAACGCACACGTAAAGGTGCTAGAGGGCGGTACTGCCGAGGTCGAGCTAAAGCAGAGCGCGTTTGGCGTAGCTAGCGGACAGCTCGCGGTATTTTACAGAGGCGAGCTAGTTATCGGTAGCGGATTTATCGTATGATTTTAGGGCTTCTAGAATAACGGGCGCATGGCAATGCTCGGTATTTTTGGCTGCCGTTAAAAGCGCTATATTTTTGTGCGTTTTTTCTAGTTCTTTTAGAGTTTTTAGGGCTTTTATCGCTTCGGGGGTTTTAAGTTCCTTTTTAAATTCGGTTTTAAACTCCTGAAATCTAGCCTCTTTATCTTCATGAAACCATGCCCTAAGCTTATTTGAGGGCGAGATTTCTTTAAGCCGTAAAAATGAGTTAAAAATTTCCTTTTTTATCCCGCGAGGATAAAGCCTATCTATAAAAACGCCGTAAAAATCGTCTCTATATTGCGATTTAATAAAATCGTAAATTCTAATAATCTTAAACATAAAACTATTATACAGCTTAAAATTTAGAATTTTATTAATTATTTTAAAATATAAATTTCGCTAAAATCGGCTTCAAACAACTCCCCGAAAGGTAGAAAAAATGAGAGGTTATAAAATTTTTTCCGGTACCGCGAATATCGAATTTTCTAAGAAAATTTCGCAGTATTTGTCTTTGCCGTTAAGCGAGGCGTCGATTAAACGTTTTAGCGACGGCGAAATAAGCGTACAAATAGGCGAAAGCGTGCGCGGCAAGGACGTATTCGTCGTACAGCCTACGTGCGCTCCGGCAAACGATAATCTAATGGAGCTTTTGGTCGTAACCGACGCGCTAAAAAGAAGCAGTGCAAGTTCTATAACAGCCGTAGTACCGTATTTCGGCTACGCTAGGCAAGATCGCAAAGCCGCTCCGAGAGTGCCGATTACGGCTAAACTCGTAGCCGATATGATGCAAACCGCAGGCGTAGATCGTGTGGTTACGATAGATCTTCACGCCGGACAAATTCAGGGATTTTTCGATATCCCGGTGGATAACCTTTACGGCTCTATAGTTTTTAACGATTATTTAAAAAATAGAAATTTTCAAAATCCTATTATAGCAAGCCCGGATATCGGCGGCGTAGCACGCGCTAGAAGCGTGGCTAAAGCCTTGGGATTAGATATCGTAATAGTAGATAAACGCCGCGAGAAAGCTAACGAAAGCGAAGTCATGAACGTAATAGGCGACGTAAACGGCAAGGACGTGATTTTGGTAGACGATATGATAGATACCGGCGGAACGATCGTAAAGGCGGCTCGAGCCTTCAAAGATCGCGGAGCGACTTCGGTTATAGCGTGTTGCACGCACGCCGTACTTTCGGGTAAGGCGTACGAAATTTTAAAAGAAGACGCGCTAGACGAACTGGTCGTAACCGATACGATACCTTTAAAAGAGCCTAGCGATAAAATTAAAGTTTTAAGCGTAGCTCCGATATTCGGCGAAGTGATACGCCGAGTATATCACAATGAAAGCGTAAATTCTCTATTCTAAAAAATAAGCGAAAGTTTTTCACGGTTTTTTCACGCCGTGAAAAACATTTCTTAAGTTTCACTACAACGACCGAATTTATAATTTCGGAAGTTTTATTAATGGCTTTCTTCGCCTTTATGTAGAAAGTAAAGTCCTAGGCAAAGCGCAAGGATGGAAAGAGCTAGATATATCATCTCAAGCGGCGTACTAAACGAAGCATGTAAGACGCGCTGGAAAAAATTTACTATCAAAACCATAATAATAACTTTACCTAGTTTGTCTTTTAATTGATCCAGCGAATGCACTTCTAAAACCTTGCTTTGCTTTTGCTGCTTTAGCGCTTCTATCTCGGATACGAAAAGCTCGTAAATGCCGAATGCGAAGATATAAAGTACCAGCGCCATAAGATATAAATCTATCGCTCCTACTACTTCGCCCACTACGTCAGAATGGAAATTTTCCGGGTGAAAGCCGTTAAAGAAGTAATCGTAAACGTCTATTAAAACCTTGCCGATATCGTAGCTGGCGATTATGAAAAGCACTATTGCGCCTAGTAGGCAAAAAACTACCGGAAGTAGCGTAAAACCGTTCGTAGAGAGTAAAATTCTTTCAAAAATTTTTCTCATTCAAATCCTTCTCGATAAAATAAAGGCGGTATTTTATAATAAATTTTTAAAATTTCAAAATATTAGAGAAGTTAGTCGGCAATGTGCGCCGACTAGATTAATCTTGAAGCTCGATCCATTTTTGCGCGATTCTAACGGCATTCGTCGCAGCTCCGACGCGTATTTGGTCTGCGGCGCACCATAGGTGAAGTATGTTCGCGCGGTAGTTGTCTGATCTGATACGTCCGACGTAAGTTTCGTTCGTATCGCTTGAGATTATAGGCATCGGATATTCTTTTTTTGCCGGGTCGTCTAGAACTACGACGCTAGGAGTTTTGCGTAAAATTTCTCTCGCAGCGTCGGCCGTTACGTCTTTACTAAAGCGTATCGTAATAGCTTCCGAATGGCTTCTAAGTACCGGTACGCGTACGCAGGTTGCGCTAACTTCTATATTTTTGTGGAGAATTTTTTGGGTTTCTTTCACCATTTTCATCTCCTCTTTGGTATAGTCGTTATCTAAAAATACGTCGATATGAGGGATGACGTTTAGCGCCAGCTGATGGGCAAAAACCTTGGGTTCGCACTCGTCTAGTTTAAATTCGAAAAACTTTTGCATTTGTACGACTAGCTCTTCCATGCCTTCTTTACCGGCGCCGGAAGCCGCCTGATACGTTGCTACGTCCACGCGCTCTATACCGAAAGCATCGTTTAGCGGCTTTAAAATTTGAACCATTTGGATCGTGGAGCAGTTTGGATTTGCGATAATGCCGCGGTTTTTCCACTGTGCGATATCCTGCGGATTGCACTCGGGTACGACTAGCGGTACGTCCGCATCCATCCTAAAATGGCTGGTATTGTCGATTACTACCGCTCCGCTTTTAGCCGCAAAGGGGGCAAATTTTTCAGATACCGATCCGCCCGCGCTAAAAAACGCGATATCTATCTCGTGCTCGTCGAAAACCGTTTCCGTTAGCTCTTTAACTTTATAATTTTTGCCGTTAAATTCTATCTCGCTTCCGGCGCTTTTCGCGCTCGCTAGCGGCAATAGTTCGTCGATGGGGAAGCTTACCTCTTCCATTACGCGAAATAGCTCTTCGCCTACGGCTCCCGTCGCGCCTACGACGGCTACGTTAAATTTTCTCATTTTTAATCCTTCTTAAAATTTTATACGATTTTACAATTTTTTCTCGCCGTTTAGGCGGATTTTTAAAAATATTTTTAAATTACGGTTTTTTGCTCCTAGCTTGCAAGAATAAATCTTCGCCGCTTATTTCCTCGCCGTCGCTTAAAATGGCCGCTCTTTGAACGATCGAGATTAATTCTCTTACGTTTCCGGGGAAGTCGTAGGCCTCTAATTCTTTTATAGCTTGGGAGGAAAATTTTTTATTTTCCAAATTAAACTCTTTGCGGCTTTTTTCTAGAAAATCGCGCGCTAGCGTAGCTATTTCTTCTTTTCTTTCGCGAAGCGGCGGGATAACTATAGGAACGGTATTTAGGCGGTAAAATAGATCTTCTCTAAATTTGCCGCTTCTTATGAGTTCGGGCAAATTCGCATTGGTCGCCGAAACGATACGAACGTTAATTTTAACGCTTTTCGTAGCGCCGAGTCTCGTTATCTCGCGTTCCTGTAAGGCTCTAAGCAGTTTAGGCTGCAAGGATGCGGGCATTTCGCCTATTTCGTCTAAAAATAGCGTACCGCCGTCGGCTAGCTCGAATTGCCCCTTTTTCATTGCCGAAGCATCCGTAAAAGCTCCCTTTTCAAAACCGAAAAGTTCGCTTTCTATCAAATTTTCTGGGATTGCAGACATGTTTATCGCAATAAAGGGACCGTTTTTCCTAGGCGAATTTTGATGGATAAAATTAGCAAAGACCTCTTTGCCTACGCCGCTTTCCCCGCTAAGCATCACGTTTACATCGGTGGCCGCGGCTTTCGTAGCGATGTTTAAAGCCCTTTGCAGAGCTTGCGACTTGGCGACGAAAGCCTGCGCTTGAGGTTCGATTTTAACCGTTGCGGTAGAGGATTTTTGCTTTAAAATTTGCGTTCTTTTTATAGCTTGATATAACGTTTCCGCATCAAACGGCTTGGTTAGAAAATCCTTTACGCCTAAGCGCATACTTTCTATGGCTTTGTTTAGAGTGGCATTTCCCGTCATTATGATAACGTCGAATTTACCGTTTAACTCTTTTATAAACTCTATACCGTCCATTCCAGGCATATTTATATCGGTTATAACTAAATCGGTGTTTTCTTCTATTTTTTTTAGAGCTTCGACAGCGCTTTTATAGCTTTTTATTTTTAGATCCTCGTATTCGCCTAGCGCGATTTCGAGGGATTTTCGCATATTTATATCGTCTTCTACTATAACTAGGTTCATAACGTCTTTCTTAATTCGTAAATATGCTAATAATAGCCGAATTTGGCTTAAAATCGATTGTAAAGCGCACGGGAAACATAGTTACGTTAGTATTTGCGCTAGCTAATTTATCGTTTTGTATAGAATTGGCCTGTACTTTAAAGCCGCTAGCGTAAAAACATTCAAAAAGTTCGTTTTTATGCGCATTTAAGTAGTTTAGCGCGCTTTGATTTTTTTCTTTAGGGGATTTTATTTCGCATAGATATTCGTATTTTAATCCGCTTAGCGTCATTGCGCCGGAAATAGATATGTTTTCATAAGTAATTTGATGATTGAAGGTCGAAAATTTAGCCCAGACGATAAATTCGTCCGAGCTAAAAAGTCTAAACGAAAAAAGAATTAGTAAGCAAAAATTTCTTGCCACTTGTTTCTATCTACTTTGAGTTCCATTCTTATGCGATAAAGTCCGTCTTGGAAGCTACTTTCTACGATATTGGCGTTTTTAATCAGTCCGTTAACCTGCGAATTTATCGTAGAATCTCTTAACATAGCGTCTCTAACCGTATCTCTAGCGCTAATTTTTACGCCGTATAGCTGCTCGGCTAGCTGTCTATGAGCGTCCGCCATGGCGGCTCTTTTTGCTAGAGCTTGCGACTGCGCGTGAGAGACGGTATTCATCGGCGCTATGCCTTCGCCCACGGCGGTAAAAATTTCTTCCGGCGGGGTAGAATCAAAAATCATCTTTTCTTTTTTCATAACGTCTCTAATATCGTCTTTGTCGACTTTTTGAACCACTATTTCTTGCTTAGGAGAAGATTCCGGTTCGTCAAACATACTTGAAAACGGATTATTAAACGAGCAACCGCTAAAAAGCGCTACCGCCGCCGTAATTAGAACTAAATTTTTCATTTTTCGACCCTCTTTTTGATAAAAGTTGTAAAGCACGTTTTATTCCATTTCTAGCGTCTCTTCGCCTATATCTTCGCCGTCTTCTTCGGCTTTAGGGCACTTAGCGATACTAACTACGTCGTCGCCGTCTACGTTTACTACGATGACGCCGCTGGTGTTTCGGCCTGCTTTGCGAATGCTTTGCATATCGACGCGTATCATCTTGCCGCTTGAGGTTAGAGCCATCAGATCTTGTTCGTCATCGACCATTACGACGCCGATCAGATCGCCGGTGCGATTAGTTAGCTTCATGCAGATTACGCCCTTGCCGCCGCGATTTGTTAGGCGGTATTCGTCTGCGGTAGTGCGTTTACCGATACCTTTTTGAGATATGCTTAGCACTTCTTGTTCGTTGCTTTCGATGACGGCCGCGCCTACGACCTCGTCGCCTGCTTCTTTAAATTTAATACCCGTCACGCCGCGAGCCGTTCTGCCCATCTGGCGGACTTTGCTGAGTTTAAATTTGAGGCACATTCCCTTTTTGGTTACGATAAATAGCATCTTTTCGCCGTCGTCGCTTCCTTCGGCCGCGTTCTCGTCGTTTTCTTCGCTATTTTCTTCGTCGATCTGAGCTTCTATCGCCTCTATCTCATTTATCTCGGTCTCTACGCCAAGCTCGCCAATTAGATTTATCGGCTCTTCTTCGCTTTCTACGATTAGAGCCGTTACTAGCTCGTCGTTCTCGTCTAGGCTGATAGCGCGTACGCCGATAGAGCGGATGTTTTTAAATTCGCTTAAATTCGTGCGTTTTACGATACCGTTTTTGGTGAAAAACGCGAGCGATTTACTCTGGGCAAAATCAGTCGTCGGGATGATCGCCTTGATCTTTTCGTCAGGCTGTAGCTGGATGAGATTTACTACCGCTTTGCCCTTTGCGGTGCGGCTTCCTTCAGGGATCTTATAGACTTTTAGCCAGTAGAGCTGACCGCGGTCAGTCACGAACATCAGCGTGTCGTGAGTGTTGCTCGTAAAGAAACTCTCGATAAAGTCGTCGTCGTACGTAGTTACCGCGACTTTGCCTTTGCCGCCGCGTTTTTGCTTCTCGTACTGCTTGCTCGGCACGCGCTTGATGTAGCCTCGGTGCGTGATGGTTACGACCATATTTTCGTTAGGGATGAGGTCCTCGATGTCGATATCGTCGTAATCATCCACGATCTCGGTGATGCGCGGTACTTTAAATTTACTTTTTATCTCAAGCAGCTCGTCTTTGATTAGTTTTTCTAGCAATGTTTCGCTCTTTAAAATTTCATCTAGGCGCGCGATCTCGGCCATCAGCTCGGCTAGCTCGGCTTCTAGTTTCTCGCGCTCAAGACCCGTTAGCTTGCTTAGCCTCATATCTAGGATAGCGTTTGCTTGTAGCTCGCTAAGGCCAAATTTCGCTACCAACCCCTCTCGAGCACTCGGCGTGTCGGCGCTATTTTTGATGAGTTCGATCACCTCGTCGATATTATCTAGCGCGATCTTTAAGCCCTCTAAAATATGCGCTCTAGCGCGGGCTTTTTCCAGGTCAAATATCGTGCGGCGGATGATGACGGTTTTTCTGTGATTTAAAAATAGCTTCAAAAGCTCGATTAGGTTGAATACCTTCGGCTCTTTGTTGTTTATCGCGAGCATTATGACGCCGAACGTGCTTTCCATCGTCGTGGATTTAAAGAGATTGTTTAGCACGATGTCGCTCATCGCGTCGCGTTTTAGCTCGATGACGACGCGGATGCCGTCCTTATCGGACTCGTCGCGCACCTCGCTGATGCCTTCGATCTGTTTTTCTTTGACTAGTTCGGCGATTTGCTCGATGAGACGGGCTTTGTTCGTCTGATACGGTAGCTCGTCTACGACGATGACGTCTTTGTTCGGCTTTTTTTCGATGTGGGTTTTGGCGCGTAGTTTGACGCGTCCGCGTCCCGTACGGTAGGCCTCGATGATGCCTTTTTTGCCAAATATTATCCCGCCCGTCGGGAAATCAGGCCCTTTTATATATTGCATCACCTCTTCTAGCGTCGCGTTTTTGTTTTCGAGCACGAGCAAAAGCCCGTCTATCAGCTCATCAAGGCTGTGCGGCGGGATATTCGTCGCCATACCGACGGCGATACCGCTAGAGCCGTTTAGCAGCAAATTCGGCACGCGGCTAGGCAGGACGTCTGGCTCAGTCTCTCTGTCGTCGTAGTTTGGGATAAAATCAACCGTGTCTTTTTCGATATCGCGCAAGATTTCTTCGGTGAGATTCGTCATCCTAGCTTCGGTATAACGCATCGCAGCCGCGCCGTCGCCGTCGATGGAGCCGAAGTTTCCTTGGCCGTCGACCGCCGGATAGCGCATGGAAAATTTCTGAGCCATACGCACGAGCGCGTCGTAAACTGCCGTATCGCCGTGCGGGTGGTACTTACCGATGACGTCGCCCACGATACGCGCGGATTTCATATACGGGCTGCGGCTGCCGACT
The DNA here is from genome assembly GCA_963518485.1 of uncultured Campylobacter sp. Taxonomy (GTDB): domain Bacteria; phylum Campylobacterota; class Campylobacteria; order Campylobacterales; family Campylobacteraceae; genus Campylobacter_A. Next base: position 8,524 of record CAUQJW010000022.1, read on the forward strand.
CCGAGGTTGTTCATCGCGTATAGGATGCGTCTATGAACGGGCTTTAGACCGTCTCTAGCGTCAGGTAGGGCGCGACCGACGATGACGCTCATCGAGTAGTCGAGGTAGCTCGTTTTTATCGATTCTTCGATATCGACGGCTTGGATGTCTTGATTTTGATTGAGTAGATTTTCTTCCATTTTTATCCTTAAAATTTACTGCCTGATTCTAGCTTAAATTTGATTAAAATTTAATTTAATACCTCGCGTTCGCAAGCGTCAGCGCAAAAAGCACCTCGCAGCCGACTTTTTGCAGCGTCCGTCTGGCTTCGTCTATCGTCGTGCCCGTCGTCACGATATCGTCTATCAAGATAACTGGAAATTTAGGCGTTTTTAAAAGCTTAAAATTTCGCGGATTTTTTAGGCGAAAGGCGAGGTCTTTGCCATGATAGCTGACGTTTGAGTCCGCGTGCAAGCAGGCGTAAAGCGGACGGATTTCCGCGCTTTTTAACGCGCGAGCCAAGATCGCCGTATGCGAGTAACCGCTAGCCGTTTTGTCGTCGATAGGTACGGCATTTACCAGCGAGCCGAAGCTAAATTTGTGCGCAAAAACTTTAAAACTCAAATTTGCAAGCACGCCGTAGACGAAAGAGCCGTGAAATAGGTGCTTTGAGTGGAGTAAATTTTTAACTTCGGAGTAATCAAAAAAGCTGTAAATTTTAAAATCGCCGTCCAAAACGCGCGTCCTTGCGAGCGAGGAGCGCAGGTGATCTTTGCAAATTTTACAGATCACGGCTAGGCTAAAATGCCCGCAGTTAGCGCATCTCATCAGCTTTTTAGGATCTGGATCGCCGCGCGTTTTACAATGTCTTGCAGTAGCTCGTCAAAAAAGCTCTTAAATGCGCCGCCGGTATGGATCGGGGCAAATTTAGCCTGCTCTTGCGAGACGTTTTTGGTGACGGTTTGATCGCCGAAGGTTAGAATTATTTGCATTTTTACGCCGCCTTTTAAATTTTCGCCCGAGTAGCCGGTTAGATTAGCTTTTAGCTCTAGGATTTTAATATCTACCGCTACGTCTTGCTCGGCGCCGTCAAGCGATGCTCCGAGTTGTTTTAGTTCTTTTTCTACGCTTTGGCTAACCCACTGCGCCAAATCGTTTTGTAAGGTTACGTATTCGTCCACGTTTCCGTCCGAGTCCGTTATCGTAGCGATTATGCTTTTGTTGTTTCTTTCATCGGTTACGGAGTTTATTCGTATATTTTTTTGATAGTTTGTTTTTTGCGAATTAGTCGCGTAAGGCTGTAAATTTAAAACCGAGCTCCTTTGAGCGCAACCGGTGAAAAATAACGCTAAAATCGTAGCTGCCATAAATAAATTTTTCATATTTTTCCTTTAAATTTTAGATATTTCTTCGGCTACTTTATTTGCCATTTGCTTAACTAAAAGCGAAACGTAAAGATCGAAATCTTTTGATTTTTCCGCCTTTAGTTTAACTGCCTCTTGCGTCGTCGCAAAGCTAAAATTTCTAGTAAAATTTATATTAGAAAATCGTACGGCGCCTTCTAAACGCGCTTCTAAATATCTAGTGCTTTGCGAATACGAGCCCTTTAAATCCGTAAACGAAAAGTCTAATCTATAAGTATAAGGCGAAGTTTGCGTCTCTACGACCATAATTCCGCGGCTATTTAGTTCTTGCTTTAGAAAAAGATAAAATAGCGCTTCAAGGCGCGGATTTGAAGTAAAAATATAGCTTCTACCGTTCTTTTTGGTAAATTTTATCGCATCCGTGCTTTGACGAGAATCGATTATGCGGTGTATGAAAACCTTTTTAAGCGCTACGCCCGTATCTATGAGGTTGTCTCTTAGGCAGCATTTTATCGCGACGTCGCTGCGGTACTCCACGTCGCCGTCTATTACGGTTTTAAATTCGTCCATGCATCTGTCGCAATTAACCGGAATACGGATTATCTTTTGATATTGTTCTTTGGACGCGCTATCGACTTCTATCTGCGATGCGGTCGGTTGGGAGCTAGAGCAGCCGATTAAAAAAATCGTAAAAAACGATAAAAATAAATTTTTCATTTTACCCCTTTGATTTTTATATTTTTAAGTAAATTGCATTCCCGCGTTTAGTCTATCTTGAGCACCGATAAAAACGCCTCTTGCGGTAAATTTACCTTACCGATGGCTTTCATGCGCTTTTTGCCCTCTTTTTGCTTTTCGAGTAGCTTGCGCTTACGCGTGATGTCGCCGCCGTAGCACTTGGCGGTTACGTTTTTGCCCATAGATTTTACCGTTTCGCGCGCGATGACTTTGTTGCCGATACTGGCTTGAATAGCCACCTCAAAGAGCTGGCGTGGCACGATCTCTTTCATCGCTTTTACAAAGTCGCGTCCTTTGGACTGGGCTTTGGACTCTGGCACGATGATGGAGAGCGCATCCACGGTCTCGCCTGCGACCTTGATATCAAGCTTGACTAGATCGCCTACGCGGTAGTCGCTAGGCTCGTAGTCAAAGCTCGCGTAGCCTTTGGTGCTTGATTTTAGCTTGTCGTAAAAGTCCATCACGATCTCGTTCATCGGGATGTCGTACTCGAGCAGCACGCGCTCGGGCGTGATGTAGTCCATCTTGGTCTGCACGGCGCGGCGGTTGTTTAGCAGCGTGATGATGTTGCCCAAAAACTCGCTTGGCGTGATGATCGTGGCTTTGACGTAGGGCTCTTTGATATGCTCGATTTTATTGACCGGCGGGAGCTGGCTAGGGTTTTGGATACGTAAAATTTGACCGTCGGTTTGCACGACTTCGTAGGTTACGGTCGGAGCCGTGGCGATGAGATCGAGGTCAAATTCGCGCTCCAAACGCTCCTTGATAACCTCCATGTGCAGCAGCCCCAAAAATCCGACGCGAAAGCCAAAGCCAAGCGCGACCGAGGTTTCCGGCTCGTAGCTAATGGAGCTGTCGTTTAGCTTGAGTTTATCTAGAGCGTCGCGCAGATCTTCAAATTTATCCGTTTCGATCGGGTAAAGTCCCGCAAATACGAACGGTTTAGCCCGCTCAAAGCCTCCGACGGGCTCTTTTACGGGATTACGAGCTAGCGTGATCGTATCGCCCACTTGCACGTCGCTCACGTTTTTTAGCCCCAGCACCACGATGCCGACCTCGCCCGCGCCCAAATTTGCCGTTTTTATCGGGGCGATCGGGTTTGGATACATGAGGTCTAGGACGATGTGTTTTTTGCCCGTGCCCATTACTAGGATCTCGTCGTTTTTCTTTAGCTCGCCGTCATAGACGCGAACGAGCGCCAGCGCGCCTAGGTAGTTGTCGAACCAGCTGTCGTAGATGAGCGTTTTTAGCGGTTTTTCCGCCTCGCCGCCGGGAGCCGGGATGCGCGTGATGATGGCTTCTAACAGCTCTTTGATGCCGATGCCCGTTTTTGCGCTGACCTCGATCGCGCCGCTACAGTCAAGCCCTATGACATGCTCGATCTCGTTTTTTACGCGCTCGGGGTCTGCTGCCGGAAGGTCGATTTTGTTGATAACGGGGATGATTTCGAGGTTGTTTTCTAGCGCGATATAGACGTTTGCGATGGTTTGAGCTTCTACGCCCTGAGAAGCGTCCACGACAAGTAGCGCGCCCTCGCAGCTAGCTAGCGAGCGGCTTACCTCGTAGCTAAAGTCCACGTGGCCAGGAGTGTCGATCAAATTTAGGACGAAATTTTCACCGCCGAGCGCGTAGTTTAGGCGCACGGACTGAGCCTTGATCGTGATGCCGCGCTCTTTTTCGATGTCCATGGTGTCCATGATCTGCGAGCTCATCTCGCGGTCGCTGACGGCGCCGCACTCCTGGATCAGGCGGTCGGCAAGCGTGCTTTTGCCGTGGTCGATGTGAGCGATGATGCTAAAATTTCTGATGTTTTTCATGAAATCCCTAGTTAAATTTTGGGCGATTGTATAAAAATTTTCGTTAAAGTAGAGTAAATTTATGTTTTATTAAGCAAGTAGGCTCAAATTTGACGGAAGCGGGACGGCTTTACGGCGGGAATTCGATGTAAATTTGACGCGGATTCGGTTCGTAAAATTTAACTTAAATTTTGAAGTCTTTCGCGCACGGCGCAAATAACGACGCAAAGCGAATACAAAAAATAAACATACGCCGCCAGCGGAGCAAAAGCTAAAAATCCCGAGGCGTAAACTAGAGTGCTTAGCCTGTATGTTGCGTTTGCGAGTGCGGGTATATGATATGTCCAAAGCTCAGGTTTTTCAAAAGGGGTATCGTCGGCGTTGAAATACAAAGCCAAATTTAGCGCGAGCAGTAGCAAAAATATATAATTCTTTTTTATAAAAGGAAAAGTGGCGCAAACCAAGGCTACCGCGAAATTTAGCGCGATCAGAAAACCTGTATAGTTGCCGTCCCCAAGGGGCGCAATGCAGGCCAAAAATCACGACTAGTATATATTTTTTCATCTAAATTTGCCCCTTTTATAAAAATGAGTCGATTTAAATTTTAGCAAAAATTTATTCGTTTCGGGCTACGGATTTGATTTGATATGCTAGATTGCAAAATTTCGCTCCAAATTTGCCCAAATTTTAATGACTATGCCCCAAATGCCCGCCCGCGTCGTTTGATCTTACTTCGCAGATGAGCTCGTCAGCGCATTCGTTATCGCTGCTTTCACACTGCAAGGTCGTGTGCGTGATGCCCAGATGCTCCATTTCGTGCGATATTTCGCGCAAGATCCGCTCCGCCTCTCGCACGCTCAGCTCACCGCTAACTACGATGTGTGCCGTGAGCGCGTTTGCGCCGCTCGTAATACTCCAGACATGCAGGTCGTGCACCGAAAGCACGCCGTCGACGCCCCTGATCTGCGCGACGAGCCCGTCCAGGCACACGCCCTTTGGCGAGCCCTCCATCAGGATGTTTAGGCTGTCTTTTAGCACGCCCCAGCCGCTTTTTACGATGAGCGCGGCCACGAGCACGCTAGCCGCCGCGTCCGCCCAGCCCCAGCCAAAGCACATCATCGCCAAAGCCGCCGTGATCGCGCCCACCGAGCCCAGGGCGTCGCCCAGTACGTGTAGGTAGGCGCCGCGCATATTGACGTTTTCTCTCACGTCGCCGCCGCGCAGCATATATAGCGCCGCGACGATGTTTACGGCAAGACCCAGCGTGCTGATAGCAAGCATGCCCGCGGTGGCTACTTCGGGCGGGTTTTGGAAGCGCCGCGCCGCCTCGATGACGATCAAAACGGCGATCGCGACGAGAGCGAGTGCGTTTATCGTCGCGGCTAAAATTTCGATCCGCCTGTAGCCGAAGGTCTTTTGTAGATTGCCTTTGCGTTCGCCGAATTTAAACGCAAACAGCGAAAGCCCAAGCGCCGCTGCGTCTGATAGCATATGCCCGGCGTCTGAAAGCAGGGCGAGCGAGTTCGTCGCGAAGCCGCCTGCGACCTCGACCAGCATAAAAGCGGATATCATAAGGAAGGAATTTCTCAAAACGGTTTTATTTGACATGTGCGAATGCGTGCAATGGGCGTGATTTTCGTGCATTTTGACCTCATTTTTCGGCAAATTTTAGATACATTATATCCCAAAAAGCGCTTAAATTTTATCTATATCGCCTTCTAGTCCGGCATCTACGCGCTTGCCGATGTCTTTTAGCTTGCTAAACTCCTCTATCAGCCTCGGCGCGTCGTCAAGGCTGATCGCAAACGTCCAAAGATAGGTGAGCACCGAGTAGATGTGACCCGCATTTGCCTGCTTATGTGATAGCAAAAATATCGCCAAACTAAAAATCGCCGCCGCGCTCGTGCCGATGATAAAAAAGCTCATCGCCTCTCTGTTTGAGATGCGGATACGAAGCTTTGAAAGCACGTCGTAGTGGCGCTTTAGCGTGCGCTCATCGCCTACGCTTATGCGTCCTGCCTCGTGCTCTAGCTGGTTGTTTAGCTTGAGATACAAGCGGTCGTTTTTGGCGATGTATTTTGGCAGCAAAATGCCAAAAACCGCGAGTAGGGCAAAAACGGCCAAACCCACGTAGAACTCGATAAATAAAAGCATGATCGCCGAACCGAAAATCGAGACGACCGAGGTAAAAAATACGGGAAAATGCTGCTCGAAAAAATCCACGAATTCGCGAGATAAATTTGCTCTTGCGATTACGGCGCTTTCGTCTTTTGCGGCTCTTTTTTCATTCATTATCACGCTTACGGCAAGTCCTGCATATATCCTAGTAAATACCTGCGTATCCACGCGTCGCCTAATCGAGCCTAGCCCCAGCCGACAAACACCATGCACGAGTAGCTAAGTGCCAAAAGCGTATCGCCCGCTACGATGGCGTTTATGGCGATGCCGGCTAGTACGGGATAGACGAGAAATAGCCCGTTTTCCGCCAAAACCAGGCTAAACGTCAAGAATAGCTTTTTAAAATTTTTCTTTGCGATGAGCGTTAGCGTCTTAAATGCGCTATTTTGCATAAAATTCCTTTGTTTAAAATCGCGCGGATTTTAACTGATTTTAAAATTTACGTCAAATTTTGCAGAATTTTTTGCTGTAACTCTTGACATTACAACAAAATTTTATTATACTTCGCTCATCGGTTGTAAGTTATAGCATTACAACAAAAAATCCAAGGAGACAAAGATGTCAAACTACAAGATCGTTTCAACGAAAAATGCGCCGAGAGCCGAGCTAAAAGAAGCTCTAAATTTAAGCGGCTGCGAGCTTTCTATCAACGAGCTTCCCGCAAACGCGAGCGTGCCGTTCGTGCATTCGCACAAGCAAAACGAGGAGCTTTATTTGGTGCTAAAAGGCGGCGGCACGCTCTTTATCGACGGCGAGGAGATGGCGGTGGGCGAGGGCGACGCGATCCGCATCGATCCGGCGGGCAAGAGATGCTTCAAGGCGGGTGCGCAGAGGATGAAGTTTATCTGTATCCAGACCAAACGCGGCAGCCTGGAGCAGTACACTAACGGCGACGGCGTGATAAACGAGGACGTAAAGCCGAGCTGGCTGTAAATTTACGCGGCAGTCAAACAAATCAAATTTAAAGGAGAAACAAAGAAAGTAGCAATCATCGGAGCAAATGGAAAATCAGGTTCAAATTTGGTGCAAGAGGCCCTAAAACAAAGGCATGACGTTACGGCGATCGTGCGAAACAAAGAGTAAAAAACGGCGACGTCAAAGTCGTTTATAAAGACGTTTTTGAGCTTAGCAAAGCCGATCTAGCCGGCTTTGACGCCGTTATCGGCGCATTTGCGGCATGGACGCCCGAAACGTTCCCGCTTCATAAAAAGGTAGCAAAACACCTCGCAGACGCGCTTAGCGGTACGAAAACGAGACTACTAGTGATCGGCGGCGCGGGTACGCTATACGTGGACGATAAAGGCACTATGGCTATGGATACGCCTGACTTCCCGCCTGAGTATATGGGCGTCGCAAAGGCTACGGCGGAGTCGTGTTTTTTAATAAAAAACAAAAAATACGTGGGTTGGTACTAAGTCTAGCCAGCCCGGGACAACGAAGCAAAACGCGCGCGCACCCG
>CAUQJW010000023.1:0-15051 GCA_963518485.1 uncultured Campylobacter sp.
CACGAGCATAAGCTCGTTTCGCGGCCCTGGGCTAGAGAAGGGTTGCGAAATTTTAGCCAAGGTAAAAAAGGAATTCGGCTTTAAAATTTTAACCGATATCCACGAGAGCTACCAGGCCGCGCCCGTAGGCGAAGTAGCCGACGTGCTGCAAATCCCGGCGTTTTTGTGCCGCCAGACCGATCTGCTCGTGGCTGCGGCTAAGACAAAAGCGGTCGTAAATATCAAAAAAGGGCAGTTTTTAGCGGCGTCAGCTATGAAGCACTCTGTTAAAAAAATACTAGAAACGCGCGGCGTAAAGGGCGACGGGTACGAGGTTGCTAAGCAAAACGGCGTGTGGCTAACGGAGCGAGGCAGCACCTTTGGCTACGGAAACTTGGTCGTAGATATGCGAAATTTGGTGCTGATGCGCGAATACGCACCCGTGATTTTCGACGCGACCCACAGCGTACAAATGCCAAGCGCTCTTGGCGAAAAAAGCGGCGGGGACGCGAAATTTGTGCCGTATCTAGCGCGAGCTGCGGCAGCTGCGGGCGTGGATGGATTTTTTTATGAGACGCACGTAAACCCTTGCGAGGCGCTTTGCGATGGGCCGAATATGTTAAATTTGGACGAACTAGACGCAAATATCGCTCAAATTTTTAAGATAAAAGACGCCCTAGGCGATGCAAACTAAGGGCTTTTTGTGGGTGCTAGGCGGTGCAGTCGCCGAGTGCGGCTGGGCGTACGGGCTAAAACACGCCCAAAAAGCCGTAGGATTCGCGCTTACTGCCGCGTTAGTCTGCGTTAGCTTCGTATCGTTTATGAAGGCTATGAAATACTTGCCCGTTGGCGTTGCATATACCGTATTTGTGGGATTTGGAGCATTTTTTATCGTGGTCGCCGAAAGCGTTAGCGAATACAGCTCAAGCGGCCAGATGCCCGATCCCTTGCGGCTATTTTTCATAGCGACGCTGATCGCTGGCGTACTGGGGCTAAAAAGGATAAAATCTTGACGCATGTTTTAGCTCTTTTGACGGCCGGGTGCTGCGAGGTTTTGGGCGTGTTTTTTCTAACCAAATTTCAAAAAAGCTTCGGCGTGAAAAAGGCGGCAAATTTTTTGATTTTGGTCGCAAATTTCGCCCTTTCGCTCTGGCTTCTTAGCTACGCGATGCAGGCGATGGCGATGTCGGTGGCGTACGCGATTTGGACGGGTATCGGAGCGGTCGGAGCCGTGGGCGTCGGAGTGATTTTTAACGGCGAAAAAATAAGCGCGCAAAAGGCGTTTTATCTATCGCTGATAACACTAAGCGCGATAATGTTAAAGATAATTTAAAAGGAGAAGTCATGAAAATAATCGAAGGAAATTTGGCTTTAAAAGGCGGCGAAAAGGTCGCCATAGTGGGCGCGAGATTTAACCATATCATCACCGATAGGCTGGTGGAGGGCGCGAGGGATGCGTTTTTACGTCACGGCGGGGATGAGAAAAATTTGAGTCTCATTTTGGTGCCGGGCGCGTTTGAGATACCGATGGCACTTGAAAAAGCTCTAGCTAGCGGCAAATTTGACGCCGTTTGCTGCGTGGGGGCGGTGATCCGCGGCTCTACGCCTCACTTTGACTACGTTAGCGCCGAGACCACCAAGGGCATCGCAAACGTCACGCTAAAATACGGCAAACCGGTGACCTTTGGCGTGCTAACGGTAGATAGCATCGAGCAGGCCATCGAGAGAGCGGGCTCAAAGGCCGGAAACAAGGGCTTTGAGGCGATGACGGGCGTGATCGAGATGCTAAGCTTATATAAAAATTTGGAGGCGTAAAATGGCGACTCGTCACCAGGTTAGGCAGGCCGTCGTTTCGCTGCTCTACGCGCGCGAAATGGGTAGCTGTAGCGAGGAGTTCGTCGAGGAATTTTTAGAAGAAAAAAAGATCCGAAACGATCAGCGAAGCCTCGCGCTGTCGCTTTTTCACGGTATCTTGGAGCATGCAAAGGAGCTTGACGCGCTACTAAACGCGCGCCTAAAAGAGTGGAAGATAAACGAGATCGGCAGCATCGAGCGCGCCGTGCTTAGGCTGGGGGCGTACGAGATGAAATTTACCCAGACCGACAAGGCCGTCATCATAAACGAGGGTATCGAGCTTGGCAAAGAGCTGGGCGGAGACTCGGCGCCGAAATTTATAAACGGCGTGCTAGACGCGCTAAAGGCCGATCTGTGAAGCTCTGCGTCGCGCTTGATATGAGCTCGAAACAGGAGTGCTTGCAGCTGGAGGAGAGGCTTGCGGACTTTTCGGATAAAATTTGGCTCAAAGTCGGGCTGCGAGCCTATTTGCGCGACGGAGCGGGATTTGTAGAGGAGCTAAAAAAGCTCGGAAATTTTAAAATTTTCCTCGATCTAAAGCTCTACGACATCCCAAACACGATGGCCGACGCCGCCGAGGAGATAGCCAAAATCGGCGTAGATATGATAAACGTGCACGCAAGTAGCGGCAAACGCGCGATGGCTACGGTTATGGAGCGACTGGATAGGCTCGGTTCGCGTCCGCTAGTACTTGCAGTCTCTGCGCTAACGAGCTTTGACGAGGCCGAGTTTAGCTCGGTTTACGAGCAAAATTTAAGCGACGCCGTGCGCAAATTTAGCGTGATGAGCTATGAAGCGGGGCTTGACGGCATGGTTTGTTCGGCGTTTGAGAGCCGCCTAATCAAGGACGCAACGAGCGCAAAATTCATCACTCTCTGCCCGGGCGTAAGGCCGTTTGGCGAGAGTGCGGGGGATCAAAAGCGAGTGGCGGATTTGGGCGTCGCGCGCGAGGCGGGGGCTGATTTTATCGTGGTCGGTCGACCGATATATCAAAGCGCCGATCCGCGAGAAATTTGCGAGCGGATTTTGGGTCAAATTTGACGCTCAAACTCGCTCAAAATTCGGCACGAATCTTTTGTGTTTGACTTTGACGTGGTATAATTTTAATCAAAACCGTCGTTTTGCAAAGGCGGCTGGGAGGATGTCGAAGCGCCGTCGTCATCTTTTTACAAAATCCGGCGGAGTTTGAAACAGATAAATTTTTAGCCTGATGTAGGCAAAATTCTCTTGTGTAAATTTATCCCGTTGGGGTTTGAAACTCATTAAACTTAACAAATTGCAACTTCTCAGGGTTGCGTAAATTTACCTTGTTGAGGTTTGAAACCTAAGACTTTGCAATTAAGTGGAGCGAGCGCGGAGAGTGTAAATTTACCCCCGTTTGGGATTAAAAACGTTTAAGTTTTGCCGCGCCCAAGCTCCCTGCTAGCTGGCGGATAAGATTTCCGATAACGAGCGCGGCGGCGGACGTCTTAACACTAAAAAGCGGCGCGAATGAGCGCAGTGGCAGCCCGGCGGCGAGATAAAATTTTAAAATTTGCCTCACACGAGTGAGACTTTAGAATTCCGCACTCTCAAGGGGTTTTAAAATTTTATCCAAATGGCGAGCCAAGCGAAATTTGAATAAAGATTGGAGTAAAATTTGAGTAAAGGCGCGAGCGATTTTAAGAAAATCCCATATGCCAGCTAGGCGACAGAGGCGGATCTGCCGGCACTCGGCTACACGGGCATCGCTTCGCTAAAGGGCGCGGATCCGGACGAGATGTTTGAACGTACAAAGGTGCTCGGACGCGGTAGCGACAGGTGCATCCTCTATGTTTACCGCATGATTTGTTACTACGCCAGCACGCCCCGTCCCAACAAAGCCAAGCTAAAACGGTGGCTTTGGAAGGATTAAATTTGCAAATTTGACTGCGATAAGCTGTTTAAATTTTTGAATAAGCAAGCCTATTTTTGCGAAATTTAGCTTAATAAGCCGCCGTTAAACCTCGTAAATTCATCGGCTATTTTACGCGACTATTTTTCTGCACGAGAGCGACAGGCGCAAAAATGCAAATTTAAGCAAGATATCAGCGGTATTTAATTATAATGCAATTTCTTTTTTTGCGGATAGGTGGGTGAGTTGGCCGAAACCACACCCCTGCTAAGGGTGCAGCTTCTAACCGGGGCTCGAGGGTTCGAATCCCTCCCTGTCCGCCACCTATTTTCCTCCTATTTTTAATATCAATGTTTTTTAAGCGATTACCTTTAAAGTAAAATATATTTTGCCGATATTGCTTAAGCTAAATAACTCCTTTGTAAAAAAATACGATCCTTAAGCCGAAAGTTGCTAAAATCCTTAAAAAACTAAAGAGCTAAAATGAACGAATTTTTAGACGAACTTTGGGGAAACTCTAGGCTGTTTTTGGACAAAAGCTTTTCGTTAGTTTGCGACGAAGAGGTTTTGGCGACGATTCTGGCTTGCGATGAGAAAAATTTCGATAGATTTATGAGCCTAAACGAGTTTAAAGAGATATTAGGCGCCGCCGGAGTCAAACGTAATATTCACGGCGTTCAGCAAGCCCAAATCGGCGCTATAAATGCCGTAAAAAATTCGAAAGTATCAAAGAAAAAGATAATCGACGCGCTAAAAAGACTAAGCGGCGAAAGTATAATTAAGCGCGATGCATACGATAAAATTTGCTATTTTTTAGATTCGTTGGCTTTTAAAAGCGGGGGCGAAAAATATGCCGTAAAAGAAAATTTTTTCCGTTTGCAAAAAGATAAATCGGATTTTATTTTTGAAACTCTTTTAAAACTCTGCGCTAAGACAAGATTTGAATCCGCTTTAAAATCGGCAAAGGCTAAAATAGATAATTTAAGCTTTACCGTAGCCGTAACGGGCGTAATAAGCGCCGGCAAGTCAAGCCTTTTAAACGCTCTTTTGAATAAAAAAATATTAGGAAGCTCAAACGTTCCCGAGACGGCAAATTTAAGTATTTTAAAATTCGGCGAGGAGCCGTTAGCCAAGGTAAATTTTTGGACGCGAGAGGAGCTTGACGAGCTCTGCGTATCGACGCACGGGTTAGATTCGGCCCTGATAGGCGGTGCTAAAGAGATACCTATGTGTGAGTTAAAAAACTATACTTCCTCCGGTTCGCCGCTTTGCGTTTTCGTAAAAAGCGTGGAAATTTATGAAAATTTAGAGCTTTTGAAAGACGGAATTTGTATCGTAGATACGCCCGGTATCGACGATGCGGTCTTTTTGCGCGAGCGAACGGTAAAGGAATTTATAGGCCGGTGCGATTTAATGGTGCATTTGATGAACGTTTCGCAAACGGCGACGCAAAAGGATATGGATTTTATAACCGATTCGTTAACTAATTCTCGCGTAAGTAGGCTCGTTATCGTTCTTACGCACATAGATTGCCTTAGCGACGAGCAGCTTCGCGAGGTTTTGGCTTATACGCAAAAAAACATGCGCGAAAGAGCGGATAAATTTAACGTAGAGATTGATTTTTTCGCGGTTAGTTCTAAAAGATATTTTGAAAACGTAGGCGGAAGCGGGATAGAAGAATTTAAAGGATTTTTATACGAAACCTTATTCGGCGAAGGTAGCGAGAAAGCAAGGCTGTGCGTTAGCGGCTTTAAGCGCGAGCTAGCCGCGATTCGTTCCGAGTTTTTAAACGAAGTTCAAGATAATTTGCTGATGCTAAGCGGCTCTAGTTCGGATCTTAGTAAGAAAATCGGCGAGTTAAAGGCTCGAGAAGAGGCCGTAAAAGTAGAACGAGAAGCTATAAGAAACGTTTTGCAAACGCAAATTGCGAATATTGACTGCACGAGATTAGAGACCGATTTTAGGATAAATTTAAAAATTCTTTCAAAAACTGTAAATGAGCGCGTACAAAACGAAAAAAACTACGGCAAAAAAGGCGATAAGCGTTTATATCATATCGTAGCCGGCGGTCTAAACGACGGCATAATGCATCTTTTAAGGCAAAATCGCAACGAAATTTTATCTCAGTTAAAAATCGCGGCCGATAATATCTCGCTTAAATTTAGCGGTTTTGAAAATTTACTAGATGGCGGCGTTTTTAACGTAAGCGAGTATTTAAATCAAAAAGGCGTCTTTCTTAGTTACGGCAAGGTTTGCGAGGACGTTTGCAAGAGCGGGGCGGACGCGGAAGCTAGGCTGGAGGAGTTTTTGTCGGCAGATCGGATTAGAAATCTAGTTTCTGATTTAACGGATTTCGAAAAGCAAAAATTTATCTCAAACGTAGAGGCTGCGTTAAGCCGTAAGGATAAAGAATTTAGCTCCGCTAAAATCGAGTTTGAAAAGGAAGCCGGTTTACTAAAGGGTTCAGACGACGAAATCTCGATCGAAATCTTAAGACTAGAGTTTTTAAAGACCGAGTTAGAAAAAATCGGAGCGGAGTTAAAGAATGCTTAACGAGTTTATAAATGCTTATAAAAAAGCTTTTTTTAGGGAGTTTGGCGGCGATTTTTACGGAAGATTCAAAAAATTTCAAAGCCTTATAACGGATCCTAAGTTCCGTCCCGGCGCCGAGCTTATAAACGAATTGTCGGCGCTTGATTTATTTATCTGCGAGCCGCTTAACGTTGCTATCGTCGGGCAATTTTCAAGCGGTAAATCGACGTTTTTAAACGCTCTTTTGGGATGCGAGATTTTACCGACGGGACTAACTCCGGTTACGGCTAAACTTACGCATATAAAATACGGCGAAAATTATGCCTTAAGGGTCGATTACGAAAACGGCAAAGAGCTAAACCTGAATATAGATCAAATCGGCAAATTCGTCGATCAAAGAATTTTTACGGACGACGTAAAGGAGCTTTGCATATACGCTCCTAGCGAAATTTTAAAAAGCGTAAGCTTTATAGATACGCCCGGTCTTAACTCTCTTTCAAGCGCGGATACGGCGGTTACTAAAGAGCTTTTGGATAGCGTCGGAACCGTAATTTGGCTAAGTCTGGCCGACAACGCCGGTAGAGCCAGCGAGCTAAAAGATATACGAGAATTTTTAGAAGGTAAAGGTAAAATCGCGTTTTTCGCCCTAAATCAAAAAGATAAATTAAGCGAATCGGAATTACAAAACGTTTTAAATCACTGCGAAAATACTTTTAAAGATTTATTTTCAAGTATCGTCGCCGTATCGGCTAAGCAAGCTTTAGAAGCCTTAAAAAACAACGACGAAGACTTATTTAAGCGTTCTAATTTCGGCGAAATTTTAAAATGCGTTAAGGCTTTGGACGCGCAAGCTATAAAGCGAAATTTCGTTATAAAAAGATGCGAAGATATATTAGGAAGCATAATTTTCTCGCATGAATATTTTGGGCGAATATATAAAAAGGCGCTGGATATAATCGAGAATTTCGATCGCGAGTCAAGCGAACTCGCCGACAAGGTTAAGCGAGAAATTTCGCCTAAACTAGAGCTTGCTTTTAACGAGATAAAAAGCGCGGCAAAACTCATTTCAGACGAAATTTTAAGCTCCTTGAAGCCTAAGACGAGAGATAGATTCGTCCGTAAAAAATCGGTTTTAGGCAAAGAAATATTTGAGCGCGTCGCTTACGCAGCCGTGGATATAGATGCCGACGAGATTTTTTCTAGGTTAATTTATAACGACGTAAAATTAGATAAGTTTTTTAAAATTTATAGGCGTAATTTAAAGCTTTTAGAAAGCGAAATCGATGCGGCTATCGGCGAAATTTACCGTAAACTAGAATATAGATTTTTACTTTACAAATCGGAATTCGAAAATATCGTTAAAGAGAGCGCCGTGCATTCGGACGAGAGATTTTCGGCGATACGGACTTACGCCGGGCAGGTTTACGCGCTATTTTTAAGAGATTACGAAGCGGCTAAATTTAAGCAATCCCAAAAGATAGCTCTATTTTTCGAAAAGCTAAATTTAAAAGTCGTATCCAACTATGAAAATGCCGTAAAAATTTCGGTTTACTCCATAAAGGAAAAAATCGACGCGGCAAGGATATCTTATGAAAAAGACCCTCTTAGATTTTCTCTTTTTATTCCAAGCGCCGTCGACGTTTCCAACGCGGTTTTAAATAGCCTTAGCTTATACGAATTCGAAAGCGAAATGCTGTCTAACGTCTCGTTTTTAAATAAATCGCTAAACGAGCTAAGCAAAGACTTTAAAGAGACAAGAGAGCTAAAGGTTGAAAAAATAAACGAGCTAATCTCTAAAAATGATGAAATTTTAAGAGAATTAAGAGATATAGGCGACTTTTTAAAATCTATATAAAAGCAAGCCCGGTAATCCGTCTAGTTTATGGAATTAAATCGGCTTTTATACGTATTACGTTTGCGTCTAGCGAGTTATTTTGCATCATACCCGCTTAAAATTTTTACTTTTTAATAAGCTCATTTTCATTTCGTGATATTTTACGCTCATATCGACGTAATGTTTGTGCGGATTTTCAAACCTTTGTTCTTCTTCCCAAATTTCGTTTGTTAGCTGATTCTTAACGTAGTTTCTGATTTCTTCTAGGCTTCGCTTGGAGACGATTCTTTTTCCGTCTTTTACGACTAAATTTAGCATTTTTCTAGCGCTACAGTTTTCAAAATATCTAATCTCCCACGGCTTTTCTGGGTCTATGTAACGATAGGGCTTGCTAAAATCCGGCGTTTCGTCGATCGAGGTTATGAGATCGGCTACGGCGTGTCCGCTTTTATCGTATACGCGCCAAAGCTGTTTTAATCCGGGGTTGGTCATCTTTTCTACGGCCTCGGAGAGCTTGATTCTAGGCGTAAATTCGCCGTTTGCCTCGACTGCGGCTAGCTTATAAACGCCGCCGAAAACCGGATCGCTTTTAGACGTGATTAGTCTCTCGCCGACTCCAAACCCGTCTATAGCGCCGCCTTGAGCTAGAATGGAAGATATCGTGTATTCGTCTAAGCTATTTGATACGAAGATTTTGCACTCGTTTAACCCGGCTTCGTCTAACGCGATTCTTACTTTTTTGGATAGATACGCCAAATCCCCCGAATCTATTCTAACGCCCTTTAATTTTTTACCTAGAGGCGCTAAAATTTCTTTTTGCGTTTTTACGGCATTCGGAACGCCGCTGTGAAGTACGTCGTAGGTGTCTATTAGTAAAACCGCGTTATCCGGATAAAGAAGCGCATAGCGTTTGAAGGCTTCGAATTCGTCGTTAAAATACATTACCCAGCTATGAGCCATCGTGCCGTTTGCCGGGATATTAAATTCTTTTGCGGCAAGAAGCGTCGCCGTAGCCGATACTCCGCCGATATAGGCGGCCCTAGCTCCGTAAAACGCGGCATCCATATTATGCGCCCTCCTGGCTCCGAAATCGGCTACCGTGCGTCCGGCGGCGGCTTTAACTATACGCCTAGCCTTGGTGGCGATCAAGCTTTGATGGTTTAGCGCCGATAGCAGGGCGGTCTCGATGATTTGCGCGTCCACGGGCGAGCCTACGACGCTCAAGATAGGTTCTTGCGGATAGATTATCGAGCCTTCGTCGAATGCGTATATATCGCCTCTAAATTTAAAATCTTTTAAAAAGTCCAAAAATTCGTCCGAAAACACGTTTAGGCTTTTAAAATAATCTATATCATCCTTTTTGAAACGAAGATTTTCTACGTATTCTATGACCTGCTCTAGCCCTGCAAATATCGCAAATCCGCCGTTATCCGGATTTTTACGGTAAAAATAATCAAATGCCGTTTTTTTATCGTTTCCGATCGAAAAATAGCCGTTAGCCATAGTTAATTCGTATAAATCCATAATCAAATTAGCATTGCGATTTTGCATTTTTGTCCTTGAAATTTAAGATAAAGCGATATAAAAGCAAAAAGCTTCGGAAAGCCGCAAAGGTTTTCCGAAAAATCAAGAATGGAAATGAAATTCCTCGGGATGATCGAGGGCGTAGCGAAATTTCTCCATATCTACTTTTTTATCCCAGATCGAGATGATTAGGCAGCCTACGGCGTTACCGCAGAGGTTCCCGACCGCGCGCATCTCGGACATAAATTTATCCACGCCGAGTAGCACCGCAACCGTGACGACGGGGATACCTGCGCTAGGAAGCGCGGCAAGCGTACCGGCAAGCACGATAAATCCTGAACCCGTGACGCCTACTGCACCCTTGCTCGTTACCATCAAGATGATGAGAATTTGTATCAGATGCTCGATGCTTAGCGGGATACCGAAAGCTTGAGCAAGGAAAATGACGCTAAGCGACAGGTAGATGTTCGTGCAATCAAGATTAAACGAATATCCCGTCGGTATGATGAGCCCGACCGCGCCTTTGTGGATGCCTGCGGCTTCTAGCTTTTGCATGAGCGGGGCTAGCGCAGTCTCCGAGGAGCTCGTCGCAAATACGATCAAGACTTCCTTTGCGATGAAGCGCATAAATTTAAAGATATTGACCTTCGCAAAATAGCAAATCGCGCCAAGAACCACGAAGATAAAAAAGCAGCTCGCAAGCGCCATAACGAAAAGCAGCTCAAGCATGCCTATTAGCGAACCGATGCCGAATTTACCGATCAAATACGCCATAGCAGAAAACGCCGCGACCGGGCTAAATAGCATCAAAATCGTAAGTAGTTTTAGTACCCAGTGCTGAATTATCTCAAGCGGTTTTAGGATTTTGCTTTTATGATCGTGTTTTAAAAAAGATATAATAACCGCCGTTACGATCGCCATAAATAACACTTGTAGCGTATTTGACTTGATAAACGGATCAAGCAGATGTACGTAAGGGAAGATGCCGTCTACCGGCACCGCGCCGCGCAAAATATGAAGCGTATGAGCTATGAGTCCGCTGTTTGCGTCTATGCTCGAGGCTTGACTCGTAAATTTCTCCACGCTAGAGGCGTCAAGCTGCGTATAGTCAAGGTGCATATCATGCCCCGGTTTTAGCGTTTCGCCAAAGATTATACCCACGGCTAGTGCGATAGTGCTTACGACCTCAAAGTAAATAAATCCTTTAAGCCCGATAGAGCCTAGATCTTTCATACTCTCAAGCCCTATGATGCCCGAGACTATCGTTAAAAAGATGATAGGGCCGATGAGCGCTTTTAGAGCTTTGATAAAGTAATCGATACCGGGCTTGCTTGCTATGCCTAAGTCCGGGAAAAATACGCCCACGGCGATACCTGCGACGATACCGAAAATCACCCAAAACGCGAGATTGGTAAGTAGTCTAACTATAAAAGGCTTTTGCGGTTTTGCCGCGATTGAAGCGTTTTGATTCAAGAAATATCCTTTAAAATTTTAATAAATCGCATAAAACGAAATCGCGCGGATTATCGGAGCTCAAACTACCGCCCGATTTTTATTAAATTTACAAACTCTCTAAAATTTCGATCGAGTTTATCTTATCGCCTTGCTTGATGCTATCTAGAGTCTTTAGGCTCGCTTTATCCACGATCTGTCCAAACACCGTATGCACGCCGTCAAGGTGCGGCTGCGCGCTGTGGCAGACGAAAAACTGACTGCCGCCCGTATCGCGTCCGGCGTGCGCCATAGATAGCGCTCCGCGTTTATGCTTGTATTTTTGGCCTACGCACTCGCATTTGATGCGCCAGCCCGGCCCTCCGGTACCCGTACCGTGCGGGCAGCCGCCCTGGATCACGAAATTCGGGATCACGCGGTGGAAATTTAACCCATCGTAAAAGCCGCTTTTAGCTAGTTGGGCGAAATTCGTCACCGCTTGCGGCGCTTCGTCGCCGTAGAGCTCGAGCTTCATATCGCCTTTTTCCG
Source organism: uncultured Campylobacter sp. (assembly GCA_963518485.1). Taxonomy (GTDB): domain Bacteria; phylum Campylobacterota; class Campylobacteria; order Campylobacterales; family Campylobacteraceae; genus Campylobacter_A. The sequence goes on from CAUQJW010000023.1 coordinate 11,577, forward strand.
TGTGGATAACGGCAAATTTGAGCTTAGCAAGCTCGGTCGCGTCGATGTCGTAGATTTTTAGTTCGTCGTTTCTCATTTCGTTCCTTAAATTTATTCGATATTTGTATAAACCGCTTGCACGTCGTCGTCGTCTTCGAGCTTATCAAGCAGTTTTTCTAGCTCGTTCATTTGCTCTTCATTTAGACTTACGGGCGAGTTTGCGATGTATTGCAGGCTGGCTTTTTTGGCTTCAAGCCCCAGCTTTTCGATACCTTCGCTAAGAGTTCCGAAGCTTGCGTAATCGCCGTAGATATAAAGCATGCCGTCTTCTTCCTCGATCTCGGTTAGACCGAAGTCGATAAGATCTAGCTCGATCTCGTCAAGCTCTTTTGCGGGCATATCAAGTTCAAAAACGCTCTTTCTCGTAAACATGAAATTTAGGCTTCCGCTAGGCAAAATTTCGCCGCCGTTTTTGCTAAATATCGCCTTGACGTTTGCGACCGTGCGAGTCGGGTTGTCGGTAGCGCACTCGACGATGATTTGGACGCCGTGCGCGCCCTTGCCGTCGTAAAAGATAGTCTTGATATCCGCGCTATCCTTGCCGTTAGCGCGTTTTATCGCCGCGTCGATGTTGTCTTTTGGCATATTTTGCGCCTTGGCCGCTGCTATCGCGGCGCGAAGTTTCGGGTTCATATCAGGTTCGGTGCCGCCCTCTTTAGCCGCCACGGTTATGGCTTTTGCGAGTTTTGGAAAAACCTTGCTCATCTTATCCCAGCGCGCTTCCTTCGCGGCGCGCCTATATTCAAACGCTCGTCCCATTTCGTTCCTTTAAAAATTTTTGCCCAATTATATCTAAAAAAATTTTGCATTTTTTTAAAAACGTCGAGATTTTACCGATAATTAGTAATAAATTTAGCTTTAAAAGCCTATAATTCAAGAATGATTAGAAGAGCTAAAAAACAAGATGCGAAGCGTTGCGTAGAGCTATTAAATTTGGCGATGGAAGATATCGCTTTTACGCTTAGCGGCGTGAGCGACCCGACGAAAAGCGATGAAATTTTATGTAATTTTTTTCAAAGCGAAATTAATCGCCTGAGCTACAATAACGTTTTCGTATACGAAGAGGACGGAATTACTATCGGCGCCGTTTGCGGATATTTCGGCGGCGACTCGGCGCGCCTAGACGAGCCTATCGTAGCGCACTTGAAGGCTAGCGGAGTAAGCGAATTCCCGCAGCCTGAATGCGAAGAGGACGAATTTTATATAGATAGCGTCGCCGTGGACGAAAATTTCCGCGGGCGAGGAATCGCCACGAAACTTATCGATTTTATTTGCGATCAAACGGATTTTAAAAAGATAGCCCTCATAGTAGACGAAAATAAGCCTAAAACCGGGACTTTTTACGAGAGATTGGGTTTTAGGCGAGACGGCGAGAAAATTATAAATTCTCATAAATATTTTCATATGGTAAAGGATAAAAGATGATTAAATTTAAAGTTGCCAACATTCATTGCGAAAATTGCGCAAACACTATAAAAAACGCCCTTGAAGACGAATTCGGCGAGATAAAGGTCGATCTAAGCGTAGAACCTAGAGTCGTCGGCGCCGATATAACCGAAGACTTAGTAGAAAAATTTAAAACGGAGCTAGACGAGTTGGGGTTTAGCGTTATGGAGCGGATTAATGCCTAAAACCGTTAAGCTAAACATCTCGGGGATGACCTGCGTAAACTGCTCCAATGCGATCGAGCGGATAGCCAAAAAAACGCAAGGAGTATTAGAAGCTAGGGTAAATTTCGCCGCCGCTTCCGGCGAATTTAAAATACTAAACGATAAAGTAAAAGACGAGCTGGAAACTAAGATAAAAAAGTTAGGTTACGGCATAGCAAAAGATACGGACGAACTTGAAAAGGATCGACGCAAACGCGTTTTATCGCTAAGAAATAATTTTATAATCGCCGCCGTTATTAGCGTAGTCGTCACGGCGCTAGAAACGGTCAGCGGAATGAGCGATTTTAAAGCCGTCTTGATGTTGGCGCTAGCTTTTATAGCTCTCGCGTTTTGCGGGCGGGAGTTTTTCGCGCACGCTTACGGCGCGCTGAAAAATAAAAATTTCGATATGAACGTACTCGTAGCCCTGGGTACTAGCATGGCTTTTTTATATTCGCTTTTCGTATTTTGCTTTGAATATGCGGTACCGGAAAATTTAAGGCATATTTACGCATCGAGTTCGGTGATGATAATAACTTTCGTATCTCTAGGAAAATTTTTAGAAGAAAATTCTAAATCTAGAGCCGGAAAACATCTAAAAGCCCTAATGAGCCTAACCCCCAAAACGGCGCTTTTGCTGAAAAGAGACGGTACCGTTAGCGAAGTAGAGGCCGCAAGTTTAAAGGTAGGCGACGCGGTAGTCGTAAAAAGCGGCTTTAGCATACCGAGCGACGGCGAGGTAGTGGGCGGAGGCGCCGAGATAGACGCTTCCGCGCTAACGGGCGAAAGCTTGCCGATATATAAAAAAGTAGGCGATGCGGTTAATGCCGGTACGATTAACGTCAACGGCTATTTAAACGTAAAAATAACTAAACCTTTGACGCAGACGCTTTTGTCTCAAATTTTAAATTTGCTAAGCGACGCGTCGAATAAAAAAATGCCTATCAGCCGCCTTGCCGATCGCGTAGCTAATATCTTCGTGCCCAGCGTAATATCTATCGCCGCGATTACGTTTTTCGTATGGTTTTTAGCGACCGGAAACGCGCTGCAAGGCATACTAAGCGCGGTTTGCGTTCTTATTATCTCGTGTCCGTGCGCGCTAGGGCTTGCCACGCCCATAGCTATTATTTCGTCTTTAGGCGTAGGCGCCAAGAACGGGATTTTAGTTAAAAATCCGGAAGCTTTAGAGGTTTTAAAAGACGTTAAATACGCCGTTTTCGATAAAACCGGAACCTTAAGCAGGGGCGAAATAACGGTAAAATCGGCTAAAATTAGCGACGAAAATTTAATCAAAGCGGCTGCTTTAGAAGCTAAAAGTTCGCATCCTATCTCGCATGCGGTCGTAGGTTACGCGGAAGAGCTCGGGTTAAAAATCCCAGAATTTTCGCAAGGTTTCGTAAATATCGCCGGGCGCGGCGTAAAAAGCGAAAGCTCGGACGTAGCCGTAGGTAACGAGGCGTTTTTGACGGAACTCGGAGTAGCGATTTCGCCCGATATAAAAAAAGAAATTTCTAACGTCGGCAAAGACGGAAATAGCGTAGCATTAGTCGCAATAAACGGAGAATACGCCGGTTTTATCGTTCTGGGCGACGTATTAAAAGATGATGCCGCCGACGCTATAGCGGAGCTAAAATCTATGGGCGTAGAGCCGATAATGCTAACCGGAGATAGCCTAAATACGGCCGCTACGGCTGCAAAATCGCTAGGGATAGAAAAAATTTATGCCCAAATGATGCCGAGCGAAAAATTTCAAATCGTAAAAGAGCTTCAAAAAAGCGGTAGAGTCG
>CAUQJW010000024.1:0-14601 GCA_963518485.1 uncultured Campylobacter sp.
AGATATTGAAGATATCGATTTTGCCGCGATGTTAGAGGAGTCTTTTAAAAAGACCGAAGAAGAGAGCGAAGGTAAAATCGTCAATATAAAAGACGATGAAGTATTTGTCGACGTAGGTAAAAAATCGGAAGGTATACTGAATATCTCCGAGATTCAAGACGAAAACGGCGAGCTAAAATTTAAGGTCGGCGACCCTATAAAGGTTGCGATAACCGGCTCAAGGAGCGGTAGACCGATACTCTCTCATAAAAAGGCTTTAAGAAAAGAAAAAGTAAAGGCCTACATCGAAAATTACGACGAAGACGATCAGGATCTATTTGAAGTAAAAATTATAGGTAAAAATAAAGGCGGTTTCGTAGCGCAAAATAGCGATGGAATAGAATTTTTTCTACCGCGCTCTCAAAGCGGTTTTAAAGACGGTAATTCCGTAGTTGGAAAAACGTATAAAGTCAAAGTTATAAAAGTTGATCGCGACGAGCAAAGCATCGTAGTTTCTAGAAGACGTATCTTGGATGAAGATAGGCGTAAAAAAAGAGAAGCAATATCTTCTATCGTGGAAAATAGCGAAGTTATTGAGGGTATCGTTAAGAAGATCACGACTTACGGAATGTTCGTCGACGTCGGCGGCGTGGACGGACTCGTACACTACAGCGAGATAAGCTACAAGGGCCCCGTAAATCCTGGAACTGTTTATAAAGAAGGCGACAAAGTTTTAGTGAAAGTTATAAAATACGATAACGAGAAAAAACACCTTTCGCTATCTATTAAGGCCGCAACGCCGGATCCTTGGGACGAGATAAAAGACGGTTTAGAAGTTGGCGACACCATAAAAGTAACCGTCAGTAATATAGAACCTTACGGTGCATTCGTCGATTTAGGCAACGACGTAGAAGGCTTTTTGCATATTTCTGAAATTTCATGGGATAAAAATATCAAAAATCCGAAAGATCACATTAGCGAAGGCGAAGAAATAGACGTCGAAGTTATTGAAATCGACGCGAAAGATAGGCGTTTAAGGGTAAGCCTAAAGAATCTGCTCAAAAAACCTTTTGACGAATTTAAAGAGAAATTTAAAGAAGGCGACGCGGTTAAGGGCGTAGTTACTAGCGTTACGAACTTCGGAGCATTCGTTAGAATCGGCGGAGTAGAAGGATTATTACATAATGAAGACGCTTCCTGGGATAGAAACGATAAATGCAAAGATTTGTTTAAAGTGGGCGATGAGATCGAAGTAAAAGTCATAAAGATCGACGTTAAAGAGCAGAAAATTTCCCTTAGTTTGAAGGACTTAAAGCAAAGCCCGGTACAAGCTTATGCTAAGAAATTTAACGTAGGAGATATCGTAACGGGTAAAGTTCGCGATATTAAAGAATTCGGCGTATTCGTCGAGCTAGGCGATAACGTAGACGCCCTTATCCGTAAAGAAGATTTAGGCAGCGTCGATGCGGCCGGTTTAAATATAGGCGACGATATCGAGGCGGCTATAGCCTTTATAGACGAGAAAAAAAATAGAATTCGTTTAAGTATAAGGCGTCTGGCTCGTCAAAAAGAGCGCGAAGTTCTAAACGAAATAAACGGCGACGATAAAATTACTCTAGGCGATATTATAAAAGAGCAACTTTCGTAAATTCGTATGAAAAGGCATTTGTTTGCTATTGCAGTAGGTTTTTCGTTAATATTTGTATCGACTTGCGTTATTTTGCTTTATAGATTTGCTACGAACAACATAGCGCAAGTTAAGCAAGAAGAGCCTGCGTTCAAACAAGAGCAGATAAGCCAAAATAAAGTGGGAGGCGGCTGGATTAAGGATCTAGCCGATCTCCCCGAGAGAAAATATATTTTGGCGACCAATGAAATATTTATGGAGTTTAAAAACGAGATAAAAAAACAAAACAAGGTCGTAAACCAACTACTGGTCGATAAAAACGATATTTATTCCATGTTTTGTTTGTCTCAAACCCTTGATAAATTTTCGGTCGGTTTTAGCGTTATAAAACAAAATTCCCAAAACCTTATATACATAGATACTCAAGACAAAAGTATACTAAGGCATATCGCAAACGAGTTAAAAATATACGATATACATTCAACCTTTAAGGAGATCAAGCTATGAAAACCATAATAGTGTGCGATGCGATACACAAAGTCGGCTTTGAAATTTTAAATCGCGAAGAGGATATAAAAGTAATCGACGCGGTAAACGTGCCAAAGGACAAGCTTTTAGATATCTTAGGCGAGGCTGATGTGGCTATCACTCGAAGCTCGACGGAAGTCGGCGAAGCGTTTTTAAATGCCGCAAAAAATTTAAAAGCTCTCGTGCGTGCGGGCGTGGGCGTCGATAACGTAGATATCGACGGATGTTCAAAGCGCGGCATCATCGCGATGAACGTCCCTACGGCAAACACGATCGCCGCGGTGGAGCTAACGATGGCTCATATGCTAGCGGCGGCTCGCTCTTTTCCTTATGCCCACAACGACCTAAAAATCGACCGCATTTGGAAACGCGAGAAATGGTACGGCGTCGAGCTTTTTAATAAAACGTTAGGCGTCATCGGTTTTGGCAACATCGGCTCGCGCGTGGCGGCTAGAGCTGCGGCTTTCGGTATGAAAATCGTCGCTTACGATCCGTATATAGATCCGTCGAAAGTAACCGATATGGGCGGCGTTTATACTAAAAATTTCGACGATATTCTCGCTTGCGATTTCATAACGATCCATACGCCTAAAAATAAAGAAACTACGGATATGATCGGCGAGGCCGAGATCGCAAAGATGAAGGACGGCGTGCGTCTCATAAACTGCGCCCGCGGCGGTCTTTATAACGAAGAGGCGCTATATAACGGCTTAAAAAGCGGCAAGATCGCGTTTGCTGGTATCGACGTATTTGCAAAAGAACCCGCGACTAACCACCCGCTACTTGAGTTAAATAACGTCAGCGTCACGCCGCATCTTGGCGCAAATACGCTAGAGTCTCAAGCAAACATCGCTATCGCCGCAGCCGAACAGGCTATCTCGGCGGCTCGCGGTATCAGCTATCCTAGCGCGTTAAATTTGCCGATAAAGACCGAGGATTTGCCTTCCTTCGTAGAGCCTTATATCGAGCTTACGAGTAAGATGGCGTTTCTTGCCGCGCAAATCAACAAAAACGCGATTAAAGCCGTCCGTATCGAAACTCACGGACAGATTAGCGAATACGCAAATTCCTTACTAACCTTTGCTATCGTGGGCGCGCTAAAAGAGAGTTTAGGCGACGGCATAAACTACGTAAACGCTAAATTTTTATGCGACGAAAAGGGTATAAAAACCGAAAGTATCGTAGGCGGCGATAGTATTTTTAAAAATAAGATCACCGTTCGTATCACGACGCAAAGCGATATCGTGACGATCGGCGGAACGGTATTTGGCGAGAATCAGCAGCGTATCGTAACCATAAACGGCTTTAAAACAGACTTTAAACCTAAAGGCAAGATGATTATCTTTAAAAACAACGACGTTCCGGGCGTTATAGCTAAGATTTCGTCTATCCTTGCCGATGAGAAGATAAATATCGCCGACTTCCGCCTAGGGCGCGACGACCACGGTATGGCGCTTGCGGTCGTGCTGGTCGATGAAAAGATAACCAAAGAGACGCTGGCTAAACTAAACGAACTTGACGTTTGCATATGGGCAAAATACGCAGTTATCTAAATTTAAGCCCAAAATCGGGCTTAAATTTAAGAAAGGCTTGAATATGAAATTTTTACTTTTTATTCCGATTTTGTTTTTATTTGCCGGTTGCGAGAGCGAGGCGCAAAAGCAAACTACGAAAAATTTCGAAAAAATTCTGACCGAAAAAAAGAAATTTCAAAAGATACAAAAAGACGAACCAAGCGTAAGCGAACAGATGAAAAGGGAAATCCACTCGCAGTCTGAACAAAGTAAGGAAAAAGGCGAGTTCAAATTTAAGCCTTAAATTTGAGTTTTACTTTGGCGGGCGCGGTCAAATTTGCCGCCTCGCCGCTTCTTAAACTAAACTAAAAACTTTTTTGATATAATCACCCTTTAAAACTACAAGGAGAAAAAATGGCAACCTATTCAATGGGCGACCTAAAAAAAGGACTAAAGATCGAGCTAGACGGCGTTCCGTATAAAGTCGTCGAGTATCAGCACGTAAAACCGGGCAAGGGCGCAGCTTTCGTTCGCGCGAAAATTAAATCTTTTATCGACGGCAAAGTGCTTGAAAAGACGTTCCACGCTGGCGACAAATGCGATCAGCCGAATTTGGAAGAAAAAGAGATGCAGTATCTTTACGACGACGGCGAGTTCTGTCAGTTTATGGATACTGCGACCTACGAGCAAGTGGCGATCAGCGACGAGGACGTAGGCGATGTTAAAAAATGGATGATAGACGGCATGATGGTTGAAATTTTATTTCACAACGGCAAGGCTATCGGCGTAGAAGTGCCGCAAGTAGTCGAACTAAAGATCGTCGAGACTCCGCCGAATTTTAAAGGCGATACCCAGGGCGGCAAAAAGCCCGCTACGCTTGAGAGCGGTGCAGTCGTGCAGATACCTTTTCACGTACTTGAAGGCGAGATTATTAGAGTCGATACCGTTAGAGGCGAATATATAGAAAGAGCCGGAAAATAAGAAAATTATTAGGCAAGGATTAAAACCTTGCCTTGAGTATTAAGCGGATTGTTTGATTTTTTCTACTAAAATCGCTACCTCATCCGGGCTGGGTAATGCGTTTACGTCGGTTCCTATTAAATCTTTTTTCGAAAAAAAGACTTTACCGTTTGCTTCAACGATAAAATTTCCGCCGTTGCCTATAATCTTGCTAACAGCAGCACCTGGGATATTTGCTAGAATTTGCTCTTCTACACGAGAAGCTACCGGTCTATAGTTTCAAGAATTGCAGTATGTAATCTTTACTTCCATTTTCCTTCCTTTCAAATTTAAAGTGGGGGATTATAACATAAAAATATTAAATCATTGTATAATTACGAAAAACAAGGGAGATAATATGAAAAAAGTCGCAGTAATTTTTGCGGACGGTTTTGAGGAGATAGAGGGCGTTAGTATCGTGGATGTACTTAGGAGGGGCGGAGTCGATGCCGTAATGATAGGTCTTGATAAAAATTCGATAATAGGCTCGCACGGTATTAGAATAAATACGGACGCTACTCTCTATGATTTAAAAGTAGATGAATACGATATGTTGGTGCTTCCCGGCGGACAACCGGGTGTATCGAATATCGAGAGTAATTTAAAAATGAGGGAAATTATAAAACAATTCGATAAAAAAGGTAAATTTATAGCAGCCGTTTGCGCCGCGCCTATAGCACTTGACGCTGTAGAGATCGTTAAGGGCGAGTTTACCTGCTATCCGGGTTGCGAAAATGCCGTTCGCGGCGGAAAGTACGTAAGCGATAGAAATATCGTACTAAGCGGAAATATCATTACTTCCCGAGGTCCTGCGACTGCGATGGAATTTGCGCTTGAATTGGTAAAAATTTTGCAAGGCGAAGAAAAATTTAGCGAAGTAAAAAACGGACTACTTTTCGTAAAATAAATTTATAAAAAAATTAAAATATCTAGCTTTTTTATTAGAAATTTGGTATTATCGCAATACCAAGAAATTGGAAATTTAAATTAAGGAGATGTTACCGTGAATATTTACGTCGGTAACTTGTCATATCGTATGACTGAGGCAGAACTTAAGGATACATTTGCGCCTTTCGGCGAAGTAAAACGCGCCGTAATAGTAAAGGATAAAGAAACTAAACGCTCAAAAGGATTCGGATTTGTTGAGATGGACGACGATGCTGCAGCTCAAAAAGCCATAGACGCACTAAACGAGAAAGAGGTCGGAGGTAGAGCGTTAAGAGTAAACGAGGCTAAGCCTAGAGAATAATACCATTATGGTCGCCGGACTCGGCGACTTCATATCAGTTTTATACAATATTTATACAATCGATGAAGCGCAAAGTCGTCTCTCGTATCGCTCCGACGCCAAGCGGCTTTTTACACGCGGGCAATGTTTACAACTTCTTGCTAACCTATCTTTTTACTCGTGCGTTTGACGGGATTTTGTACTTAAGGATCGACGACTACGACTTGCCGCGCTACCGCAGGCAATACGTAGAAAATATCTTTCGCGTGCTTGATATGCTGGGCATTGATTTTGACGGCGGACCCGGCGGAGTGGGGGAGTTTGAAACCAAATTTAGCTCCAAATTTCGCCTCGGTGCCTACATAAATGCGCTAAAAACGCTCGAGCAAAAAGGAATTTGTTACGCTTGCGAGTGCTCACACTCGATGAAAAGCTCGTTTAAAAACGGCATTTACGCGCGGGTTTGCGCGGAGAAAAATCTTAAATTTAAAAAAGACGAAACGGCTATGCGACTACGCGCTATCGATGGAGCGCAAATTAACGTCCGTCAAAATTTGATAAATTTTGACGCTTTGGGGCGCGGCTTTGGCGGGAAGGCGAGCCTGGCGGACGGTTTTTGCGGTAATGAGCAAACAACGCAAAACAGCGTGGCAAACGGTTTAAAAAAATCGGCAAATTTGCTCGGCTCGGACAGAGGGAAACCCGGCGATAAGAAATTTAACCTAAATGAGGTAGAAAATCTGGAAGAACGCATTTTAAATTCGGCAAATTCGGACGGCTTAAATTTGATAGACGAAGCGGCGTTTGAGACGGAAAAATTCGCGCAAGCCCAAAGCGTAAATTTGGCGCAAATTTTGGGCGATTTCGTCGTTTGGAAAAAGGACGATACGCCCGCGTATAATCTCGCTAGCCTCGTGGATGACGAGATCTTAGGCGTAAATTTGCTCGTGCGAGGCGAGGATCTGCTCGCGTGCTCGGCGGCGCAAAAATACGCGGCAGGGGTCCTGGGCTACGGTTTTAAAAATGCAAATTTTATCCATCACGGCTTGCTAGCGCATGGCGGCAAAAAGCTCTCCAAAAGCTCGCGCGCTCCGGCGGTGAGCGTAACGGACGGCGCCAAAATCCACTATAAATTTGCCGCTCTTAAGCTCGGCCTTGACGCATCAAAATGCGACGGCTTGTCAAATTTGCTTGAGATGTTTAAAGGGAAATTTAGCAGATAAATTTAAACGCGCTACTTGAATTATTTAAATTTAAAAAGAGCGGTAATTTTTATCCGCCTTATCTAATTTTTTCTTAATCCCCCTCGTAATCGCGCTTCAAATTTCTATTTACGTCCGCGAGGCTGCGTCAAATTTACCGCTCAAATTTGGGCTAAATTTAAAGCCGTAAATTTAAGCCGAGTCGTCCGCGCCGCAGGGGTCAAATTTAAGCTCAAATTTGACGAAAAGCCCACACCAGCAGCCTATTTGCCGCGCCTAGTTAAATTTAAACAAGACCGATTTATCCGCCTAAAAGCAAAGTTTTTGTAAAATCAAAAAGCATTAAAAAGGACGAAAAATGAGCGATTTTACAGATTTTACGCACCTGCACCTGCACACGGAGTATTCGCTGCTAGACGGAGCCAACCGTATCAAAGAGCTAGCTAAAACGCTAAAAAAACAAGGCGTCAAAGCCGCAGCCATCACCGACCACGGCAATATGTTCGGCGCTATAGACTTTTATAAAACGATGAAAAATGAAGGCATAAAGCCGCTAATCGGTATCGAAGCCTACATCCACAACGGCGAGGAGCTAGGAGATAAGAGCACCAAGCAGCGCTTCCACCTCTGCCTCATCGCCAAAAACGAAATCGGCTACAAAAACCTGATGTATCTTAGCTCCATGAGTTACATCGAGGGGTTTTATTATTATCCGCGTATCAACAAAAAGATGCTAAAAGAGCACAGCGAGGGCATCATCTGCTCCTCTGCGTGCCTGCAAGGCGAGGTGAACTGGAACCTCAACCAAAGCGAGCGAAATTTGCGTTTCGGCGCGGGCGGATATGAGGCGGCCAAGGAAGCCGCACTGTGGTACAAGGAGGTCTTCGGCGATGATTTTTACCTCGAGATCATGCGCCACGGTATCGGCGATCAGCGTAGGATCGACGATGAAATCCTGCGCCTGGCAAAAGAGCTAAATATCAAGGTAATCGCAACCAACGACACGCACTATACGTTTAAGCAACGAGCCGATGCGCACGAGGTTTTTATGTGTATCGCGATGAACAAACTACTAGACGATCCAAACCGCCTGCGCCACAGCGTGCACGAGTTTTACGTCAAGACGCCCGCGCAGATGAGCGAGCTTTTCGCCGATGTCCCCGAAGCCGTTACAAACACGCAGGAAATCGTAGATAAATGCGACCTCACGATAAAGCTAGGCGACGCGACGCCGCCAAATTTTAAATTTACGCTCGAGTACGCCGCCGAGCGAAATTTGAGCTTGCCAGAGCCTGATAAACGCTACAGCATACCAAACGACAGCGTGCTGTTTGAGCACGAGTGTAGGCAGGGGCTGGAGGAGAGATTGAAATTTATCCCAGCTGAGCGCCACGAAGAGTACCGCACCCGTTTGCAGCGCGAGATAGATATCATAAACAAGATGAACTTCCCGGGCTATATGATGATCGTTTGGGACTTTATCAACGAAGCTAAAAAGCGCGGCGTGCCGGTAGGCCCGGGACGCGGCTCGGCGGCGGGAAGCCTAGTAGCCTATAGTCTAAAGATCACGGACCTGGATCCGCTGCCGTATAACCTGCTTTTCGAGCGTTTTTTGAACCCCGAGCGCGTGAGCATGCCCGATATCGACGTGGACTTTTGTCAAAACCGCCGCGGCGAGATCATCGACTACGTTATAGAAAAATACGGTAAATTTAACGTGGCTCAAGTCATAACCTTCGGTAAGCTACTGGCAAAAGGCGTCATCCGCGACGTCGCGCGCGTATGCGATATGCCGTATGCCGAGGCCGACGCGATGGCAAAGCTCATCCCCGACGAGCTAGGCATCACGCTAGAACAGGCCTTTGAAAAAGAGCCAAAGATCGGCGAGCTGATAGCAAGCAACTCAAATGCAAATAGAATTTGGAAATTTGCCCTGGATCTGGAGGGTCTAAACCGAAACGCCGGCATGCACGCCGCAGGCGTGGTCATCTCAAACGAGGAGCTGTGGAACAAAACCCCGCTTTTCCGCCAGCCAAACGCCGAGGAGGATCACTTCGTCACGCAGTATAGCCTAAAGTACCTAGAGGACGTGGATCTCATCAAATTTGACTTCCTGGGGCTAAAGACTCTAACTGTGATAGACAATGCCGTTAAGCTCGTAAAAAAGAGATTTGGCAAAGAGATCATCTGGGAGCAGGTCAATAAAAACGATCCCAAAACCTACGAGACGATCAGTAGCGGCCAGACGCTGGGACTGTTTCAGATAGAGAGCGAAGGTATGCAAAAAGTCGGAGCCGATATGCGCCCCGACTGCTTCGAGGATATCATCGCGATGATCTCGCTTTATCGCCCGGGCCCGATGGATCTAATACCAGATTTCATCAAGCGCAAACACGGCCTGGAGCCTATCACGTATATTTTCCCTGAGCTTCAGCCGATCTTAGAGCCTACATACGGCGTCATCGTCTATCAAGAGCAGGTTATGCAAATCGTGCAGACTATCGGCGGCTTTTCGCTAGGAGGTGCCGATCTCGTGCGCCGCGCGATGGGTAAAAAGATAAAAGAGGAGATGGATAGACTAAAGGGCAAATTTATCGAAGGCGCCGAAGCGCAGGGGTTAGACGGCAAAAAGGCCGACGAGCTGTTTGAGCTTATTTTGCACTTTGCTTCGTATGGATTTAACAAATCCCACGCAGCGGCATACACCTACGTGACCTTCCAAACGGCCTATATGAAGACATACTATCCGGCCGAATTTATGGCGGCTCTCATCACGAGCGAGGAGACCAATGCTGATAAGATTTCGCGCTACATCGACGAGTGTAAGCGCCTAGATATCGCTATCCTGCCGCCGTCGGTCAATAAATCGGCAAAAGAATTCTCAGTCGTTAGCGAAGGGGGCAAGGACGCCATCATCTACGGCCTAGGCGCGATAAAAGGCGTTGGCGGCGCGGCGATTGAAAATATCCTAGAAGAGCAGGCAAAGGGCGAGTTTAAAGACATCGACGACTTCGTCTCGCGCGTGGATAACTTTAAGGTAAATAAAAAAGTCTTTGAAAGCCTGATAAAATCGGGCTCGTTTGATAGCTTCGGCCTAACGCGCAAGATGATGCTAAACAACCTCGATAACATCGTAGAGGCGTGCAAAAACGCCGCGACTATCAAGAAAAACGCGGCCGAGAGCCTCTTTGGCGACGACGAGAGCATGGGCACGGTTAAAACAAATCTCGTGCGCGACGACTCCGAGCTAGAGTTAAAAACCAAGCTCAAATTTGAGCTAGAAAGCGTGGGTATCTATCTCTCCGGCCACCCGCTAGACGAGTACCGCGAGCAAATCTCAAAGATAAAATACACGCTAAGCGATAAATTTGACGAGCTACCCGAAAACGGCGAGATGCTGCTAGTCGGCAAAATCGAGGATCTCACGACTAGGATCAGCAAGAAAAACGGCAAAAAAATGGGTACGATCGAGATGCTGGATTTCCACGGTACGGTCGAGATCGCAGTCTTTGACAGGCAGCTTGGAGCTGTCGAGTCGATGAGTGCCGATGAGCGCGATTTGCCGCATGCGTTTAAGGTTCGCTACTCCAAAGACGGGCAGTTTATGCGCATAAATTTGGATAAAATTTTGACTCTTGACGAGGCTATGGGCATGGATTTTTCGCATCCGCTCGAAAAATACAAAGAGCAAATCGAGCAGATAAAACACACGCCTAGCAAGGACTTCGGCAAGATAGATAAAACGAGCGAAATCCTAGTCGTCGGCAAGATCGCCGAGATCGCTAAAATCCCTAGCAAAAAAACCGGCAAAGAGTTTATGATGCTAAGCATCATGGATCTTTTTAGCACGTTTAAGGTCGCGGCGTTTGACTCTGAAAAGGGGCTCATCGAGAGCCTAAGCGAGGAGCAAAAGGACGCTCCGTTAGCATTTAAGGTGCGTTACTCGCGCGACGATCAGGGCGCTCGCATAAATCTAATCGACGTCGTGAGTCTAGAGGACGCGCGCGATATGAATTTCCAAAGCAGAAGCTTTAAGCAACGCAAGGAAGCAAGCGGCGCAAGCTATCAAAACAGCCAGGCATCTAGCGAAAGCAGGACAAAAAGAGAGCTTGAGGATCTGGTTTTGGAGCTAAATTTGGACGAAACGGGCAAGGATCTCATCACGCAAATTTACCGCGTCGCCATCGGCGAACACCGCGCCGCAGCCGATAAAAACAACAAACGCCTGATCATCCGTATCAAGGACGCGCAGGAAGGCCGCACGCTGGTTTATACGACGGAATTTATCGTGGGAGAGGGGTTTGAGGAGAGGGCGTTAGGCTTAAGGCAAGCCGTTTAGATTTGAGGATTTGCGGCCCATTTTTTTAAACGTGCGCGGTATAGCTTCAAACGATTAAATTTAACGTTTGGAAAATAAAAACGGGAATATATTTTTGGTTACGGGTACGATCGGCGCGGTAAATTTAATCTCGCTTGCGTTCTGACTTAGGCAAAGGGCTTAGCGCGACTAACCAATTGGGGCAAATTTAAACGGGCGATTAAAATTAACCGCGCTAAATTTAGGCCAGGTTCTTAGCCTGGGATAAAATTTAAAGATTAAGGAATAAAAATGGGTAAAACGGCCTTGGTCGTAGGAGCTACGGGAGCGGTCGGACGAGAGTCCCTGCGCGGGCTTTGCGAGGATGAAAACTACGACAAAATCATCGTTTGGGCGCGCAGGGAGCTAAATTTTAGCCACGAAAAGCTAGAGACGCAGATCGTAAATTTTAGCGATGTAAAAAACATGCCGCCGCGCGAGATAGACGAGATATTTTGCGCGCTGGGCACGACGATGAAGCAAGCCGGCAGTCGCGGGCAGTTTTATAAAGTAGACGTGAACTACCCCGTAAATATCGCAAAATGGGGCATCGCATCAGGCGCGTGCCGTTTTGCGCTCATCTCCGCCTACGGTGCGGACGAGCGGTCGAGATTTTTTTATCTGCGCGCAAAAGGCAAGGCGGAGAAAAAGATCGCCGCTCTGGGTTTTAAAAGCCTGCAAATCGCGCGGCTGCCTGCGATAAAAAGCGAGCGCGAGCAGGTGCGTATGGGAGAGCTTTTTATGGTTTGGCTGTTTGGGCTTTTGCCGAAATTTATCTTAAAGAACTACCGTCCGATGAGCGCGAAAGATATCGCGGCCGCCGTCATTGCCGCCGCGCAGACGGAGGCTAAGGGCGTGCAAATTTATCACCCGAGAGAATTTAGCTAGTAAGTTAGGTTTGTGGATCAAAAATAAAGGTAATTTAAAAGCGATAAAAAAGCAAAGCGGCGAGAACTAAGCTCGCCGTAAGATTATTTAATTTTTGCTTCTATTTCGATATTTAGGTTGATTTTGTTTGAAATCGTGATATCCGGATAGCTTTCGCCGACTTTAAATTCGGTCCTCAAAATCTCTCCGTCAAGGCTTATGCCTATTACTTCTTTGCCTTGCATATCGGTACTATCGCCGTTGTATTCGAAATCTAAAACTACCGGCTTAGTTATATTTTTGACCGTTAAATCGCCGTAGACTTTACCTTCGCTAGCTCCGTCTTTTTGAAATTTAGTCATTTTAAATTTTATTTCCGGGAATTTTTGCGTATCTAAAAAATCCTCGTCTATCAAGTGTTTATCGCGGTTTTGGTTTTGGGTATTTACCGAATCGGACTTGATCGTAGCCTCTAACGATTTTAGCTCGTTTGCGTTTCTATCGTAATCAAATACCGCGTTATAGGCTTTAAAATTCGGTATTATGTAGCAAATGCACAAAAAGTTAAATTATCTTTTTTGCTATTTTTTAGAAAGGATTCCAAAAGTCATTGCTTTCTAAAATTTAGTATATTCTGATTATGGTGGTTTATTTTATAGGCAAACGGATACCCAAATGGATATAAAGGTTTATTTTCTTGTAAAAGTGCTACATTGTCACAATATTCATACTCCAACTCTTGCATAATACGAACAAAATCTCCAGTTACACAAGTTTCTGTTTTATTAACTATAAAATCAAAATACCGATTTTTAAAGAAATTCGGTATTATTATTCATCATCACTTTAATTTTGTCAGATATTTCTTTAATTTGGAAATGAAATAGTTACAGGTTTATCATTGATAATATTCTCAATTGCCCGATTTAGTAAATTTTGTAACTGCTTGGCGGTTTTATCCAATTCATAAATACCAGCTTGTTCATTGTATTGGCTATCTTCTGTTAAAAAATTTTCCAATGTGAATGTAGCAGTCGGATAATCAATCGGATTATGGTATAGCTTGGCGATTTCTTGTTGTTTCGTGGTTGGGAAATTTGGAAATGGAATTTGTAAAAACTGTTCTATTTTTAATTCTTTCATTTTTGACCCAACTGATAAATTAGCACAATATTTTCGCATTATTGAACAATTCAAAAACGCAAGCATAAAAATTAACTGATATTTCTCATAATCAAATACACGATACATTCCTTGATTATGATGACCACCACCCAAATCTTGGTAATTATAAAAACCAGCAATCCCCACATACTCGCCAACACCACCTTTTGACGTTCTATTTATTAACAAAATACAATCATCTTTAATATTATTGTCGCCAACTAAATTTATTCTTTCTTCCATCAATGTTCCATAATCAGAACAATGGGTTGGTGTAATCCATTGAAAAAGTAGTTTCTTATCAAAAGAAATATAACGAGTTTCAGGCGTACTACCACTACGAATATTATTTTCATTAATATAAAAAGTACCTTCTTGGTAATTTTCAATATAAAATTTTATTTTTTTAAAAGTTTCTGAATAGACCCCGGTATCTAAACGCCCAGTCTTTTCAATTTCTCCAATGTTCGGCAAATTAAAAACAAACTGATTAGACTTTTGATTATTCATCAATTCATCTTCAATCAGTTGCAAGATTTTTTCGTGGCGTTGTTTGATTAAATTGATTTTATTCAAATAGGCTTTTGTTAAAGCGGTAATATATTCAACTTCCTTTTTAATTTTAGGGATAGGAATTAAAACGTTATTCATCGCTTCACTATCTAATCTAGGATACATTCCACGATTTTGAAAACCTAAAATTTGTTCAATAAAAAATTCAGTTCTCAACACAGCGAACAGGTATTCTTTTGTGATTTCAGTTGTTTTTAAATCACGAATAACCAAAACAGCAGGTGTTGAACAATGATTAGTTAAATTATCATAAATAAAACCAACGCCACCACGATAGGTTCTGACAGTTGAAATTAAAATATCGCCTTGTTTAAGGCTTTTGGGGTTATCTGACGGCAAACCTATACCGTAAAATGAATTTACATTGACAAGACCATTATTAACATCAATATCGCCAATTTCAGAATAAAAATATTTATCTTGTTTATTGATTTTTGATGTTTTTTCTTTACTTTCAACACATAAATTTGCCAATGGTTGGTAATTCACTTTAGAATTTGGTGCAAATTTTGAGTATTTTGATGGAGCAAAACAATAATTATTTTGGGCGATATCATTAAAGC
>CAUQJW010000025.1:0-14484 GCA_963518485.1 uncultured Campylobacter sp.
GGCGCGATATAAGGAGAAGCGATGAATTGGGGTAAAGTTATTTATATATTTTTCGCATTGATGAGTCTAACGACTACGGCGGGCTTTTTGTATGATAAAAACGAAGTCGTATTATTTATCGCCGCAAGCGTAAATTTAATATCGACGTTGCTAAAAATCGGCGTTAGAAATCTACTATCGGCCGAGCTTTTTGCTAGCTCGCTCGTAGCCGATTTGCATTTAATTCCGGCTTTTATAATGATGCAAACGGGTGGTAATGCCGTGATAGTTTATTCTTTAGCTATCGGAGCGGCAATAGCGAATTTATTTTCATTGGCTTTGGTGATAGTCGAGTCTAATAAGTCGCAAGAGGAATTTTAGGAGATAAAATGTCAGAGAGTTTAAAATACGAGCCTGCCGAGATAGAAAAAAAATGGCGAGAAATTTGGGCTAAAAACGGCGAATTCGAGCCTAAAGACGATTATAGTTTGCCGAAAAAATATATACTTTCCATGTTTCCTTATCCTAGCGGACGAATCCATATGGGGCATGTTAGAAACTACTCTATCGGCGATGCGCTAGCTCGTTATTACCGTAAAAACGGTTATAACGTTCTTCATCCGATCGGTTTTGATAGCTTCGGTATGCCCGCGGAAAATGCGGCGATAAAGCATAAAATCCATCCTAAAATTTGGACTTACGAAAATATAGATTATATGAAAAAAGAGCTTGCGTCTCTGGGGCTCAGCTTTTCTCAAAAGCGAATTTTCGCGACTTCCGATCCGCTTTATACCAAATTTGAGCAAGAATTTTTTATTAAGATGTTTGAAAAGGGCCTAGTTTATCGCAAAAATGCGATCGTAAATTGGTGCGAATACGATCAAACCGTACTTGCTAACGAGCAGGTGGAGGAAGGGCGGTGCTGGAGATGCGGCAATGAAGTAGCGCAAAGAGAGCTACCCGGATATTATTTGAAAATAACGGATTATGCCGACGAGCTTTTAGCGGATTTAGAAAAGCTAAAGGATAAATGGCCTGGCCAAGTCATAGCTATGCAAGAAAACTGGATAGGTAAAAGCTTCGGTCTGGAGTTTAAATTTAAGTTGGACGAAGAATCTAAAAAGGTACTAAAAGACGATAGTATTGACGGATTCGAAGTATTTACGACGCGGCCGGATACGATTTACGGGGTTAGTTATACGGCTTTGGCTCCGGAGCATAAAATAGTAAAAAAACTATTAGAATTAGGCGCATTGTCTAAGGGCGCTAGCGATAAGATTAGGAAAATTTTAAATCAAAGCCCGAGAGAAAGACAGGCTTCTAAAAAAGACGGCGAATTTTTAGGTATTTACGCCGTTCACCCGCTAACTAACGAAAAAATACCGATTTGGACGGCCAACTTCGTTTTGGCCGATTACGGCAGCGGCGCGGTTATGGCGGTACCGGCCCACGACGAGCGCGATTACGAGTTTGCTAGCGAATTTAATTTGCCTATTAAGCAAGTAGTAAAGCCGAATGAGGGCGAATTTAAAGGCGATAAAGCTTTAACCGAGTATGGAATTTCCGTAAATTCTCCGCTAATCGACGGACTAAAATCCGGCGATGCGAAAATAAAAATAATAGAATATTTCGAGAGCAAAAATCTCGGAAAAAGGGTGGTAAATTTTAAAATTCGCGATTGGGGTATTTCTCGCCAGCGCTATTGGGGCGCGCCTATTCCGGTAGTGCATTGCAAATGCTGCGGCGTAGTTCCGGAGAGGGTGGAAAATTTACCGGTGGCTTTGCCCGACGACGTTCAAATAACCGGAGAAGGCAACCCTTTGGACAAACATCCGACTTGGAAATTTTGCAAATGCCCTAAGTGCGGCGGCGATGCGATACGCGAGACGGATACGATGGATACGTTTTTTGAGAGTAGCTGGTATTTTGCTAGATTCGCCAGCGACGAAAGGACTTGGCAAGATAGGGCATTTGACGAAAAGAGCGTGAATTACTGGATGAACGTCGATCAGTATATCGGCGGTATAGAACATGCTATTTTGCACCTCCTTTACGCGCGATTTTTTCAAAAGGCTTTGCGAGATTTAGGCTATTTAAGGGATTCCGAGCCGTTTGATAAGCTACTTACCCAAGGTATGGTTCTTAAAGACGGCAAAAAGATGAGTAAAAGCAAAGGCAACGTCGTAGATCCGGACGATATAATCGAAAAATACGGCGCCGATACGGCTAGATTATTTATTTTATTCGCCGCTCCGCCGCAAAAAGAGCTGGAATGGAACGATAGCGCGGTCGAGGGCGCGTTTAGATTTATAAACCGTCTTTACGATAAAGCCGCTAACGTAAAAGGCGGAAAAATACCGACTATCGATCATGCAACGTTAAGCAAAGAGGAGAAATACGCAAGGCTTAAAGTCTACGAAGCTTTAAAAAAATCATACGACGTGTATAGGGAAAATTTTGCGTTTAATACTCTAATAGCCGCTTGCATGGAGGCCCTAAACGCCGTCGGAGCGCAAGATAACTACGAAGTAACGACGGAAGCTTTTTTCGTGATATTAAATTTGCTCGAGCCGATCACCCCTCACGTCGCGAACGAGCTTAGCGATAGATTGTTTAGCAGGGCCAATTTTTGCGAAATAAAGTTAATAGACGAAGTCTTCGTAAAAGATAGCTTAAATCTAGGCGTAACGGTTAACGGTAAAAGACGCGCGGAAATAGAAGTCGCTAGCGATGCGAGCGAAAACGAAGTTTTATGCGAGGCTAAAAAAAGCGTAGAAAAATGGCTAGAAGGCAAAGAAATCGTTAAAGAAATTTACGTGACCGGCAAGCTCGTGAATCTAGTAATAAAAGGCTAAAAAATTGCAAAATAAAATTTTATTATTTTTTACGATTTTTTTTCTTACGGGTTGCGGCTATAAGCCCGTTTCGCATATTGCTAAGGACGCTATGGGCGGTAACGTATACGTAGACGTTATTATAGACAAACAAGATCCCAAAAATAGCGTTTGGATCAAAGATAGCGTAAGAGAAGGCGTAGTTTCTAGACTAAATAAAAAGTTAAGCGATGATAAAAACGCCGATACGACTATCGTAGTAGCTATGAGATCGTTAACGCTAGAGCCGCTACTTTACGACGATGACGGATACGCTACGTCTTACAAGGCGGTTGTAACCTTAGAGTTTGATACGAAATTTAAAGACGCTACCGCTAAAAATGTAATAACTACCGGCGAATACGACTTTGCCGTTTCTCAAAAGATAAAAAACGTTCGCTATGCGGATAGCGTTTTAAGCGATACTCAAAGATATAATGCGATCAAAGAGGCTTCCAAGGAAGCTTTTGACGAGTATATAGCCGTTATAGCTATGCAAGGATACGATAAAAGGAGGCAAAATGTCGACTAAAGTTAATCAAGTTATTAGAGATGCGATCCAGACTTTAAAAGAGCGAAATTTAACGCTTACGCCGGATAACTATTCGGAGGTTTTTTGCGAGATAGCCAAGAAAAACGGCGTAGTAATTCCTGACTGCCAAAAGGTCGAAAAGTACGCATCTAGACTACCTTCCGACCTACAAGAGCAATTAAAAAGCAAAAGAGTAAAAAGCGTAGATGAACTCTTTGCGTTTTTAAATGCCAAACTGAACGCGTCAAGCGGCGCCAACGATCCGGTTAAGCTAAATAGCGCTTTGGCTTTAATGAGTAAAAGAGTGCTACAAGTCGCGGCTTCCCTTCATAATAGAGAGGTTAGAAAGCTAGCCGATGCGAGCGTAGAAATTTTAAATCGTAAGCTCGACGTAGAAGCGGTCGAGAGAGTAAAAGACAAATGGTTCGACTTTTTATCTAAATACGACGACTCGTTTTTTAATAAACTTAGCGCTTACGGCGCAAAGAGTCTAGACGATATACAAACGGCTATAATCGAGTTAGATAATGCGATGATGACGAATGATAGCGGTTCTGATATTTGCAAAAAAATAACGCCGCTTCTAATCTCGATGCTAACGCCGTCTATTTCGGATAAACTATCCGACGAAATATCTATTTTAGAAGCTAGCTTAAGCAATAGCCCTAGATCCATCGAAAGCGATAAAATTCAAGATAGCATTAAGGAGTTAACCAAAAAACGCATCGAGCTAGACAGGGAAGAGATAGTTAGCAAGGTCTTGGTGCTAGACGAAGTGCTAGATAGTATCAATAATCGCATAGTAAGTTTGATGGAAATTTCCGACTCCAGCTCGGAAAAAATGCAAACTATAAGAAGCGACTTAAGCTCGATAAATTTAAAGCAGGATAGCTTTGAGAGCATTAGAGATAAGCTAATTAAAATTACCGATGCATTAGACGACGAGGCTAGAAAATTCGGCAAGCAAATGAGCAAGGATCAAAAAACGATAAAAGAGCTTCAAGAAAAAGTCGGCAAATTAGAAAGCGAGTTAGAAAGCGCTAAAAAAGAGAGCAAAGAGGATTTCTTAACTAAAACCGCTACGAAACGAGCGCTGATAGAAGAGCTGGAGCGGATGGAAGAAAAGTATAAAAGATACGGCAACGATTATAGTATATGCTTTTTCGATATCGACCATTTTAAAAAGATTAACGATACTTACGGTCACGAGGCCGGAGACGTTATACTCGCTTCGGTGGGTCAAATGCTGCGTAAATACTCTCGCGACGCCGATTTCGTAGGACGATACGGCGGAGAGGAATTTGTAGTCTTGCTTCCCGAGCTTTCGTTAGCTAACGGTATAAAATTCGCCAATAAAATGCGCGAAGTGCTGCAAAATTCTAAATTTATCTATAAAGACGAGCGTATAAACGTGACGGCTAGCTGCGGAGTATCCGTTAGAAGCGCTAATGCTAACTCTACCGTAACCATCGAAGAGGCCGATAAGATGCTTTATTTGGCTAAACAAAACGGTAGAAATAGGGTTATGCCGGAA
Organism: uncultured Campylobacter sp.; assembly: GCA_963518485.1. Lineage (GTDB taxonomy): Bacteria > Campylobacterota > Campylobacteria > Campylobacterales > Campylobacteraceae > Campylobacter_A. Next base: position 4,919 of record CAUQJW010000025.1, read on the forward strand.
ATAGTGAATGCCAAAAATAAGTAAATTTTTAGAAAATAAGCCGCTTTTTTATAAAGAAATAGACCGCACTCGCATGCCTAGAGCATGGCAAGGCGTTAGCGGCAATGTAAAAATCCCTAAGCTGATTCATGTAATAGGTACCAACGGTAAAGGCAGTACGGGCAGATTTCTTGCTCTAATGCTACGCAAAGCGGGCAAAAGCGTCGGGCATTATACGAGTCCGCATATTTTCGATTTTAGCGAGAGATTTTGGCTAAACGGCGCTACGGTCGGTTACGACGAACTAGAGTCGGCGCACGAAAAATTGCTTAAAATTTTAAGCGCTGATTTGCAAAAGTCGCTTTCTTATTTCGAGTACGCGACGCTACTTTCGGCGGTACTTTTCGAAAATTGCGAATATTTCGTCTGTGAAGCGGGCGTGGGCGGAGAATTCGACGCTACTAACGTATTTCCTAAAAATCTTAGTCTATTTACCCCGATCGGCTTTGACCATACGGCGTTACTCGGCGAGAGTTTAGAACAGATAGCGACGACCAAATTTAACGCGATGGCAGACGTTGCCTTGATGAACGACGATATGAGCGAGCTTTGCGCCGGTATCGCGCAAAAGATTGCCGCCAAAAAAAGTACGACGATAAAATTTGCTTCCGAAAATTTAACCGCCGAAGATAAAAACGAGATTAGAACTTATGCGGATAAATTTAGTTTGCCCGAATTCTTGCGTTCAAATTTAACTCTTAGCGCTTCGGCATTTAAGCAGCTTGGATTTAGTTTAAATTTATCGAATTTAGGAGCGCTCGATCTTAGCGGTCGTTGCGAAAAGATCGCGCCAAACGTCACTATCGACGTCGGACACAACGAGATGGCGGCGCAGGCTCTAGCTAAAAAATTTGGAGGCAAAAAGTTAAATTTGATCTTTAACGCCTTTGCCGACAAGGACATAGAAGCCGTGCTTAGAGCTATTAAGCCCGTAGTTAAGCTAACGCACGTGCTTACTTACGATACGCCGGATAGGGAGCTAGCTACGTCCCGAGTAAAAGAAATTCTAAAAAATCTATCGATGCCTTTTTGCGATTTTTACGACATAAACGGCGACGAAGAGTATTTGGCTTTCGGCTCGTTTTACTTAGTCGAAGCGTTTTTAAAACGGTTAGAGAATGCAAAGCGAAGTTTTTGAGTATCTTCTAAATAAGGGCGATGCAAAAATTATCGTTTGCGAAGACGATAAAGAGGCGCTAGCTATCGAAAACGCCGTTAATTATAGCGGCGTTAAAGCTTTTAGGTTGCCAGATTTTAGAGCGAATTTCGGAGACGATTTAAGAAGCTTTAAAAGCGAACTTTTTGAGCTTTCCTCCGTACTTTGCGATTTTTACGAATTTGAGGGCGAAAAAATCATAATCAGCCCTTTTTGTACTATTTTAAATAAACTTCCTTCAAAAAAATATCTAAAAAAAATAGATTTAAATTTCGGCGATAAAGTCGATCTAAACGAGTTAAAAGAGGAACTTTTACATATCGGCTACGAGCCGGTAGATATAGTCGAGAGCGAGGGCGAGTTTTGTTCCCGCGGCGATGTCTTAGACGTTTTTTGCGTCGGCGCGCAAGAACCGTACAGGATTTTGATATTTGACGACGAGATAGAAAGCATCCGCTCGTATTCGACGCAAACTCAAATTTCAAATAAAAACGAACTAGAAACCGTTAAAATAGTCCCGTTCGTCGCGGCGCTTTCCGGCGCGGAGTTTGAAGAGGCGAGCAATAAAGCTCGCGATTTGCAAAGCGATGCCCTTATCGGCGATTTAAATTCTCTCGGCTTTTGGACGATAGACGGGTTTGTGGATTATCTAAGCGAATTTAAAGCCGTCTTGGTTAAAAAAATAGATTTCTCGCAAACGCAGCGCGATACGAGCGCTTTAGAAAAGCTAAGCGTAATCGCGGAAGCTAAAATTTATAAAGACCTAAGCGTAACCCCTAACGCCGACTTCTTTGAGCTAAATAAAAACAAAAAGATCAAAGTTATCGCTAGAAACGACGGAATTTTTAATTCCTTAAATCTAAGCGGATACGAAAACGTCGAGTTTATTAAAGCAGACTGGGTCGTAAATTTAAGCTCGCCTAGCGAGATTATAGTCTCTTTAAATAAATTCGAGCGTAAAAAAAGAAATAGGCGCCCGAGCCTAGTTTTAGACGAATTAAAAATAAACGATTACGTCGTGCATAGCGACTACGGTATCGGACGCTTTGCCGGGCTTGAAAAGCTAACCGTGCTAGGCTCTACTAAAGAATTCGTAGTCGTCGTTTATCAAAACGAAGACAAGTTGCTTTTGCCTGTAGAACATTTAAATTTAATCGATAGATATATCGCGCAAAACGGCTCGATAGCTACTTTGGATAAACTCGGCAAAGCAAGCTTTTCTAAGATAAAAGAAAAGGTTAGAGCCAAGCTTTTCGTCATTGCTTCTAAAATCATGGAAATGGCCGCTAAACGCGAACTTATACGCGGCGAGATAATAGAAAAAGACGATGCGGAATATATAAATTTTTTACAAAACGCCGGTTTTGATTATACTAGAGATCAGGAAAAGGCCGCAAACGACATAGCCGAAGATTTAAAAAGCGGCAAAGTTATGGATAGGCTACTTAGCGGAGACGTAGGATTCGGTAAAACGGAAATAGCCATGAATGCTATATTTAAGTGCGTAAAATCAGGCTTTCAAGCGCTATTTTTCGTACCGACTACGCTTTTATCGTCGCAACATTATAAAAGCTTAAAAGAAAGGCTTGAGCGGTTCGGAATAGAAATTTTTAAGCTAGATCGCTTTACCGGCGCTAAAGAAAAAGCGGCAGCGACGAAAGCTTTAGCTAGCGGCGTACCTTGCGTTTGCGTCGGCACGCACTCTCTTTTAAGCTCGGAAGCTAAAAATCTAGGGCTTATTATCATAGACGAAGAGCATAAATTCGGCGTTAAGCAAAAAGAGAAATTAAAAGAAATTTCGACTACGGCGCATTTGCTTTCGATGTCTGCTACGCCTATACCTAGAAGTCTAAATATGGCTCTTTCGTCGGTTAAAAGTTACTCGGTTTTACAAACTCCGCCTAGTTCGCGTTTGGACGTGAGAACCAGCGTGCGCGAGTGGGATGAAAAAGTGCTAAAAGAGGCTATTTTACGGGAGATGAAACGAGGAGGGCAGGTTTTTTATATCCACAACCATATCGCCACGATGCCTCAAGCCGCAAAAGAGTTAAAAGAAATTTTGCCGAGCCTTCGTATTTTGCAGCTTCACTCCAAAATAGACGCTACTACGACCGAAAACGAAATGATGAAATTTCAAAACGGCGAGTACGATTTGCTTTTAAGCACCAGCATCGTAGAAAGCGGCATACACATGCCTAACGTAAATACGATAATTATCGAAAACGCCAATAAATTCGGTATGGCCGATTTGCATCAGTTGCGCGGACGCGTCGGTAGGAGCGACAAGCAGGCTTATTGCTATTTTCTAGTGGAGGACAAAAACGCTTTAAACGAGGACGCTCTAAAACGCCTAGTCGCGCTTGAGAGTAATTCGTTTTTGGGTTCCGGTAGCGTGCTGGCTTACCACGATCTAGAAATCAGAGGCGGCGGCAACTTAGTGGGCGAAGCCAAAAGCGGCCATATAGAGGCGATCGGCTACTCGCTTTATATTAAAATGCTTGAAGAAGAGATAAATAAACTACTAAATAAACAAAGCGTAGAAAGTAGAAAGGTGGATTTAAAACTTAGCGTAAACGCCTTTTTAAATACTGAGCTGATAAGCGAAGATAGGCTAAGGTTGGAGCTCTATCGTCGTCTTAGCAAATGCGAGCAAGTAAGCGAAGTTTATGAGATACAAAGCGAGATAGAAGATAGATTCGGCAAGTTAGACGTTTATACGAAGCAGTTTTTAGACGTCATAATAATTAAAATTCTAGCTACAAACGCCGGTTTTAAAGCGATTTCAAACGCTGAACAGAATATAGTTTTAACCGCCGAAAACGACGAAAAAATTAGATTAAAAGCCAAAAGTAAAGACGATGACGACGTGATAAACGAAATTCTTATATTTTTAAGAAAAGATAGAAAATGATAGATTGGAACTCGACTTTAGCGGCGGTTATTAGGAGGAGAGATAGTTCTTTAAGGGGCATAACGGATGTTGATTTTACGCAGTTTGACGGGCTTATCGGGATCGAAAAGCAAAAAGAAGAGCTTGTAGAAAATACGCGAAATTTTTTAGAAGGCAAGGGCGCAAATCACGCGATACTGTGGGGCGCGCGAGGTTGCGGTAAAAGCAGCCTGGTTAAGGCCGTTTTTACTAAATTTTACCCGGAGGGCTTGCGGCTAATCGAGCTAAAAAACGACGAGCTAGAGATGATACCCGAGATCATTTACGAGATCAGGGATAGTAGCTTTAAATTTATCGTTTTTTGCGACGACCTTAGCTTTGAGGCCGGAGACATGAGCTACAAATTTTTAAAACCCGTGCTCGAGGGCTCGATCGAAAAAGCGCCTAAAAACGTGCTGATCTACGCCACATCAAATCGCCGCCATCTAATCAGCGAGCTAAAAAGCGACAACGAGGGCGCAAGGGTCGGCGAGACGGAGCTGCACTATAGCGACGCGGTCGAGGAAAAGATCGCGCTTAGCGATAGATTCGGGCTTTGGCTTAGCTTTTATCAGGGCAGTTTTGCGGACTATCTAAAGATAGTGGATTTTTATTTTAAAGATTTCGTAGGCGACAAAACGATGCTTCACGAGCTAGCTAAGCAATACGCCCAGCTTCGCGCGAGTCGCTCGGGACGCACGGCGAGGCAATTTTATCTAAGCTATAAAGATAAAATTTGATGGCAAATTTAACTAGAGTTGGATTTGTCGGAGACATCGTCGGGCGCGCGGGACGAAGCGCGGTTATACAAAATTTGCCCAAATTTAAGCGAGAATTCGAGCTTGACTTTATCGTCGCAAACGCCGAAAACGCGAGCGGCGGCTTCGGTCTCACCGCGACAAACGCGCACGAGCTGCTGGGCTGCGGCATCGATGCGATCACGGGCGGTAATCACAGCTTTGATAAAAAAGACGTAGTCGCGCTTATGGACGCCCTGCCTATCATCCGCCCGTATAACCACTTCGCTGGAACTGCTGGACGCGGCGCGATAAATTTGAGCAAAGAAGACAAGAGTCTAAGCGTGGTAAATTTGATGGGGCACTACGGCTTGCCGCATACGAACAACGCCTTTTTAGAAGCCGAGCGCGCGTTAAAAGAGTGTGAGAGCGAAAATATCCTCATAGACTTTCACGCCGAGGCCACGAGCGAGAAAAACTCATATGTTAGGCGATTTTGCGGGCGAGTGGGAGACTGAGCCGGCTCTGACACGCGCGGGGGCACCGATGATCTTCAAATTTTAAGCGGCACCGCCTACGTGAGCGACGTCGGGCTTAGCGGGGCGTTTGACGGCGTCATCGGCATGGACGCGGAAGCACCGGTGAAGAGCTTTTTAACGGGGCTCAAGCACTCGTTTAAGGTAAATGAAAAATGCAGGCGAATCTTTCAAATGGTCGTGTTTGAATTTGACGGCGGACGGTGCGCGGATGCCTTTAAGGTCCGCGTGATAGACGGAGTTAGCGAGCCTTTGGTGCAGCGCACGGTTAAATTTGCATAAGCGAGTGCAAATTTGAGCCGAGCAAGGCTAGTGACGGCTTTTACTCAAATTTAAGCGCGGCGGCGTTTTGGACGATAAATTTGAGCAAGAGCCGCACGCTAAATTTGCTAATAAACAAAGAAAAAAGGAAAAACGATGGATAGTACGCAGCTTTTTTTGGCGCTAAAAAACGCGGGCGTAAAGGCTGACGTAGACGGCTCTCTTTGGTGGCCGGGAGCCGGGACTTTCGAGGTCGTGGTCGGCGCCGTTTTGATACAAAATACCAACTGGAAAAACGCCGATAAAGCGCTAAATAATCTAAAAAACGCAAATTTGATGAGCCTTGAGGGCATTGTAAAAACCACCGCGACCGAGCTTGCCTTGCTAATAAAACCGAGCGGCTTTTACAATACCAAGGCAAAACGCCTAAAAACGCTTTGCGAGGCGATTTTTAAAAAATTCGGAGATTTTGAAAATTTCAAAGAAAACGTTAGCCGCGAGTGGTTGCTGGGTGTCAAAGGCATCGGCGCGGAGAGCTGCGACGCGGTGCTTTGCTACGCGTGCGGGCGCGAGGTGATGGTCGTAGATAGCTACGCTTTGCGGATTTTGGGCTTTTTGGGGTATGAGTTTGAAAGTTATGAAGAAGCTCGCGAGTGGCTAGAGGCCGTAGATAGCGAGCAGATTTGTAAAGCATACGGACGCGAGCTAGAGATGAATGAAATTTACGCCAAATTTCACGGCAAGATAGTGGAGTTTTGTAAGGTGCACTTTAACGGCAAGAAGCTGGACGAAGCGGGAGAGAAAATATTAAAAAATATCGCACGATAAAATATTTTTACGTAAATATTTTAGTTTCATTTGTTAATTTTAGGTATTATTACGAAATTTTTAACAAGGAGTCATAAGTGGTATATGAAAATATAATCCAAATCGTCGGCAAAACGCCCGTAGTTAAAATAAATAGCGTGCATGAAGAAGGCATGGCTGAAATTTACGCAAAGCTCGAGTTTTTTAATCCGGGCGGATCGGTAAAAGATAGAATCGCCGCAAATATGATCCTTGGAATGCAAAAAGAGGGCACGCTAAAAAAAGGCGACGTCATCGTAGAGCCTACCAGCGGTAACACCGGTATCGGCGTAGCTATGGCGGGTGCTGCCTTGGGCTTTAAAGTAGTGCTAGTAATGCCTGAAACCATGAGCATCGAAAGACGCAAGCTACAAGCGGCATTCGGTGCCCAGTTCGTACTAACCGAGGGCGCAAAGGGTATGAAAGGCGCGATCGAAAAGGCAAACGAACTCGTACGCGAAAATGGCTACGTCATGCTAAGTCAGTTTGAGAATAAATTTAACCCGCAGGCTCACGAGCTAACGACCGCAAAAGAGATAATAGACGACTTTAAGGAGCTTGACGCTTTTGTTTCGGGCGTAGGTACCGGCGGCACGCTAAGCGGCGTAGCTAAAGCGCTAAAGGCAAACGGATATAATACTAAAATCATAGCCGTCGAGCCAAACGACTCTGCCGTGATTTCCGGCGAAAAACCGGGACCGCACAAGATCCAAGGCATAGGCGCGGGCTTTATCCCGGCTACTCTTGATACCTCTTATATCGACGAGATAGAGCGCGTGGAAAACGATGAGGCTTTTGACGCCGCTAGAAAGCTGGCAAAAGAAGAGGGCGTGCTGTTAGGCATTTCAGGCGGTGCGGCTTTGGCTGCGGCGATAAAGGTCGCAAAGAGACTAGGCAAGGGCAAAAAGGTGCTTTTCGTAGCTCCCGATAACGGCGAGAGATACCTTAGTACCACGCTTTACGAGGCGTGAGTTGGGCTTTATAGCCGAGCTAAACGAATTAGTCGCGACCGTACGCGAGAAAGACCCCTCGGCGGCCTCGTGCTGCTACGGGGCCATCCTCATAAATACTCCGGGCATCCACGCCGTCATTTTTCATAGGGCAGCGCACTTTTTGTATATTAAAAATTTACGTTTTTTAGCGCGTTTCGTCTCGCAAATTTCGCGATTTTTAACTGGTATCGAGATACATCCGGGCGCCAAGATCGGCAGGCGGCTTTTTATCGATCACGGTATGGGCGTAGTTATCGGCGAGACCGCCGAGGTGGGCGATGACGTGTTGATATATCATCAAGTGACGTTAGGAGGTACGGGTAAGGAGCGTTGTAAGCGCCATCCGACCGTAAAAAACGGCGTCACGATAGCAGCCGGCGCAAAAGTGCTGGGAAACATCCTAATCGGCGAAAACGCCAAAATCGGAGCGAACTCCGTCGTACTAAAAGACGTGCCGGGTAGCGCTACGGTCGTAGGCGTACCCGCCAGGATCGTGCGAATAAACGGTGAACGAGTCGGCGAGTAGGTCAAATTTGCGCCGACCTTGGCTACTATTTTTATAAATTTACTTTTTAACTCTGCTAAATTTGAAAGATTTTTGAGCGGCAGAGATAGAGGATATTTTTGCGAGCCTATATCGAGCTTCAAATTTAACTACGTCAAATTTTAGTTAAATTTACTCGTCAAATATCGGGAGTTTAGGCTCTTTTTCTTTTTGTATTTTGCCGCCGACGTTTAAAATTTGAGACTCGCTTGCTTCGCCTAAATTTTCATTGTCGTCAAATTTGACCGGCTCGCCGGCTTCATTCACTGTGATTTTTAGTCGCTTCATCGTCTTGGCCGATTTGCTAAATTCTATTAGATCCTCGGTCGTCTTTACCTCGCTCGGGAGTTTTTGTAGCGAGTGTTTAAAGATTTCAGCAGCCGCGATAGCGTCGCTCAGGGCTCTATGATGGGTATTGTCGATGCCTAAAAGTTCTTTTAGCGTGCCTAGGCCGTATTTTGGCGAGGCTATGGTGCGGCGGGCTAGATCGATCGTGCAGAGCTTGCGGTTTAGCAGCTCGCCGTATCCTAGCGCCTCCAGCGTCGCGCTGATAAAGCCATAGTCAAAGCGAACGTTGTGCGCCACAAAAACGCTCTGACCTAAAAAGACTTTAAACTGCTCCATGACGAAGGCTAGGCTGGGTGCGTTTTTTAGATGCTCTGCGGTGATGCCCGTTAGTTCGCTGATATTTTCCGGGACATAGGGCGCGTACACGAAGGTTTCAAATTTGCCGATTATTTCGCCGTTTTGTAGCTTTAGCGCGCCGATTTCGATGATCTGGCCGCTATTTATGCCGCCGCTAGTTTCTATATCCACGACGCAAAAAATTTGATCTTTTATTTCATTGCGCCGCGTTTTTAGCTCGATTTGGTTTTTTGCGGTACGGGTTATGTCAAGCCCCAGCGCGCGCCACATCTGCACGTCGCGAACGTCGAAAAGCTCGGCGTATTCGTCCATTTGCTTAGTTGCGGCGACAAAGTCTGCGTAGGCTACGTTTCGCTTGGCGATGACGGCTAGTAAATTTTCAAAATCTTGGTTCAAAACTCGAGCTTTAGCGAGCGGATCGAGTGCTCGTATGAATTTGACGAAAATATATAACTGCCCGCCACGACGATATCCACGCCCGCTTCATCGAGCTGCGCGACGTTTAGTCCCGTCACGCCGCCGTCGACTTCGATCATGCATTTGGCGTTTTTGCGCTCGATCATTTCGCGCAAATTGCGGGCTTTTTCGAGCACCGAAGGGATAAATTTTTGACCGCCAAATCCTGGATTTACGCTCATTAGCAGCACCATATCGACCTCGTTTACGATGTGTTCGATTGCCGAGACCGGCGTGTGAGGGTTTAGTACGATGGCAGGCCCCGTGCCGTGACTACGGATGTGATCTATTAGACGTAGCGGATGCTTTTCTTCCTCGATGTGAAAGCTTAAAAATTTAGGTTTTAGAGGCAAAAAAAGATCGGCGAAAAAGGTGTTGTTTTGAACCATCAGGTGTATATCCAGCGGCTTTGTAGCGGCCTTTGC
>CAUQJW010000026.1:0-14461 GCA_963518485.1 uncultured Campylobacter sp.
CGGTAGTATCGACTACTAACGGAGAAATAACCTTCGATAGCTTCGGCAGAACGATTAATAACACGTTAACTTCCGTAGACAACGAAGGAACGGCCGTAACTCTTGATTTCGGAAAATATACGGGCGAGGCCTACTCCGGACTAACCAGTACCGCTAACGACGAACATATAGACGTAACTCAAAACGGCGTAGAAGAAGGAATTTTAAAAGAATACGCGACCAATAACAGCGGAAATATAATCGCGAATTTTACTAACGGCAAAAGTACCGTCGTAGCTAAAGTCGCGCTTTACCATTTCCAAAACGATCAGGGCTTAAGCAAGATGGGCGATAACGTATACGCGGAAAGCTCTAATTCCGGTAAAGCGTTTTTCTATAAAGATAAAGCCGGCAAAACTTTTTATAATTCCCGCATACAAAACTATACGCTAGAAATGAGTAACGTCGATTTAGCTCAAGCTTTAACGGAAGTTATCGTTATGCAAAAAGGCTTCGACGCAAGTTCTAAAAGTATAACGACCGGCAATCAGATGCTAGAAACAGCGATACAAATGAAAAAATAATCGAAGCCCGCAAGGCTTCAAATTTCATTTTAAATCTTTTTTAGATACAATCCGTCAAATTTACGTCAAGGCTACTTAATGCAACGAAAACGAATTTACAATCCTAGTTCAAACGAAAATTTGACAGATCGCCGCGTATTTAACGGCAATCCGCACGGAATTTTAAATTTCACCAAGGCAAAATACCAGTGGGCGCTCAAGCTTTGGGACCTGATGGAAGCTAACACGTGGTTTCCAAAAGAGGTCGACACCACGGACGACGTGCGCGACTACGCCTACAACCTCACGCAGGCCGAAAAACGCATGTACGACCTAGTTTGGAGTCAGCTCATCTCGATGGATAGTTTCCAGACGAACAACCTAGCCGACAACATCAACCCATACATCACCGCGCCCGAGATCAACGCCTGTTTAGCTCGCCAAGCCTACGAGGAGGCCAACCACTCCAAGTCCTACGCCGTCATGGTCGAGGCCATCTGCGACAACACCGACCTGATCTACGAGATGGAAAAGCACGACGAGGTTTTGCGCGAGAAAAATGACTACATATCAAGCGTTTACGAAGAGCTTGCAGGCGAAGTTACGGACGAAAAGCTACTGCTAGCCATGGTGGCAAATCAAATTTTAGAGGGTATTTATTTTTACAGCGGCTTTACGGCGATCTATGCGCTGGCGCGTGCGGGCAAGATGCTAGGCAGTGCGCAGATGATACGCTTTATCCAGCGCGACGAGATCACGCATCTGCTACTTTTCCAAAACATGATAAATAGCGTCCACACCGAGCGTCCGGATCTTTTCACGCCTGAGACGGAAGCTAAAATTTACGACATGTTCGAGCGCGCGGGCGAGCTTGAGATCAAATGGGGCAAATACATCACGCAAAACCAGATCATGGGCTTTACCGACGACATCATCGAGCAATACATCCGCTACCTCATCGATCAGCGTCTAGTCGCCATCGGGCTAAAGCGCCGCTACAACGTCCCTCACCCGATAAAATGGGTCGATGATTTTGCTAAATTTAATGACCAAAAGTCAAATTTCTTTGAAGCAAAGGTAACAAACTACAGCAAAGGAAGCATCAGTTTTGACGACTTTTAGTCCGAATTTATACCCTATCGTCCTAACGGCGCCCTCTTGCTCCCAGCGTCAAGACGAGTTGCTAGAAAAAATCGCCGCCGCGCCCAGAAACTCTATCATCTTAGCCAGCGAGCTGTGCGTTAGCGGATATGATTTCGACGGATTTTTTAGCGGAGCAAACCGAGCAATGCTCGGCGGCTCGATCGGTAGCTTTGATGCTATACTTTTTGAAGCGATCCAAGAAGCGCTAAGTCCCGATAAATTCCTTGGACTCACGCACCTAACGAGCCTAAACCGCGCCAAAGGACTCGCGCAAATTTCGATCACGCAGACGCAAAAAAACGAAATTTACAACGAATTTATCCTGCTAAACAGCCAAAACGTCTTTTACACGCAAAATAAATCAAAGCTTTTTCGCCCAAATTTAGAGCATGAAATTTTTGCCGCCGGAGACGACGGGACGATAAAGCCGTTTGATTTTAAAGGGCTAAAAATCGGCGTTTTAATTTGTTTTGAGCTTAGATTTTCAGAGCTTTGGGCACAGCTAAAAGGCTGCGATATCATCCTGGCACCCGCCATGTGGGGCAAGGCGCGCGAGGACGCATATCTTACGCTTTGCAAGGCTATAGCGATTGCTAATAGCTGCTACGTCGCGGCTGCAAGCTCGCTTGAACTTGAGTTTTCGGGCGTGTTTTTGCCAAACGGCGAATTTGCAAAAGAAGCTAAATTTGACCCAAGCCTAATCCTTGAAACCAAACGAAATTTGGGACTTTTATGACCGCTCTCGAAAAATCAAAATGCACAAACATGGCCGACGAGATCGGCGATATACTCACTCTGACGCCCTCGCTTTACAAGGCGCTTTGCGACACTCCGCGCGAGATCTTTGCTCCCGTCACTCGCCACGCATACAGTCTAGACGCCCAGCCTATCGGCGGCAATCAATGGATCAGCTCGCCTCTAACGGTAGCCAAAATGACGCTAGCGCTCGAAGCTGAAGATATCGACAACGCCCTGGAGATCGGCTGCGGCAGCGGCTATCAGGCGGCTATTTTGTCGCATTTGGCACACAGGGTTTTTAGCGTCGAACGCATAGAAAAGCTCGCAACCGAAGCAAAAAAACGCTTTGAGGCGCTTAAAATTCACAACGTCCACGTGAGATTCGACGACGGAAACGTAGGTTGGAAAAGCTACGCTCCATACGACCGAATTTTACTCTCAGCAGCGGCAGAGCAAATCCCGCAGACGCTTTTTAACCAGCTAAAAAACGGCGGCATTTTAGTAGCTCCCATCAAAAAAGACGGCAAACAGTTTATCGTCAAATTTAAAAAAGACGCTCACGGCGAGATAACGCAAAAATCGCTCGACGAATGTCTATTCGTACCGCTCCTTAGCGGTAGAGAATAAAATCTAAATTTTATTCTCCGAAAGCAAGATAAAAATGAGCGGATTTATCAGCGTTTCGCCGCGTGCGGCATAGAGCATGACGTCCTCGAAATAGTTATCGTTAATGCCGTAAACGTGGTATTCGTACGCGCCGATGCCGTATCCCATCGGAGTGATATCTACGCGCGAGTACCAGGCGTCTTTAGCTAGGATATAGCGGCTTGTATCTTGCGAATACACCCACAGTACGACGTCGTCTTTATTTTTTTGCCGCATGAGCCACGTAAACGAGTTTGATATGTCGTAGAAAAAGTACGTATCGCCGTTTGGCATTACCGCCTGAGCCGTGTTGTTTAGGTCGCTGATGAGCACCTTGCTCTCAAAACAGAGGTATTTGTTTAGTTCGATTTCTAGCGGCTTTTTTTCTACGTTGCCGTGGCGAACGACGATCTTGCCCTCGCTAGTATCCACTGAAAACGCGAGCAACGCCACTACGCCGATGAGTAGCACGGCGGCGAAAATTTGCCTTATCATAGTAAAACTCCTCGCAAAAGGTAGTATTTAGCGACGAAAAAGCTACAAACAAGAGCATTTACGATTAGCCAAAAAGATGAAATTTTGAGCAAATGCTCGTAAGGTTTTTTCACGATTAGCTCCACTAAAAACGCCGATATGCCGTAGAAAATACCCAAAAACAGCGAACCCCAGATGAGGTAGCCGACGTAAAAATACTCGCCCTTTAGCATGCAGTACGGGCATTTGTGATTTGGCTGTTCATAGACGTAAAGCCCGAAAAAATAGGTAATCGCGTAGTATGCGATAAATAAAAACAGCAGGTTGCAAACAAAGCTCGCCATCGTCTGTTTGAGTAAATTTAGCGTCAGAATAACCGCAAAAACGGCGTAGTAAAATATGACTAAATTTAATTTCGTGTAGCCAAACGGTAGCTTTGGCGCCTGAAATACGACCGAGCAGCAAAAGACGGGCACTTTTAGCGGTACGTTGCTAAAAAATAGAATCTCGGCGGCAAATTCGATCAAAACGGCGATAAAAAGTATCGTGAAAATGACGTATTTTCGCTTTAAATACGGAAAATTCGTCGCCTTTAAATCAAGCGAATTTATGATGAGCCACAGCCCGAAGCCAAAGATGAGCAGCAGTTTTAGCAGTAGCAAAATGCCGCCGAATTGATTTGATCCGATGACGCCCGCCGAGCACATGGCGCCGGGTACTACGTCTGCTAGCTCGTTTAGAGATAGCGCGAAAAATACGAACAAAACGATCTTGCAAACTACGGCGAAAAACAAAATCGTATTTACGAGGTAGTTGCGTTTTTCGAGGTCGTATTGTAAATTTGACGTCGAGTTAAAGTCCCACAACCGCATAATGCGCACGACGAAGTACTGCGAAATGCCCATCAGCACGATGATGATGAGCTCGATCAGCAAAAACGCGATGACAACGTCGGATAAAAATACGCTCACAGCATCTCTCCGTCCTGCATCCTCACGTAGCCGTCCACGAAGTCTAGATCGTCAAACAAAATGTCGTGGGTGGCGACCACGACGGTCTTTTTTAGCTCCTTAAATTTTTTCAGCATTTCGATGAAAATAAGCGAGTTTTGTTTGTCCAAATTTGCCGTCGGCTCGTCTGCTAGGATGACGCTAGGATCCATCGCTAGAGCCCTTGCTATCGCACATCGCTGCTTCTCGCCGCCGCTTAGCTTTGAGATGATTTGATCTTTTTTGTGCGCGATGTTGGCGAGATTTAGCGCGCGATCGATTTGCGAATTTAGCTCGGCTTTTTTAAGACTGGTTAGGCTTAGCGGCGCTAGCACGTTTTGATAGACGCTAAGGCCTTCGATCAGGTTAAAGGACTGAAATATAAACCCGACCTCGCTATGTCTAAAATTTGAGCTCATGATGTCGGGTAGTTTTGAGACGTTGCGACCGTTGATGAGCGCTTCGCCGCTGCTTGGTTTGCTAAGCGCGCCGAGTATTCCTAGCAGCGTGCTTTTACCGCTACCGCTGACGCCTTTTAGGATGACTAGATCGCCGCTCTTTACGGTCAAATTTATATTTTTTAGCGCATGAAATTCGTTGGGTTTGTTTTGATTGTAAATTTTACAGAGATTTTTTACTTCTATCGCGTTCATTTTACCGCCTCGCTCATGTCGCTAACGGCTATGCGCCACGACGGGATGATGACGAATGCCAAAAACGGAATCACGCTAAAAACGAAGATCAAAAATAGCATATTAAAGTCTATTATCGGCGTAAAATCCGTAAAATTCGCCACTTCGCTGCCTAAAAATATATCGCGTAAAAACGGCGCGCCGAATAAAAACACGTAGAGATACGCTCCCGCAACGCCTAGCAAATAGGCGCTAAAAGAAACGACGATGTTTTGGATAAATTTAAGCGCGATGATATTTCTCACGCTAAAACCGATACTGCGCAATATCGCGATCTCCTTTTTTTTCTCGCCGTAAGCGAGCGAAATTTGATTTTTCAGCAGGATAAAAAACGAAACCATCGCCACGACGTAAAGCACCATGAAAATGCCGCCTTTGTAGTAGTAAAGGTGCCTTATTTTGGCTACTGTGTCCTCGATGCTCGTAACCTCGGTGTTTGGATAGACGTTTTGGATCTTTAGGGCCACTTCGCTGATCTCGTTGACGTTTGGTACCTCGACGTAGAGTTTTGTGTATTCGCCCTCTTTTAGGCTTAGCACCTCGCGCACGGTGGCGGGATTCATATAGATGACGTCGTTTGAGACGATGCCCGTTTCATGAGGTGCGGTTTTGTTGATCTTTATCGGTATCATCTTTTCTTCGGTTAAAAAGTTAAAAACGTCCTCGTAATAAAGCTCCGCCATCTCTTTTTTCACGCCTTCGCCCACGATCATCTCGTTTTCGTCTAAATTTTCGTCGCCGACGATGTGAAACCGGACTCTTTTTTGCGCGAAATAATACTCTCCCTCGACCGCTCCCTCGACGCTAGCAACGCCTGGGATCTTTGAGACGTCGTAGATGTAGCCCTCATGCATCAGGTCGCGTTTACCCGCGCGCAGAGCCTCGACGACGACTTCCGGCTTTGAGCGGGCCAAATTCGTCAGGTCGCTTTGGATGGAGCTTGAGACGAAAAGAACCGCGCTTAAGATAAACACGATAAAAGCGAAGATAAAAAAGCTAAAAGCATGATCGGCGCGATCTTTATAGAGCAGCGTAACGGCGTAATCGATAAAATTTTTACTCGGCATAGACAAACTTCCCGTACTCTTTTGAAATAAAATTCGTCGAAATTTGCGCGTCTTTGACGGATTTTTGGATCAAATTTAGCTGGGCTTCCTTGCCCGCTCTATCAAAGCCAAGATAGTGCGCCCCGATACAAAGGTAAAGAAGCGCAAAAAAGCCCGCTAAAACGCAGATGAGTCTCACATCAGCCTCTCTACTAAAAGAGTCGTGATCTCGTCAAATTTGACTATCTGTTTGCCGCCGTGATCTTTGGCGAAGGTCTTAGCGTCCTCTTCGTTTGCAAACGGTATGAGCTCGTTGCCCATAGGTCCGAGTACGTTTGAGCCGGTTACGTAGTAGGCGGTTCTAGCGTCGATTTTGTTTAGCTTGTAGTAGTCGCTAACGTAAATTTGATCGTCTTTTTTGCCTTTTTCGAAATAATATTTCATCATATCCTTGACGCCGTCAAAGTAAAGCTCCTCTTTGCTTGTTTTCATCATCGTCGCCCACTGCGGGTTTTTGCCGATTAGCATACCGCAAACGGGGCAGCGCGCGCCCTCGGGCGGTCTTATACGCTCGGCCTTTTTCTCTTTGATTAATTTTTGCGTATTTTGCGCCGAATCGACCGCAGTCGCAGTTCCAACAAGCATCATAAGCGCTAAAAATATCTTTAAAATTTTCATCTTTTCTCCTTTTTCTTAAATTTACTTTGCTATAGATTTTAAAAACTCCGCATTTTCACACGCTATTTTTAACCCCTTTTCGCAGCTTTTGCTAAAAAGCTCTCTTGCTTTGGCATTGTCGGCTTTGACGCCTTTGCCCTCGGCGTACATTATGGCTAAGTTGTTGCAGCCTTTGTCGTAGTTTAGGTTGCAGGATTTTTCGTAAAATTCTTTAGCTTTGGCGTAGTCTTGCTCCGTACCTTGGCCGAATGCATACAAAAAGCCGAGGTTGTCGCAGCCGATACCGACGCCGCCCGCGCAGGCCTTTTCGTAAAAGGCTTTTGCTTTAACGTAGTCTTTTTCTACGCCCATGCCTTCAAGGTGTAGGTAGCCTAGGTTGTTGCAGCCCATCATATCGCCGTAGTCGCAGGCTTTGGTGTAGAGCGAGATCGCCTTTTTGATGTCGGTTTTGACGCCGGCTCCATTTGCGTAAAGTAGCCCTAGCGAAGTGCAGCCCTCGTTATCTTCGCAAGCTTTTTCGTAGTATGCGGCGGCTTTGGCGAAGTCCTGCGTCGCTCCGCTGCCGCTTTCGTAGATGTAGCCTAGGTTGTTGCAAGCAAGCGCAAATTTGGCATTGCAAGCTTTTTGGTATAAATTTATCGCCTTTTCGTAGTTTTTCTCCACGCCGCCCGTGCCTTCAAAATACACCACGGCAAGATTATAGCAGCCCGAAGCCTTGTTCTCCTCGCGGCAGGCTTTTTCGTAGATTTCTATCAGCTTTTTATGGTCGCCGCTTTGCTGGGCTTGCATGCCCTCCTGGATAAAGCCCGCGTTTGCGCTAGCGCATAAAACCGCCGCCGCTAGTAGTTTTTTATACATTTTTTCTCCTTTTAAATCGTTTTTACGTCGCGCCCTCTAAAGGCTAGCGCAGTTATCAAAAGCATGCAGCCAAGCGCGATATAGACGCTAATGTGCACCGGCGGCAAATCTCCGCTGGCGTAAGAGTGCATGCCCGTTAAGTAAAAATTTACGCCAAAATAAGTCATCGCTATCGAAGCGTAAGAAAACACCGATGCGATCAAAAATACGTAGAGCGAATTTAGCTTCGGGATAAAGCGCAGATGCAGCGCGATAGCGTAAACTAGGATCGAGACGTACGACCACGTCTCCTTGCTATCCCAGCCCCAGTAGCGTCCCCAGCTCTCGTTCGCCCAAATCCCGCCGAAAAAATTTCCAAGCATCAGTAGGCAAATGCCGATAATCAGGCTCGCCTCATCGATTGCCGCGATATATCTGATCTGCTCGTTTAGGCGCGTTTCGTTGGCTTTGTTTTTAAACGCCATGAGTCCTAGCGCGATCAGCCCCAGCACGCAGCCAAGTCCCAAAAATCCGTAGCTAGCCGTGATGACCGAGACGTGGATACTGAGCCAATACGACTTTAGTACCGGCACCAAATTCGTTATCTGCGGATTTACGAAGCTCATGTGAGCCACTAGCATCACGATGCCGGCCAGCAGCGCGGCCGCCGCAAGCGCAAGCAGCGAACGCCTAAAAAATATCATCCCCGCTAGCGCTCCCGACCAGCCGATGTAGATCATCGATTCGTAGCTATCGCTCCAAGGCGCGTGCCCCGAGACGTACCAGCGTAGCGCTAAAGCCGCCGTATGCACCGCAAAGCCAAACACGAACGCCGCCAAAATCGCTCGCTTGAGCAGTAAAATTTCGCGCGATAAAAATACGGACGCAAGTCCTAGTAAAAGCGCGGCAAAGCCCAAAATCCAGTAAAAATAAACGAGCTTTTTAAACACCGAAGCGCGGTTATAAAAGACCTCGGCATCAACCCTACTAACGCTAGGTAAAATTTCCGCCGAGGCCGTTCGCTGATAGTTCCTTAGCGCGGTTATCGCGGAGTCCGCCTTGCTCCAGTCGTTATCCGCGATGCCCTCTTGCAGACCGACAAGATAGTCGTTTAGCATACTTTTTGCGTCTAGGGCGACTCGCTCGTCGTTAAAGGCGTCGTTTGGCGAGAGCCACTCGTGCTGCGGGTCGTTCGCCGCCGGGATAAATTTAAAAAACGCGCCCTTAAACGTGAGATAGGCGATATTTAGCCGCTCGTCGAATTTAATGAGGTCGTTATCGAGCGTGCCTCGTTTGGAGAGCGGTTTTTCGTTCGCGGCTTCGACCTGCGCGGCTAGCTTATACTCGCCGTTTGCGTCGAACGCATCCCTAAAGCTCGCGTAATCTCCGCTCAAATTTAGCATTTTTTTGATCTCGCCGTTTTTTATCTTTACGATTTTGATCTCTTGCCACAGCGCGGGATTTAGATTCATCCCGAGCACGATTTGTTCGGCGCTTAGGCCGTAAAGCGAGTCCGTGCCCGAGATTTTATTTACGATTTCGCCGGCTTCGGTGCTAAGCGGCTTTATCCTGCCCGCGTAGTCTTGTACGAGAAGCTTTGCCAATTCGCCGTTAGCGTGAGCGGCGGTGTTTGCGGCGAAAGTTTTTAAAATCTCGCTCTGGTTTTGCTCGGCCGCGTTTGCGTTAAAATTTAAAAAACCAAGCGCAATAAATGCCGCAACGAGCGAAAATCGGCTGTTTTTGATGAAATTTATGAGCTTTAAAAATCGGCTGTTTTTGGTAAAAAAGTTGCCTATGACGCCGACGCAAAGCAATAAATATCCGACGTAGGTCGGGATTTTGCCCGGATCGCGGTTGACCTCTAGTACCGTACCCTGTTCGTCCGCGTCATAGGAGGACTGAAATAGCTTAAAGCCTTGCAAATTTAGCGGGTGATTCATGTAAATTTTATATCTCGTTAAAACCTCGCCCGCGTCTGAAAGCGCCTCTACGTCGCTAGAGTAGGAGGACGGGCTTTGCGAGCCGGGGTAGCGTTCAAGCTCAAATTTAATAAGCTTTATCGAAAACGGCAAGCTAACTAGCTTTGAGCCCCAAGTTAGCATTATCTCCTCGCCGTCAAAATTTAGCGTGCTAGGCTCGCCCAGCCAGCCTGCGCCGCCGTGGATTTTAGCCGTTTGCTCGCGCTGTCCTTCAAAGCCGACTTTTACTACGAGAGTGCCTCGCTCGCCTTTTGGAGCGGGTTTATACGAGTCAAATTTGACGGTGAAGTTTTTGGAATTTATACTTTGCGTGAAGCTAAAATTATTATCGCCGATTTGGGATAAATTTAGCGGATACTCGAAAAATGCGTCTTTGGTTCGGATCTGCAGATACGGCTTGACGCTCACCATCTCGTTTTCGCTCTCGCCCGCTCTTACGTGCAGCACGCCCTCGGCGCCCAGATAACGCGTCAAAGCCGCGCCGATAAAGATGACGATAAATGCAGCATGAAGTACGAATGAACCGAAGCGGCGCCACATTTTGGTTTTTACGATGATAGCGAGCAGGCAAAGCGCAAGCGCACCCATAACGCACTCGTACCAGCGCGCCTCGTAGACTAAAATTTTAGCCGTTTGAGTGTCGTAGATGCTCTCTAAAAAGGTTGCGACGCCGGCGCCTGCGGCAAGGATAAAGAGGAGGCAGAGCGCAAATTTGTAAGAAGTGAAAAATCTAAATAAATTTACGCCCAAATTACCCTCCCGATTTTCACATTATTATATCGTAAGTTTGTCCCGCGTATAGTATAAACATTCTAAGAAGTAATACTCCGACCACGCTAGCAAGCGCGCTAACGTAGAACGCAAATGCGGCGTGAGCGATCTTTTTGCCAAGCGCGAAATTTAAAACTAACGGTACGCAAAAGCCTACGCCTACGACGCCGAGCCAAAATAGCTGAGCGTAAATTCCCTCGCTAAAGGCGACGCTGGCGGCTTTTTGTACATCGCTTCCGGTGATTAGCGAAACAAAAATCATGCCGATTAGTAAAATTTCCATCGCTAAAACCGGCCACTCGACCGCGTGCAAGGTTTTTAGATCGCCGCCGTGCGGGTCGGCTTTAAAGAAAAGCGCGGCTATCAGGCTAGATCCCGCGATACCCGCCGATAAGCCCGACGCCACGAAAAGCGCAGGTAAAACGGCGGTATTAAGGATAGGAAATCTAACCAAAACCGAGATCAAAAAGCCAGTATAAGCGCAGATCGCGACCGCAAAAACAAGCGTAAGCGCAAGAAGCAGCGGGCGAAGCGCGTTTACGATTTTCATCACAAGCTCGAAAAGGCCTTTTAAAAAGCTAAGATTGCGCGTCAAAAACTCTCTAAGGCAATCTTCAAACGCATAAAGGCAAGCTACGAAGCTAAGCGGGATATAGACGCAAAGCGCCGCCACGCCCACGGACATAACCGAGGTGAAGTTGTAGTTGATCAAAATTTTCCAGAAAAGTAGCGGCCTCTCAAGGTCGGCTACCAGGCAGACCATACCGAGTAAAATCGTAACGAAAGATAGCAACGACGCAGCCTTAAACAGCGGCGTGCTTTCGGTCTGTTTTTTATAAAATTTGACGAGGATCGCGACTACTAAAGCGCCGCCGCTCATACCTGCCAGCAAAAGATAGACCGCAATCGGCCAGCCCCACTCCACGCCGTGCGAGAAGGTCGCAGTGAAATTTATAGCTCCGTTCATATCACACCCCCAATTTAACCGCAGGAATATAGCGTAGGCTCGGCTTCGTGCCGCACTCAGGATGCATTCGCAGGCTGTCTTTTACGCGAAGTAGCTTGCTGATGTGCGAGCTTTCGTCGTTTAGATCGCCAAACACGATCGCCTCGTATCTGCACGCCTCGACGCAGGCCGGCTCGTGGCCGTCTTTTAAATTCGTATCCAAGCAGAAGTTGCAGCTCTCTGCGGCTCTCGTTTCGTGGTTTATGAATCGCACATCGTAAGGACAGGCTACGATGCAGTATTTACAAGCGATGCAGTCGTCGGTGTTCATCGTCGTGATGCCGGTTTTTTCGTCCTTGTGACAGGCTTTCGTCGGGCAAACGGTCACGCACGGCGCGTCCTCGCACTGCTGGCAGGAAACCCTGACGTAGCGCTTTTCTTTCAAATTTAGCGGATCGGTTTTATCCTGGATAAAAAGCCTCATTTGACCTTTCGGGACTAAATTTACCTTCCTGCAAGCGACCTCGCAGTCGGTACAGCCGACGCATTTGTTCTGGTCGAAGATCATGCCGTAGTGCGGCTTTTTGCCGTTTTCCGTAGGAGCGTCTAAATTTATACTCTTGCCCAGTACGCTAGTCGCTCCCGCAACCGCCGCGCCTGAAGCAAGATATTTAAAAAACATCCTTCTCGCGTTTTGCTCTTTCATTTTATTTCTCCATTCGTATGGATTTACCTCATCTGCTTACGCTATTTCCGTGTCCGCCGTGAAACAGCCTAGGCTCTTTTTCGTGTAGCTCTTTTGCCGCGCCGGCTAGCTCGCTAGGTTTTAGAGCCTTTACTAGCTCGACTTCAAAAATAAGCGTCGAGCCGCCCGGTATCTCGTCTGCGCCCTCGTCTCCGTAAGCTAGGCGAGACGGTATGACGAATTTATATTTTGAGTTACCGTTCATCATCATAAGCCCCTCCTGTAGGCCGTCTATTAAATTTACCATAGAAAGTAGCGCGGGTTCGTTTCTAGAGTAAGTATCGTCAAAAACTTTGCCGTTTATGAGGTAGGCTTTGTAGTTTAGCGCCACGACGCTCTCAGGCCTTGGCTTATCGCCGTCTCCTAGCGCCAAAACTTCGTACTGAAGCCCTGTTTTAGTCGTTTTGACCTTTTTGTTTTTGGCGTTTTTCGCCATAAATTCTTCGCCCTCTTTTATATTTTTTTCAAGCGCTTTTTTTAGCGCGTCTCGGGTTAGCTTATTTAGTTTTTCGTCTCTTTGGTTTAGTAGAGAGATAATCTCTTCGTCGGTTAGTTTTTTTTCGTTTTTAAAGGCGTCGGTAAAACCGTCTAAAATAGCCTTGCCGTCAAATTTAACGCCTAGGCTTTCTTGTTTTTTTAGTTGTGCGGAGATATAGGTTCCGGTTGAAATTCCGATACTGTATGATTCTTTTTGCTCTTGCGTCATCGCCTCTTTATCCGCCGCGCTAGCGCATAAAACGCAGCCGGCCGTTAGGCAAAGAGCTAAAAGCGGGGTTTTGCTAAATTTAAAACGCATAAATTTTACCTTATTAAATTTGGACGCCGCAAAAGCGCGGCGTCCGTAATCGCATCATAAATTGTTGTTTATGATTCTTTGGGCTTCCTTGATGTACTCTTTAGAAGCGTCGAGTCTTTGTTTTGTGTATTTAAAGCCGTGCATACCCCATGAGCCGTCTTTTTGTAGCAAGTCGACAGTGTCTTGCGCTTTTTCGATTAGCTCATAAACTCTCGTCTTATCGCTAGGGCTTAGTTTCTTAGTTTCTAAGATAGCATAAAGTCCCTCGATACCGATTTTGACTTGAGAGAAGTCGTTTTTAACAGGAGTTTGCCATCCCGTTACTTCGTCGTAAACCTGTTTTTGGTTCTTGAAGTGTAGGGTAGGTTTTAGCTCAGATAAAACAGGGCTGTGGCAGCCTTTAGTATCTTGCATATCTTTATCGGCCCAAGACGTTCTAGCGCACGCCCACATTAGGTCAACGAAGTTATGTCCGTTTTTATCTCTTTGGAAGTGCCAATCTTTAGCGTCTCTCGGTCCTTTAGCCGCGTCGCCCGCAACTAGAGATTTTCTAGCAGGATCTACGTCGATCTTCCAGATATGAGATCTTCTTTGAGTATCAAATCCAGCATTGTCTTGGAACTGGATAGCGTAGAAGTTCTCGCAGCTCATCATGAACGGCATATGGCAAGATGCGCAAGTGTTATCTTTGTGCGTATCGGCTCTAGAAGCGATATATGCCTGTTCTTTGTGGCAATCTTTACAATCTTTTCTGATTTTCGGTTTAGTGTAAAGCGCGCTTAGGTAGCCTTGCTCCGAGTTATAGTTTACGCCCTTGATAGTCTTATCGCCTACGACCGGACCAGTGTTATCGTGCGGATCGTGGCAAGTGGTGCAGCGCATACCTTTATCGTAGTGAGCGGTAAAGTATGATTGCGAACCTTCAGATCCGCATCCAGGGCCCATTGATTTAAATTTAGAGCTTAGAGATAGATCAAGCTTGCCTTGGTTTAGAGGATTAGCGCGAGCTAGGTCTGGGCTATAGTTAAATCTTTGGTGACAGCGTTCGCAGTTTGAAGTTCTAAAGTTTGTAGCTCCGTCAAGGTGACCGCCGGCTCCGTGACACTCCTCACAGCTTACGCCTTTAGAGATAGTGTGTTTTTGAAGCTCTTTAGCGTTACCCAGAGCGGCATAGAACTCTTTCTTGGTTTTAAAGTCGAATTTAAACGGGTGGCAAACTTCGCAGTAAGAGCCGTTTGCTTGGAAGAACATCGACTTTTTGTATTTAGCTGCGTATGATGCTAGACCTCTGACGTATCCGCCGTTATCGCCGTAATCGGCTAGAGTTTCCGGAAAATCGGGGACGAAATCCTTGATTTTCTTAACTGTTTCAGGGGTTAAATTTAACGCCCAAGTTCTTTGGAATTGGTTACCGCCTGCTACGACTTGACCAGTACCGTC
>CAUQJW010000027.1:0-14424 GCA_963518485.1 uncultured Campylobacter sp.
GGTTTGCGGGGGTTAAGATGCAGATATTTGAAGGAAGCCTTGACGCCAAAGCGATCACGAACGCCTGGTACGACGAGTTTAAGGACAAAAACTGCGGCGCGCTCATCACGTTTACCGGCATCGTGCGCGAGGAAGGCGGCATAAGCGCGCTTAGCTTTGACATCTACGAGCCGATCCTGCGCAAATGGCTAGCGGGCTGGGAGCAAAAGGCGAAGGATCTGGGCGCATACGTGCTTTTTGCGCATTCGCGAGGAGACGTGCCGGTGCACGAGAGCTCCTACGTCGCAGGCGTCGTGAGCCCGCAAAGAAAGGTCGCCTTGCGGCTGATAAACGAGTTTGTCGAGGACTTTAAGGCTAACGCGCCGATCTGGAAATACGACGTCGTGGGAGGCAAACGCATCTACGCAAAAGAGCGCAGCCAAGCGATCAAAGGCGCCGGACTTTTGGCATAAGAAAATTTGTGGAATAAAAAATGAAAGATTTTATGAACTATGAAAAAAGCCTAGAAATCCTAAAAAGTACCGTAAAAGCGTGGGATAGAGTCGAAAAAGTTACTCTAACTCAAGCTCTGAATAGACGTGTCGCCTTTGACGTCGCGGCCCAGGATAACTACCCGGAGCGTCCCGTCTCGGCGATGGACGGCTACGCGTTTGCGTGGCAAGAGGGCCTAAGCGAGCTCGAGCTAATCACCGATCTTCCCGCAGGCAGCGACAAAGGGCTAAAAGTAGAGGGCGTAAAATGCGTTAAAACCTTCACCGGCTCGCTAATGAGCGAAGGCGCCGACACGCTAATCCCGGTCGAAAACATCGAGGTATCAGGCGGCAAGATCCTCATTAAAAAGCCCGTGCCGATAGGCTTTGCCGTGCGCGAAGTGGGCGAAAGCTACAAAAAAGGCGAAATCCTCATCAAAAAAGGCGCGACGATAGGCTACGCCGAGACTGCGCTGCTGGCGGAGCTTGGGATCTTTAACGTTAGCGTATTCGTGCGGCCGCGCGTTGCGGTACTGGCGACTGGAAGCGAGATAAAAGACCTCGGAGAGCCGCTAGAAAACGCCGCGCAAATCCACAGCTCAAATCACGTAGGCATCGCGGCCATGGTGCGCAAAATGGGCGGCGAACCCGTGCTGTGCGAGATAGTGCGCGACCGCGCCGAACTCGTAAAAGACGCAATCGTCCGCGCGCTAAAATCAGCCGACGTCCTCGTCACCACGGGCGGCATCAGCATGGGCGACTACGACTTCGTCAAGGGCGCGCTGGGCGAAAATTTCGACATTATAATAGACGGCGCCGCAATCAAACCGGGCCGCCACATCAAGGTCGCAAAAGCGGGAGAAAAATACATTTTTGCGCTGCCGGGCTTTCCGTACTCGGCGATGGTGATGTGCGTGCTCTACGTGCGAGTGCTGCTAAACGCGTGGTTTGGCGCTAGCGAGCCCAAAATCACGGCGATCATGGACGAGGACTACAAAAAGCGCTCGCCGTTTTTGGAGTTTACGGCGGTAAATTTAGTAAATCGCGATGGTAAAATTTACGTAAATTTAGACGGCAAGAAGCTCGGCAGCTCGGCGATCGTAAACAATCTTACAAATGACGCCGCGCTTTTAATCATCCCGAAAGAGACCGAATTTATCGCAAAAGGCGAAGTGGTGGAAATTTTAAAAATGGTATAAATCCGTACAAATTTTAGTCTCTAGCAGCCATGAATATACGACCGATTTTACTAAAGCAAGGAGTCGATTTCTATAAATTTACGCAAGCGCTCGGGCGGCCTTGCATATTTTGAACGCCGATATACTCGTACGTACCGTCCGCGTAAAAAAGTAAAATTTACGTATAAATCTCCTTAAATTTAGTCTCGGTATGCTTTCGATAAGACATTCGCCGCCCTTAACGCGCAGGCAAACGCAAAGTGCAGGTTGTAGCCGCCGAGCATCCCCGTTACGTTTAAAACTTCGCCGATAAAATAAAGCCCGCGCACGCCCTTTACGCCGCAGTCTGCCTCTAGTGCGTCCGTATCTACGCCGCCTTTTGTAACTTCTGCTCGTTCAAAGCCAAACGTTCCCGCAGGCGCGAATCGGTAGCTAAAAAGTCGTAAAATTTTCTCTCGCTCGGCTTGGGCGTACTTGCCGTACGGCTTGTCGCTAAGCCCCGCCGCGCGTAAAAACTCTAGCGTAAAACGGCGCGGTAGCGGCAGGACGGTGCTGAGCTGTTTTTTGCTTTTTTGCGCGGTTTCGATGCTAAAATTCGGGCAAAAATTTATCTCGATTAGACCTTTTTGCCAAAAAAGCGAAGCGTTTAGCACGGCCGGGCCGCTTATGCCTTTATGCGTGAAAAGCACGTCGCCCGCGATTTCAATCCGCTTTTTTTGACTAGATTTCCAGGCTTTTGCATCGCCGTTTAAAATTTCGCCGCCGTTAAATTCTATTTCTTGCGAGGCGTTAAATTTAGCGTCCGACTCGTAAAATTCTCGGTTTTTATCCAAAGGCGCTTCGTTTGCCGTTAAATTTAGCTCAATTTCGCCGTTTTGTCTTTGCTCAGCAGACGTTACGGCTTTTTGCGAATTTAAATTATTCGTTTGCAAGGGCGCGGGCTTATCGCTTGGCTGTCTTAAATTTGCCCCGATAGTTTCTCGGCGCACGCTAAATTTATCCGCGCTCACATCCGCGTCGCCGCTTTTACTTTGCGAGTAGGATTTACTATCGTCGCCGCTTTTTTGCGGCGCTCGTTCCAGCAAAATCTGCGCCGGAAAGCAAACTCCGCTTAGATTCTTAAACCAAAATTCCTCTTTTTGCACGGTGAATCCCACGAGCGCGGGCGCGGGCGGAATGACTTTGATGCCAAAGCTTCGCGCTATTTCGTAGCCGACGTCGCTTGCGCCCAGGCTTTTGTAGCTTAGTCCGCCGCTAGCTACGACGAGGTTTTGGGCGTAAAATTTTTCTCCGTTTTCGGCGGCGACCTCGAAAATTTCGTCTAAATTTCGCTTAAATTTTTGTAAATTAGGCGCGTCAAATTCGGTCAAATTAGGCGCGTCGTTGCGGCAAGAACCCTCAAATTTGTCGCCGTTTAGCGCCGAAAAAGC
Source organism: uncultured Campylobacter sp. (assembly GCA_963518485.1). Taxonomy (GTDB): domain Bacteria; phylum Campylobacterota; class Campylobacteria; order Campylobacterales; family Campylobacteraceae; genus Campylobacter_A. Next base: position 3,079 of record CAUQJW010000027.1, read on the forward strand.
GTCCGTGATTTCGCCGTTTTCATCGATCGAAATTTTTCTCGCGCTTTTTACGCAAACGCCGCAAAATATTTGCGCTCCGCTTTGTCTAGCGCGCTTTAAAAGCACGCCCAAAACGTCTCTTGCGCCGCTTTTGCAGAAAAATTGGCTTTGCTTTTGCTCGTTAAATTTTAGCTCGCCGAAAAATTTTAAAACGTCTTTGAAATCCAGATTTTTTAGGATATTTGTGGCAAAATCCGCGTCGCCTAAGTAGTTTGACGCGTCTATGCGGCGGTTTGTGACGTTGCACCTGCCTCCGCCGCTAGCTAGAATTTTCTTGCCGGGAGTTGCGTTTTTCTCGAGTAAGGCGACGCTTTTACCGCGTAAATTCGCCGCCAAAAATAGCCCTGTCGCGCCCGCTCCGATTATCAAAACGTCGTAAATTTTGCAAATTTTAGCCATCATAAAACCTTAAAATTTACGCGCGGCAAAGCTGGCTAAAATCAAAGGCTGTTTTTTAGCGCTAGAAATTTTTGCTCTTGCGCTTCGTCTAGTTTCATTTTTTCGTTGCGATTTACGAAAAGCTTAAATATCGCGTTGCGGTTCGCGTCGTAAAAGTGCAGGCTGTGTCCGAGAAATCCCATAAATTTAGTGCTCACAAAGCCGATACTCGCGATAGATTCTTCTTTGAGGTGACCGCCCAAAAAGCCTGTTTTATCGGTGAAATTTAAAAACCCTTTCGCCTTTTTAGGCATTGGCACGCTTACCTTGATCTCGATGATAAACTCAGGCGTATTTTTGATGAAAAGCATCTCGCCCCAAGTGCTGACTTCTTCAAAAATTTTCATCAAATTTTCTGCGCCGACTTCCTTAAATTCGTCATCGCCGCGGTACTGCAAGATTTCGTATTCGCGTACGTTTAGCTGTTTGGCCGCATCGTAAACGGACATCTTTTTATCCTCGAAAAGCTCGTCTATGCGTTTTTTTAGATCGCTCATTTGTGTCCTTTTTTTGAGATTAGATTTTGATAATGGTATTTAAAAATAGCTAAAAACCCGCTAAATTTGCGCGCTTTGCGCCCTTGCGTTTAAAGCGCCGATCAAGCCGAAAATTTAGTCGCCGGGCGCGCACGATTTTGTAAATTCGCTCCATCCGCAAACTCGTTAAACGCCTAAAAACCGCTTTATTTCCGCCTCGTTTGTTAGCTTGGAGTTAAATTTAACGACTAAATTTTGTGCGTTTTTGTAGCACTCCACGACGCCTTTTTGCTTTTCGACCTCGGACATGTCGGCATTTACGTCAGTAGGTAGGTAGACGTTTTTAAAGATATTGGGGTTATCTAGCCACTTTAGCGAGATTAGCCACGCTATGCAAAGCGCGGTAACTATGGCCGCAAGCGCGTCTAGACCGTAAAAGTTAAGCACCGCTCCGCCTCCGATGCCGCCGATAAAATTTCCCATATAGCCAAAAGAGTTAAAGATGCCTAGAGCCGCGCCTTTTTGGCTAACCTTGCTAAATTTGGACGCCATTGATTGCAAGATCGGCTCGTGCAGGTTAAATCCGATAAAAAATATAATCACGCCTGCGTAAAATAGCGGCTTGTGTCCGAGCGAGAGCGCGAAAAGCCCGTAGCTAGCGACGAAAAGCGATACGCCGATGATTAAAATTTGCTTTGTGATGCGCCTTGTTTCGCCCACCGCACCTCCTACGCCCATAGCGATAAAGCCAAATGCCGTAGCGACGGCGTAAATCCCGCTTAGATCGCTTTTTTGCATGCCAAAGTAGCGCACGACGGCGATGGGAATGATGATAAAAGCCGCCGACATCAGCATTTTTTGCATAAAATTGCTAACGTTCATCAGGAGCAAATTTCTATTTGCAAGCAGTTTTAGCGCGGGAGTTTTGGCCTGAGAGTGCGCGATTTTAGGCTCTTTACCCACGGCCGTATATAAAAGTACGATACAAACAACCGTAACCGCGATCGAGAGGTAAAAGAGGCTTGAAAGCCCGTATCTGTGGCTAAGGATCGGAGAAAGAATCATCGAAAGCGTAAAGCTAAGGCCGATAAACGCGCCCATCATCGCCATCGCGTGTCCGCGCACTTCCTCCTTGGTCATATCGCTCATAAATGCCGTAGCGACCGCTCCTATCGCGCCCGCGCCCTGGATAAATCTACCCAAAATCATCGTGTAGATATCGGTAGCGACCGCGCAGATAGCAGCTCCGGCGATAAAGACGAGTAGGCCCGCTAGCATCGAGCTTTTACGCCCGAAGCGGTCTGAAATGTAGCCGAAAACCACCTGAAACGCGATCTGCGAAATCGCGTAAACGCCGATAAGAACGCCCACTAAAAACTCGGTCGCACCCTCAAGCTCGAGCGCGTAGACGCTGATAACCGGCAAAATGATAAAGAGTCCGAAAAATCTGCTGCCGATGATAAAAGATAAAGGTAAAGCGCTTTTTACTATCATAAATTTCCTTTTTTAAAAGGAGTGATTTTACCCGAATTTTGATAATACGTAAATTAAAGCCGAATTTGATAAAATGCGCGGGTTAAAAAATAGCATAGCGAAGTATTTTTGGATTATTTTTACGGTTGCGTAGATGAAATTTTGCGTAGGCTAGGCACGTAGCCTGTCTGGCGAAATTTTAGCAAGCTACGTAAAAAGAACCAAAAAGACAAGCTAGAAAAAGGAAAAAATTTTGAAAATAGTTTTAGCAACATCCAACTCCGACAAAGTGCGCGAAATAAAAGATTTTTTAAAAGATTACGAAATTTACGCATTGCGCGAAATTTGCGAGCCGTTTGAGATCGTCGAGGACGGCGCGACATTTGCCGCAAACGCGCTAATCAAAGCTCGCGCGGTGCATGCTAAACTGTGTGAGCTAAATTTGGCGGATGAGTTTATCGCGCTAAGCGACGATAGCGGCATCAGCGTCGAGACTCTTGACGGCAGGCCCGGGATCTACTCGGCGAGATTTAGCGATATGAACGAGCGCGGGCAGATAGTGGGCAAAAGTGCGACCGATGCTAGCAACCGCGCAAAGCTGATAGCTGAGCTAAAGGCGCTAAATTTGACTAGCTCGCCCGCGTTTTACACCGCTTGTGTCGCCGTTAGCTCAAATTTGGGCGATTTTACGGCGCACGGCTTTATGCACGGTACGGCGATTTCCCAGGAGCGCGGTAGCAACGGTTTTGGCTACGATAGCCTCTTTATCCCCCGCGGCTTTACGCGCACGCTTGGCGAACTAGACGACGCCACAAAGCTAAAAATCTCGCACCGATCAAAGGGTCTTGAACTCATAAAATACGTGTTAAAAAGCCTTGAAGCGAAATTTGGGCGCTAGATTGAAACGTGAAAGAGAAATTAAATTTGCGTAGCGAAATCGGTTGCTAAAACGCAAATTGATTTAAAGTCCTTTTAATTTAGCTTCTATCTCATATTTTAGCGCTTTCGCGCGTTCATCATCCGTGCTTTGTTTTTAAAATTTCGTCCAAAATTTTCAGTGATTTTCGTAGTTTTTTAGCGCCTCGCTTTTGTTGCTGATCTCCGCCAGATCGCCAGCTAGTGCAGTAGCCGTAACATTGAAGTCGCTCTCAATAAACTCTTTGGCGCTAAGCTCTATCGCCTCCTCGCAGCTCATCCAAAATATCCAAATCGGCAGCATAAAAGTAAAATTTTACGCATGAAATTCCTCTAAATTTTCGCGTCATCATAGCCGTTAAAACCGAAAATTTATATTAACTTCGCTAAAATCGTTTTTTAGCGACAAAAATACGAAGGAAACGGCCGTGGCGCTACGAAACACTCTGCACTATCTGCTTTTAAGCGAATATCTAAATCCGCAAACGCTACAAAAACTAAACAAAGAACAAAGTAAATATAAAAACGCCTACGAAACGACGCCGGATAAATTTACCGATGATTTTTGGCATTATTTAAAGCAAATGAAAAGCGTCTCGGAGCTTGCAAAAAGCGGAAATAAAAGGAAATTAAGCATCGAAATTTATGGCGGGATTTTCGAACTAGACGAGATTTCAAACTTAATTATAAAACAAAATCCGAATTTACAAACTAGCCAATTCCGCCAAAGTCAAAATCAAAAAGCCACGACTTATTTTATAAAATTTACGGGCGATTTGTCCGTCAAAAACAAAGAGGAAAAAGTTAAATTAAGCACGCTCGTTAGCGAGCCCGATTTTAGCGAGCAAGATACTAAAAAATTAGAGCCCGTATGCGGCAAAAACAGCGGATTTAACGTTGATTTAAATAGCGTATTTTTATCTACCGCGCCTTGGGCGACGGCAAATTTTAGCAAACCGCAAAATTTAGATTATAAAAATTTCGAAGCTCTAAAAGATAGCATAAAAGCCCAGATAGAAGCGCTAGGCAAAAACGAACGAAGTCTGTGCGAAATGGTAAAATTTATCCACGGCGAGTTTAAAAAGCAGTTGAATTCGCCGCTAGTAAGCGACGATCTTCGCATAAATATCTGCCTAGAAAGCGGCGTAAAAAGTAGCAGCGACTTGCTTAATAGTTTTTATTTGAGTGAGATTAGTCTGGCTCTAAAAGAGGGCTTAAATAATAAAAATTTACAAACGATTTTTGACGAAACGGGCGAAAACGATATAAAAATAGGGCGCGTAGATATGAGAGATAGCGCGAATTTCGATATCGTTTTTTCGATGCTAGAAGCCAAAAACTACCCGATAGGCGCGTTTGCTAGCGAATATATGCTAATTTACTCGCAACAAATCGCGGTAAATAATATAATGAAGCTTTTTAACGAGAAAAAAGGCGGCATTTATAGCGTAAACGGGCCTCCGGGCACGGGCAAAACGACGCTCTTAAAAGACGTGGTTGCAGGCGTGATCGTGGAGCGAGCAAAGGTTTTATCTACGCTAAAAGAAGACGAAATTTTCGAGCGCGGCATCAAGCTAGACGGTAGCCAGTACTCAGACTTTTATCCGCTAAATCCCAAGCTAAAAGGCTTTGAGATCGTCGTGGCCTCGTGCAATAATAAAGCCGTAGAAAACATTAGTGCAGAGTTGCCTAAGCTTGATAGCATAGATAAGGCGTATTTGAGTGAGCTTGATTATTTTAGGATTCAGGCTACGAGGCTGCTATCGGCGGGCGCTTTAGTAGAGTGCCAAAAAAGCCAAATTTCGCAGCCTGCCTGGGGGCTAATCTGCGCCACGCTAGGCAATAGCGGCAACGTAAGCGATTTTAAAGAAAACTGCCTAAACGACTTTTTTATCAATCAAAACCACCCGGAATTCGATGTTTTAAAAACGCAAGGCGCGATAACGAGCTTTAACGATAAATTTAAGGTCGACGGGCTCGTAAATTTACTCAAATTCGGCAAACAAAGCTATGATTTTAAACTAGCGCAAAAAGAATTTAACGAAGCGCTGAATACCGTAAATACGCTACTAGCTCTACTAGATTTCTCTACGCAAAAGTCGCTAAGCGCGCAGCAGAGTAAAGAGGAACGCGAAAATAGCTCGCCTTTTATGACGGAAAACGGCATAAAAACCGCCGTCGCGCAGGCTAGGATAAACGCCTTTATAAAAGCGCTAAATTTACATAAAGCCGCTATCTGGTCGCAAAAGGCGAAATTGGGCGCAAATTTGGCGGCGTTTTGCGAGCTGGGTAAATTTAAAAAGAAAGAGCAGATAAGGGAAATTTTAAAATCGCTATTTTTCGTCGTTCCCGTCGTTAGCTCGACGTTTGCCTCTTTTGGGCGGTTTTTTAGCGATTTTGGCGAAAACGATATCGGGCTTTTACTAGTAGACGAGTCGGGTCAGGCAAATATCTCAAACGCCGTAGGCGCGCTATATCGCTCTAAAACGGCGGTAATAGTAGGCAACCCGTTGCAACTAGAACCGGCAGTAACTCTACCCGAAAATTTAAACGACGTGCTGCTTGGCTATACCGAGGCGTCTAGGGAGTTTAACGTAGCGACAACTTCGCTGCAAGCGTGCGCGGATAAAACTCAAAAAATAGGCGCTTATATCGGTCAAACCTGGGTCGGCTCGCCGCTCATCGTGCATAGACGCTGCGATAATCCTATGTTTAACGTCACAAACGAGACGACGTACGACGGCGCTATGGTCTGGGGTAAAGGTAAAAATAAAAACTCGCTCGCCAAAGCGATAAGCTGCTGGATAGATATAAAAACGAGCGTTTGGAGCGGCAACGGCAGCGAGGCCGAGCTGGCGGCGGCGGATCAAATTTACGAATCGCTAAAAACGCTAATCGGCGCAAACGCAAGCGAACATATAAAAATCATAACGCCGTTTACCGACGTCGTAAAGCAAAGCGCGGCCTTGCAAAAACAAGGCAAAATACGAATCGGGGCAAACACTATCCACACCATGCAAGGGCAAGAAGCCAAAGTCGTTATCTTTATCCTAGGCGGAGCTAGCGCGGGCGCAAGAGCATGGGCGTCGGCAAAGCCGAATTTACTAAACGTAGCTCTAACGCGCGCCAAAGAGTATATCTATATCGTCGGCGACAGGGACGCACGGGGCGGGTTAAACTATTTTAGCGTTGCGGCTAGAGAAATTTAAGAATAGAAATTTAAACGAAATAGCGATAAAATTATAATTTAAAATTTAAAGGAGCCAAAATGTCAAATATCTTAATCATAGGTGCGGGCGGCGTGAGCCAAGTCGCGACCGTAAAATGCGCGATGAACGCGGACGTTTTTACAAAAATCACCCTTGCTAGCCGCACAAAAAGCAAGTGCGACGCGATCGCTAAATTTATAAAAGACCGCCTAGGCGTGCAAATTGGCACCGCCCAGATCGACGCGGACGATACCGATGCCGTAGTAGCGCTCATCAAAAAAACGGGCGCCGATTTGCTTTTAAATGTGGCGCTGCCCTATCAAGACTTAACTCTCATGGACGCGTGCTCTCGCGCCGGCATACCTTACATCGACACCGCAAACTACGAGCACCCCGACACCGCCAAATTTGAATACAAGCTGCAGTGGGCGAAGGACGGCGAGTTTAAAGCCGCAAACACTATGGCGCTACTGGGAAGCGGCTTTGACCCGGGCGTGACGAACGTATTTTGCGCCTATGCACAGCAAAATCTCTTTGACGAGATCCATGAGATCGACATCCTAGACTGCAACGCGGGTGATCACGGCTATCCGTTTGCGACGAATTTCAATCCAGAGATAAATTTACGTGAAGTGAGTGCAAAAGGCCGCTACTGGGAGCGCGGCGAGTGGAAAGAGACCGAGCCGATGCAGATAATGTTCAAATGGGACTACCCCAAAGTCGGCGTCAAGGATAGCTACCTGCTCTATCACGAGGAGCTAGAAAGCTTAGTAAAAAACATCAAAGGACTAAAGCGAATCCGCTTTTTCATGACCTTCGGACAGAGCTACCTAACTCACATGAAATGCCTAGAAAACGTCGGCATGCTGCGCATCGATGAAGTAGAACACAACGGCGTAAAAATCGTACCGATACAGTTTCTAAAGACCTTGCTGCCTGATCCTGCGTCGCTAGGCCCTCGCACGAAAGGTAAAACCAACATCGGCTGCGTAATACGTGGCCTAAAAGACGGCAAAGAGCGTCAAGTCTATATCTATAACGTCTGCGACCATGAGGCTTGCTACGCCGAGACGGGCGCGCAGGCAGTGAGCTACACGACGGGCGTACCTGCGATGATCGGCTCGATGATGGTCGCAAAGGGCATCTGGAGCGGGAAAGGCGTCTTTAACATGGAAAATTTCGACGCCAAGCCTTTCATGGACGAGCTAAATAAACAGGGCTTGCCGTGGGAGATAATCGAAATGAAGCCAGGCGAGAGGTATGAAGTAAAGTAAGATTCTTATAATATACTTGTAATTTAATTTTTTGAACTATATAAACTCTAAAGGAGAAATATGAAACAAAATAAAATATACGAGTATGATGTCGCACTCTCGTTTGCTGGAGAAAATAGAGAGTATGTAGAAGAGGTTGCTGTTTTTCTCAAAAACTTTGGTGTAAAAGTATTTTATGATGATTTTAAACAAGATGAAATTTGGGGTAAAAATTTATTTGAATACCTTCAAGATATCTATCAAAATAAGGCTAAATACACAATAGTTTTTATTTCTGAGCATTATAAAAATAAAAAGTGGACTAGGCATGAATATCGATCTGTTCAAGTAAGAGCACTAAACGAAATAGAACAAGAATACATACTTCCTGTTAAATTTGATGATACAGAATTGCCTGGTCTTAATGGAAATTTGGCATATATAAGCGCCAAAAACAAAACACCAAAAGAGATAGCGGATTTTTTTATTAAGAAAATCGGATTAGTTTTTAATCAAAGATGGTGGGGCAAATGGGAACGAAGTAGTATTGTGCTTAGCAATACAGACTCTTTGCTTATAAAAGACGTAAAACAAAATGGTTTTATTTTTGATTTAATAGTTCAAAATGGAGCATATTTGGGTATATTGGAAAATGAATATGCCAAATTTATATCACACAATGAAGCTATATTTGAAGAAGGCGAAAGTAAAATTAAATTTGTGAAAATAAAAGATGGAATTCAAATAGAGCAGATAAACTGTCAAAATTTGTGTGGCATAGGTGCATATTTCGACGGTATTTATGAATTTCAAAAGGATATTTTTACATTTTATGATGACATCATAGATGATTTTGTTTTATCAAAAATATATGCATTAATCACTAAAGATAAAAAACATGATTTAGAAAATTATAGTCCAGAATCCAAATGGAAAGATTTTCTAAAATGCTTTGGTAGTAGCAGTGCGTACATTGATAATCTTGATGACTTTAAAGCAACTATAATTGATGCATTTGCTCCAGGATTTTATAATGAATATGCTGCGATTTTAATGTTAAATGATAATAAAGAAATTTGGGGTGCTTTTTGTGATGTAGATAAAATATATTATTTTACAACGGAGCAAAGATACAAAAACAAAATTCCAAAAACTATAGAAAATTGGGCAAGTCGTTTCAAGACAACCGATATAATTTATTTGGATTAAAGGGAATTTGAGGTTCATATCAATAAAGTTTAGCGACTTTTTGTTACACAACTAGCGCTCCCAAAAATCGCCTCATACTCGAATACCGCCGCCCTTATCGGCTCTTCAATACAGTAGCGGCATCCTTGCTTTTTGCTATTTTTTTGCATGATGCTCGCGGACGTTTTCTGCGGGCACGCCACAAGTGATGTCTTGGATAATAGCGCTGTTTTTTAATTAAGCGCTCGCAGAGTATTTTAATAAGTAATTCAAGCCTTGCGAATTTGACTCAAATTTTTGATCAAATTCGCAAATTTTCGGTCGCCAAAGCCAAAAATCAAATTTGACGCCAGCTACTTAGTCAAATTTTACTTTTTCTTATTTTCGCTTTTTTGTGCGTTTAGCGCTTCAAATTTCTGCTTTAAAATTTTAAAAACCTCGTGCTTTGAGAGCTCGTATTTATCGTATATCACGGCGTCATCGTCACCGATAGGCTGCATAAGACCATTAGCTGCCTCGCGGTCTAGCCCGCCTTTTTTAAATTTAACGTTTAAAACGCTAATTTTGCGCTTGGCGTCTATCTCGCGGATGCCGATTTCTTCGATATCTTTAAAGTAAAATTTGGCGTTTTTGCCGCCCTTTTGCACTAAAAATCCGTCGTTATCGATACTTAGAAAGCTAACTTGAAATATCTTTTTCACGCAAAAAACGGCGCAGATCACGGCAACGACCATCGTAAAAACGCCCGTCCCGCCTATGCCGTAATAAAAATATCCCGCGCACCCCGCCGCAAACAGCGCAATAGCCAAAAATAGCGCGCTTACCGCGCCTTTTTTATTTTCTTTAGTCGTCATTTTTCGCCTTAAATTAAATTTTAAAGCTCATTATATCTTAAGTTATCGATTTTTCGGCATTATGGAATAAAAAACGAGGATAAAGAGGCAAATTCGGCGCAAGCTAACTCGTTCGCACCGAATTTGAAAGTTATTTTATTTTAGCTTCTAGCGAGATTTCTACGTCGGGATAGCTTTTGCCGCCGTGAAACGCCTTAGAAGCGGTAGCGAATTTTGCAAAAGTCTCGTCTAGCTTGAAATCGGCCAACAGATCAATGCCTATTTTAGCCTTTAGCTTACCGCTCTCAACCGTGTACTGCGTTTTGTAGGCTTTAGAGTTTCCTTTTACGCTTACTTCGACTTCTATTTCGCCAGCCTTGTCGTCGCCGCTAGCTGATACTATTTTAGCTGAAATTACGTTACCGTCAAAGATTATACCGATACGTTTGTCGCGATCGGGAAGCTTCGTGTTGATGTTTTTAGGATCTATGCTGAATTCAAAACTTTTTAGAAAATCCGTAAAATTCGCATTTTCTACGCTTTTGAAGCCGACCTCCTTAAAACTACCTACTACGGCGGTTCTGTTGGCTAGCTTGTAGCCGGTGAAACTTACCTCGGGATTACCGTCCACGCCGTAAGCAAAAGCCGCGCTTGCCAAAAGCGAAGCGACTAAAGAACTAAATAGCGCCTTCTTCATTTCCTTCTCCTTAGAGTTGATATTTAAAATCACTATATTACATCAAAAAAGATAATTATTTTCTTAAAATATTTCAAATTTTAAACTTTACTCCGGGTCGTCGCTAAACTCGTTATCTCTAAAAATTACGTAAAAATTTATCGCCCAAAATACGAAAGATAGCGCAAGCAAAAGCGACGGAACGAGGATATAAAAATTATCCCAAAACATCGCTAGTATCGAGCGCGAAACGGCAGCGGCAAAAAGCAAAACAAATCCCAGCCTAGAAAGACGCAAAAATACGAGTTCCTGTCCGCTATGACGAAGTCCGGCGATATTAAAAATAAGCATAATTACGCCCATAATTACGCCGGTTGCTATTAAATGCAAGGCGTTAGAGCTTTGAGCTAAACCCAAAAGCTCACTAGCGCCCAACCACACGTATCCCGCGCCGGAAAAAAGGCTAATAATATAATAAAACGCGATGTAGTGGCGCTTAAGCAAACAAACGCTGTGCCACTCGCTAAGGCGAGCCAGCATAATAAATCCGCATCCTAAAGCGATAAAACCTATAATCTCGTTAGACGCTTCTAATAAAAATGCCGCGATTAGCACGAAAAGCGCCGTTAGGGCCAAATTTTTATACACGAAACTAGGGGCGAAAACCGCCTCGTCCATACCCTCTTCTAGCTTGAGCGCCTCCCTTGCGGCAACGATGCTAACCCTAAAAGTAACTACGATAATCGCCGCTACGTTTAAATGAATTTGCGCGTTTAAAAATAGCTCTTTACCGGTAAAAGCGTATAAAAAACTCAATGCGCAAAACGAAATCAACACGCTTGCAAC
>CAUQJW010000028.1:0-14171 GCA_963518485.1 uncultured Campylobacter sp.
GGATCGTAGCCGCCGATAGCCGCTAAAGCGTATATGTTTTTACTTCCTTTAGTAGCGGCGAGAAGAGTGCCTAACTTACCGTCGAAGTCCTTACCGTTTTTATTGCTTGTGTTCGTGCCGTCATTATACTCCATGGCATCAAAGGCTAATGCAGCCAAAGTGAGTCCGGATATATCCGAATTAGTCACTTTGAAGCCGGTAGCCGCTAGATCTTCGTCAAAATAAGTTCCGATTAGTTGTTTACCGGCGGTAACGGTAGTCTGACCTACCTTATACCCCAAATAAATCTCTTTAACGCCGAAACCGGTAGTAGTATCGACCCTATCGTTTGCCGGATTTCCGTTGTTAGTCGATGAAGAACCGGAGTGGTCGGTAGCGTCGTATCTTAACCTCAAAACGCCGAAGAAATTATCGTCTAAAGCCGATTTAAACGCCGCTTCTATATGAAATCTATGATTTGCACCCGTAGACCGACTCGTTATTTTATCGCTAGTATATCTATATCTAGCAAAACCGGATAAATCCACGTTTTTAATAGCTTCTTCAAGCGGCGTAGCGCTAGCTATACTAGAAAAGGCGCTTAGTGCGACAACTGTAGCTAATGAAACTTTAAAAAATTTCATAATACTCTCCTTTTTAAAAATTAGCGAAATAATTTTACTAAAAAAAATAATTTATACGCTTAACATTTATTGTGCATTGTAAATTTCATATCTATTCGTATTATACGAGATAAAAATATAAATTTTTGAGACTAGATATTAAAATATAGCTAATAAACTTAAATGAATGAATATATATTAAATTTAAAAAGGGGCTTTCGCCCCTTAAGAAAAGGAGTTTTAACTTTGATTGCTTGAGAGAATTATAAAATATTTCGGTAAATCGACGGCTAATCAAAACTGATATTTTGAGATTTAGGTATATCGATCGACGATTTTTTGCCTAGATCGCGCTTTTTATCGATTTTTACGATATTTGTTTTATCGGATTTATTAGATTGAGACGATTTTAAATTTCGCGAATCGATAAGTAACATAGAAGCGATTTTGCCGTTTTTAACGCCCGCATACACCGTATCGCCGACGTTATGATAAAATTTATCCGCGCAGTAAATTCCGCTAGGAAGCTTGCCGTTAGCCGCATCCAAAGCCAAAATCTCATAGCAGTAGCCGCTATCTTGATACGATACGTTTTTTATAACGCCTCTAATAGAACCGCTGGGAAGCTGGACCGGAGCGGGCTTGGGCTTTTTTACGACGGTTTTTCTAGCGGGCGAATCCCAAAAGATAAAATCGGCGCAACCGCTAAATAAAAATGCGGTAAAAGCCAAAACGACAAATTTAAGCTTGGACATTTAAGACGTTGCCGCCGAGCTGGGCTATACGTTTATCTACGCTTTCTAAAGCCTTTTGCATAGTTTTTTGTGAGATTTCCGGTAGTTCGCCGCCCCAAGCTTTTTTAGCCGCTTCGTAACCTCGCGCCATACCTTCGCGGCCGGCTTTTAGCTTCTCTAAATCATCGTCGGCTCCGTTTATAACGAATCCAGACATCCTATCCGCGGTATTTGCGATACCGAAAAATCCGTTCTCGCTAACTAGATCGCTAGCTTCTTCTCGGCTAAGTTCGTTTATAGGCTTACCCTCGTAGCCGACGGATTTAAAGTCGATTCCGGAAAGTATGTTTGAAATTTCGTTTGCGGTTTTGGAGCTATTTGAAAAAGCGCCGGTTAAATTAGAAAAACTAAACGCGGAAAACTGGGCTTCGAAGTTGAAACTTGAATTTTGCGCGCTTTGATTTTGATAAAACGCCAAGTAGCCGTTCGTTAGCTCTTTAGCATCGATCTTAGAATACGCCTCTTTCATCTTTTCCGCGTTTTGAGCGTTATTTACGCCCTCTTTTTGTAAAATACCGTTTTGATTCGAGTTTAAACCGTTTTTGTGCGTAAAGTGCATATTGCCGGTATTTGCTGCTATATGAGAGCTTATCGCGTTTTGCATTTTTTATCCTTTAAATTTATTCCGTATTATATATCGTCAAAATTAGAATAAAGTTAAGGGGCAAATTTATTTTACCCTATCGCCGACGTGACCGTTATAGACGATATCCTTCGCGTCGATGTTTTCATCGAGCAGTATATCGCTTATCTTGCCGCTTTTTTTAACACTTTCTATATCGGCGGCGAGGTCTTCTTGATAGCTGTAAATCATTGCCGCGCCGCTAACGCCCTCAAGTCTTTCAAGCGTCTTAAAGCGGTTTATCTCCTCGTCTAAATTTTCCACGCTCATCACGACCACGATCTTGCCTTCCTGCGCGGCGGCGACCTCGCAGCCCTTTACTCGCTCTATTTGCGAGATTATTTCTTGCTCGCTTGCGTCCTCTTTTTTATAGACGACCAGGCTTGATATATTCATTTTACGCTCCAAAATTTAACTTCTTTTTCGTATGCGACGCTAATTAGCCTGCCTCCGTTTGAGAGATAAAGTCCGTTTAAAATTTGCTGCCCCGTTTTTACGGTAGCGAGTTTTTTCTTGCTCGCTACGTCGTAAACGGACACGTCGCTTTGCTCGCCGTTCATAAACGCTAGACTTTTGCCGCTGGGGCTAAGCGCGGTCGCATAAACGATAAAATCCGCCTTAAAATAACTCGTCTCGCCGTTATAAACGCCGGCTTGCTTGTCGATACTCCCGACCGAAACGACGCCGTTTTTATAGTCGATGTCGTACATATTGTCTTTAAAGAAATTTAGCGTCTGCTCCGTCTGGCGCGTTTTTAGATTATAGATATAAATCACGCCGCTTTCGGCTCCGATGGCGATTTTATCGCGGGTTTCGTTTATTTCAAAATCCACGTAGAGAGCGATTGAAAATTTATGTTTAAAGACGGCCTTTTTGCTATCTAGGTCGATGAGATAAATTTCATTGCCGAAATCCGATACGACGGCGGTTTTAGCGTCGATAAAAAAGGCTTTTTTGGCGGATTTATTTTCTAAACGCATATTGCTAGCCTCGCTCCAACCGGCGCCTTCTTTTTTAAAAACGTATAAATACCTCTCGTTATAATCCATCTCGGCTAAAACCAAAAGCGCGTCGCCTAGGCGATCGATGCTAAAAATTTTAGCCGGTTCCGCGTCGCTAAAATGCGTTTTTACCGTACGAAATTTAATCGGTTCTAAAAATTCGCCCGCTTTTATGTCGTAAATATCAAGCTCGCCGCCGTCCGTACCTAGATATAAAATTTCATCTATCAAATTCGAGCTTATAACGTTTGCGCCCGCTTTTATCAATTTATCTGGCTGCGAGATTTCAAGCGGCATGGCCGATAAATTCGTAAAATTTAAACAAAAAAAAGCCGTAAAAAATAAAATAACTTTTTTCATAATGCCTCCATTTTGATAGAATTCACGAAGCAAACCTCCATACACTGCGCGCAGCCGACGCATTTTTGATTTATAATCGGGCGAAAAACTCCGAAAAAGTCAATCGCCCTAAATTTGCAAATATCTTGACAACTGCAGCAAATCGTGCCGTTCCAAGCAAGGCAGACACTTACGTCGATGGAAAATTTAGCTTGGATTTTCGAAGAAAATTTTAAATTTAAAACCTCTCGTCCCGCATCCTCGCAAACTAGCGCGCATTTTTCGCAAAAATCGCAGCCAAAGGATTTAAATTTAAAATTTACTCTCTCGTTTTCAAAGCTTAAAAGCTCTTTTTCACAGGCGCTAACGCAAGGCGCGTCGCAGCCCGCACAATCAAATTCGCCGCAAAAATAAGGCGGTGCAATGAAATTTTGAGCGGATTTACCGCCCAAAATTTTAGAAAAAATTTTACGCCTCGAAGTATCCGCCGTCATTATCTGACGCCCTCGTTTAGCACGTCAAGGAGGTTTGAGCGATGCTGAGAGTCTTTTTGGCGACTAAAGTCGGGCTTGAAGTTATTTTTCACGCGCGGTTTAACGTTCGCTTGAGGAACATGGCAAGTGGTGCAGTTATAGCGATCTTGACTTAGTTCGCCGCCTTTATCTTTATTAAATCTTATACTGTAAAGGTGCGATTTAGGGATCGGCGTAGCGCCCACGCTCTCGGCGACCTCGGGCATATGACAGCTCACGCACATATTGTTGTCTTTGGTGATCGGGATTAAATCGGAAATATCGTGAGGGATTAGCGGCGGAGCGTTTTCAAACGAACGATCGTATCTAGTAGATTCTCCGGGCATCGGGCTAGTCCAGTTGATATCTGCTAAAGTTACGTTCTCGTCGGCAACTTCGCTTCCCCTTAAAGTATTAACGTCGTCGCTATTTTTGCCGCCGACGCTCGGGTTGTTACAACCTATAAATAATGCGGCGGCGCAAACGGCGCCTAAAATAAGCTTATAAGCTTTCATTTTTTCTCCTTAAATTTCTTATATTAAATTTTAACGCATCGTCGCCGCAAACGTCGATACAGCGTCCGCAGCTAATGCACTCGCTAGATTTTATAAATCCGCTTTGCTTGCCGATAATGCCCAGCACTTGATTTTCGGGGCAAATAAGCTTACATTTCATGCAGTTGGTGCAATTGCCCGCATTATGTTCTATGCGTAAAAGCGAAAATTTGCCGACGACCGCGTAAAAAGCACCCAGAGGGCAGAGCTTTGAACAAACGAGTCTATCGCCCAAAAATGCGTCTATCGCAAATAATCCAAACGCCACGAATAGCCAGAGCGTACCGCCGTAGATAATGCCGCGCTGCACGATACCTATGTAACTAACGCCTTCAAATGCAGGCGCGCCCGTAACTAACGATAGAAAAAGCGTAAACGCGAGGATATAATATCTCGCGTCTCTAGTAAAATTTACGAATTTTTTATCTTTGTCGTAACCTAGCTTTACCCTAAACCAGCGAGCCGTTTCGGTGATGATATTTACGGGGCAAATCCAGCTACAAAAGGCTCTAGGGGCGATAAAAGCGTAAAAAGCTAGTATTATCCCCGCTCCTAAAACGGCGGTCGAACCGATAGAAAAACCCGCTAAAAATAGCTGCAAAACCGCAAACGGATCGCTAAGCGGAACGACCCCAAATAGCAAAGACGAGCCAAGATTGCCTTGTAAAATTTTAACTCCGTAATAGTTACTCGCAAAAAATAGAGCCAAAATCAAAATTTGACTTATTCTTCTTAAAATCAAATATTTCATAGCAAATCTCCGCTATTTAGATAGTCGTTTAGCTTTTTCTCGTCGGTTTTAAACTCTTTAGGTTCGGCGTCTTTTAGCTTTTTATCCGCGCCCTCGACCCAGCCTTTTACGTACTGTTCGTTGCTAGAGCCAAGTCCTATCTCGCGCGGAAGCACGAATATAGAAGCCTTCGGCGTCACGCAAACTTGTTCGCACATGCCGCAGCCCGTGCAGTAGTCGGCGTCCACGACAGGTTTAAAAAACGCGTGCTTTTGCGTGCGTTCGTTACGGACGTATTCAAGCCTTAACGCTTTATCTATCAAAGGACAGGCGCGGTAGCAAGCGTCGCAGCGAAGTCCTTCGTAAGCGATGCAAAAATTTGGATCCAGCACCGCGATACCCATTTGCGCTTTGTTTATATTTAGCTTGCCGTTATCCTCGGTAACTAGCTTCTTATCTATAGCTCCGGTCGGACAATCGACAGTGCACGGGATATCCGTACACATATAACAAGGGATATTCCGCGGAGTATAAAACGGAGTGCCGTAAGGCAATCCGTCGTCTAAATCCGCAAGCTTAAGCGTATCCCAAGGACAGGCTTCTACGCACAGCCCGCAACGTATGCACTCGCTAAGAAAATTTTTCTCTTTTAGCGCGCCGGGCGGTCTGATGAGTAGAGTTTGGGCTTTAGCCGTCGTTTGCGTACTCCAGATGAAACCGCCCGCGAGAACCAAACTAATCGCTTTTAACCCGAATTTTAAAGCCTCTCTTCTATTTTGCATTATTAAGCCTTGTAAATTTTAACCGCACATTTTTTATAGTCGGTCTCTTTTGAGATCGGGCAAGTCGCATCTAAGCAGACTTTGTTGATATATACGTTTTCATCGAAAAACGGCACGTACACTAGGCCCGAAGGGGTTTTGTTTCGTCCGCGAAGATCAATTCTTGCTTTTACCTTGCCGCGGCGAGACTCAACCCAAACTACGTCGTTATGTTGTAAATTTAGCTTTTGCGCATCGCCCTCGTGCATATAGCAAAGCGCCTCTGGAACAGCACGGTAAAGCTCAGGAACGCGCATAGTCATAGTGCCTGTGTGCCAGTGCTCCAAGACGCGGCCCGTACATAGCCAGAAAGGATACGTAGTATCAGGCATCTCGCACGGATCCATATAAGGGCGGAAGAAAATTTTAGCCCTATTAGCGATAGAAAATTTCTCGTCGCCGCTAGTTACTTTTGCTAGATCGCCTTTTTGCAACTTGGCTTTTTTATTTCCGTAGAATGCAAACTGCTTGCCGTCTTCGGCATATTTTTTGGCATACGGATCGTATTTGGCGTTAAATCTCCACTGAGTTTCTTTACCGTCTACGACGGGCCACCTTAGTCCGCGCACTTTGTGATAAGTATCAAAGTCGGCTAGATCGTGTCCGTGACCGGAGCCAAATTTGCGGTAGTCTTCCCAAAGGTATTTTTGGATGAAAAATCCGTATCCCTCAAATACCTTTCCGTCTGAGCCGACGATTTTTCTGCTATCGCCGAAAACTTCGGAGTTATCGAAATCTTCCATTATAGCGTCTTTTGCAGGATAGCTCTTAGCCTCTTCGTTTGCGAAAAGCACGTCAAATAGCGTATCTTCTTCGCTATAACCCATGGCTTTTGCCTCGTCTAGCACGCTTGGAAGCGTTAGCTTATCGTCCACTTTTTGTTCGCCCCAAACCTCTTTTAGCTTAAAGCGCTTAGCAAATTCCAGCATTTGCCACGTGTCGCTCATCGCTTCGCCTACCGGAAGGACTTGTTGTCTCCAGTGCTGCGTTCGGCGCTCAGCATTACCGTACGCGCCCCATTTTTCGTAAATCATCGCAGTAGGTAGGATCAGGTCGGCAACCTTAGCCGAGATGCCAGGATACGGATCTGAAACGATGATAAAGTTATCCATCTCGCGAGCGGCTTTTATCCAGTGGTTTGCGTTTGCGGTATTTTGCCACGGGTTATTTACCTGCACCCACGCCCATTTCATCTTTCCGTCTTCCATATCGCGCATCATTTTTACGTAGTGGGAGGCGACTTTCGGATTTAGCGTATTTTTAGGCAGTTTCCAAATTTTCTCGCTTATTTCGCGGTGTTCGGCGTTATCTACGACCATATCCGCAGGCAAGCGGTGAACGAAAGTACCGACCTCGCGCGCCGTTCCGCACGCGCTTGGTTGTCCGGTTAGCGAGAAAGCGCCCTCGCCCGGTTTTGCTTGTTTGCCAAGTAGCATATGCACCATATAGGCTTGCTCGTTTACCCAAGTGCCGCGTTGGTGCTGGTTAAAGCCCATCGTCCAAAAGCTCACTACTTTTCTGCCTTTTTCGATGTACCAGTCGGCTAGTTGCTTTAGTTTTTTCTTAAATTCTTCCATATCCTCGTTCGGATCGCCTTTTATTAGCGGAGCTGAGAAATCAAGCGTATAAGGCTTAAGAGCTTCTTTAAATTCCTCAAACGTGATTTGCCAGTGTTTGCCCGCGGTAGCCGTATTTTTATTTTCCATCACGTCACCCTCTTTATAGCCTAGATAGCCCAGAGTCACGCCCTCGTTTTTGCTTAGTTTCTTATGAAGTTCCGTCTCTACGACGTCTTTTTCGTTTGAGTAGTTAGGATGATTTGGATTATTTCTAAGCCCATAACCGATATCGGCAGGTCCCGTCGCAAATACGCAGTGGCTATTTACGTAGTCCCAGTCGATGGCTTCGGGATGATTATAAACGATCTCGTGAGCGATGTAGTTCCAGATAGCGACGTCGCTTGAAGGAGCGAAAATAATCTCGGAATCGGCGATATTTGACGTTCTAGTCGAATACGTGCTTAAATTTACTACCTTTACGCGCTCGGGATTGCTTAGCTTTTTATCGCTTACGCGCGCCCAAAGTATCGGGTGCATCTCGGCCATATTAGCGCCCCAAGCCACGATAGTATCGGTTAGCTCTATGTCGTCGTAGCAGCCCGCAGGCTCGTCGATACCGAAAGTCTGCATAAATCCGACGACCGCAGACGCCATACAGTGGCGAGCATTCGGGTCTATGGAGTTGCTTCTGATGCCCGCTTTCCATAGTTTGACGGCTGCATAACCCTCTAAAATAGTGTATTGACCCGAGCCGAAAACGCAGGCTGAATGCACGCCGTTTTTAGCCATGGTTTCTTTATATTTTTCAGCCATGATGTCAAAGGCTTTTTCCCAGCTAATAGGCTTAAATTTGCCTTTTTTATCAAATTCGCCTTTTTCGTTTACGCGAAGAAGAGGCTGAGTGATACGGTCGGCGCCGTACATGATTTTAGCGTTAAAATAACCCTTGATGCAGTTTAAGCCGCGGTTTACGGGCGCTTCCGGGTCGCCTTTGACGGCTACGATTTTGCCCTCTTTGGTTGCGATCATTATACCGCAGCCCGTTCCGCAAAACCTACATGCCGCCTTATCCCAGCGCCAGCCCTTTTCCGCCTCGTTACCCGCAGCGCTAAGGCTTGAAGGAAGCGCTATACCGGCGCTCGCGCACGCAGCGGTTGCGGCGGCGCTTTTTATAAAATCTCGTCGATCCATTGTGTTTTCTCCTAGTTATTTTTTAAGATAATTCTTAAAATCTAACCGATGGTATCCAATAGAAACTTAGTTTAACTTGATAAATTTTTGCATATATTTTAAAATAAAAATAGGACAGAAATACTCTATTTTAGACGTTTTTATAATGCAGACATTATTCTTTTCGAAAAATATATTTATATACATTTTAGAATTTAAATGTAATCTAATATAATTTCAACTTTATTAAGTATTGATAACGTAGCAAATCAAAATGTGTAAAATCGTAACATATCAGAGAAATATTTTTAAAAATAAAATTGGTGGAAGCGAGGGGGATCGAACCCCTGTCCAAAAACAAACCGATCGCAGCCTCTACACGCTTAGCAAAAGTGAAATTTTCATCTAAAAGGGCTCACTTTCCAAAACCTTATTTTAGACTAAGACAAGATTTCGGCTAGCAGCTCGTCAGGCCGCCAACCTACGCTAGCTGGGGTTACTCGTCGTTATCTTAGCTAGTATCGGACTAGGCGAGGCTCAACTGAACTTACGCAGCTTTAGCGTAAGCAGGAGCGTAGTTAACGTTGTTTGCGTTTAAATTTATTTGAGCTTTTTACGCTTTGCTCAAAGCGACGTGCCGCCGTGACCGCTCTGCTCCTGTCGAAGCCAAGTCGCTCCCGTATATTGGGACGGCGATTTTACTACTTTTTTATTTTTTTGTCAAATCGCCAACTCTGGTGGAATTTTAACTATAGCTGGATTTAAAATACCGAAGAATTCAGCGTCTTTTTCCACGTCGTCGCGATATTTTAAAAATTGATCGTTTACCACCAAAAGCCAATCTATAAAATCATCCGTCGCGGGTCCGTCGATCTCTTTAGCCTCCGAGACTACTTCTTCGCTTAAAGTGGTTAATTTCAAAATCGGATCTAAATGCATAAAACCGGCGGCCGATTTTATATTATGAAAGATTCTTGCAAGTTCCAAAATATTATTTTTAAATTTATCTTTTTTTCCGAGTCCGATAATAAGGGGTTCCATAAGGTCGCACATTAAAGAATAATGCGATAAAAATTCCTCTACGATATCATAGGAGTAGTCTATTTCAAGTTTCTTTAAGATTCCCATTTATTTTCCTTAAAATATTCAGCCCGATTGTAGCATTTTTTTGATAAAATTTAAATGTTTGTTTAAAAATTCAGGAGATTTTATGAATTTTAATAAAAATAAAATAAACGTTAATACTATACTAAATAAAAAAAATATAGAACCCATAGTTATGCTAACCGCCTACGACGCTCTTTTTGCACGGCTTTTCGACGATTATGCGGACATTATTTTAGTGGGCGACAGCCTAAATATGAGCTTTAACGCCCAAAAAGACACGCTAAATTTAAGCGTAGAAGCGATGAAATATCACGTAAAAGCCGTTCGAGCGGGACTAAAAAGAGCGCTTTTAGTCGCCGACATGCCCTTTGGCAGCTATTTTAACGAACACTCCGCCCTAAAAAACGCGGCTAAATTTATAAAAGCCGGCGCAGACGCCGTAAAACTCGAAGGCGGCGAGCGCATCGCGCCTACCATAGCTCGCCTAACCTCCGAAGGCATCGCCGTAATGGGGCACGTCGGTCTTAGGCCGCAACAAGTGCGCTTTGAAGGCGGCTATAAGATAAAAGGACGCGGAGAGGACGCCGAAAATTTGGTCCAAGACGCGCTAGCCATCGAGCAGGCGGGAGCGTTTTCGGCAGTGATTGAAGGTACGGTTAGCAGCGTCGCCGCAAAGATAGCAAGGAGCGTACAAATACCTATCATCGGTATCGGCGCGGGCGCGGAGGTAGACGGACAGGTACTTGTTTGGAGCGATATGCTGGGTTTCCTTGAGGATTTTCGGCCCAAATTCGCCAAACGCTACTTAGAGGGCGCGAAATTGGTACGCGAGGCGGTGCAGATTTATGCAAACGAAGTAAAAATGCGAAAATTTCCAAGCGCCGAATTTGAGTACGAAGAGTAAAAATGGATAGAATAGTCGAAATAGAAAAAATAAGCTTTGAAAACGATTTTGAGGTGTCGCTGCGCCCTACGCGTTTTGAGGAGTACATCGGACAGGAAAAAATCAAGCAAAATTTAGGCGTATTTATAAAAGCCGCCAAAAAGCGCGGCGAGTGCCTAGATCACGTGCTTTTCTACGGGCCTCCGGGCCTTGGTAAGACGACGCTGGCGCACATCATCGCAAACGAAATGGGCGTGAACATTAAGATGACGGCCGCGCCCATGATAGAAAAAAGCGGCGATCTAGCAGCGGTGCTAACCAACCTCCAAGAGGGCGACGTGCTATTTATCGACGAGATACACCGCCTAAGTCCCGCGATCGAGGAGGTGCTGTATCCGGCGATGGAGGACTTTCGCCTAGATATCATCATCGGCTCCGGGCCTGCGGCGCAGACCATCAAGATCGACCTGCCTAAATTTACGCTCATCGGGGCCACGACGCGCGCGGGTATGATTTCAGCGCCTCTGCGGGATCGCTTTGGGATGGATTTTAGGCTGCAGTTTTACACCAGAGAAGAGCTGGCTCGTATCGTGCAGATCGCCTCGGTAAAGCTTGGCAAAGAGTGCGAAAAAGCCGCCGCTCTCGAGGTCGCCGCTCGCTCGCGCGCTACGCCTAGGATTGCGCTACGACTGCTAAAGCGCATAAGGGACTTCGCCGAGGTAAATGACGAAGCGATCATCTCGCAACCTCGCGCCAAAGAGGCTCTGGATGCGCTTGGCGTAAACGATATCGGCTTTGACGAGATGGATATCAAGTACCTAGAAATCCTGCTCGCCGCCAAACGTCGCCCGATGGGGCTAAGCACGATCGCAGCGGCTCTAAGCGAGGACGAGGGCACGGTCGAGGACGTGATCGAGCCCTACTTGCTCGCTAACGGCTACATCGAGCGCACCGCCAAAGGCAGGCTAGCTAGCGCCAAAGCCTACGAGGCGTTTAAGCTAAAATTTGACGGGGATACGCAAAAAGGACTGTTTGAGGAGTGATGCGGAAATTTGAAAGAGTTTAGGCTCGATTTTAAAATTTTAAGAAATTTTAAGAAATTTTCGGCGCGAGGGCAAATCAAAGCGCCGAAATTTGAAATTTTATCTAAAACTAAAAGTCCAAGCGCCTTTATTTGTATCTATCTGAACTTCTAGCACAGGATTGCAGGATGTTAATATCGTTGTCCTGCTGCCAAAATCCAGCCTCAATGCCTTATCTTTGCCGTATTTAGTATAGAAGTCTTCAATAGTAAGTTCTTCTATTAGCCTCCAGCTGTTATCTCTTTTACTTACTGACACCATATTTCCATTTTTACCAGCTTTAAATTTAAACTCAAACATAAACCCATTGCTATCCATATAATCCATTGACCAAAATGATAAACAATTTCCTCTGTTTGCAACTATCTTGGATATTACTAATCCATCTTCCAAAGAAGTTATAACTATTGCACTTTTTCCAACTTCAACCTCAAACGGCGCTTTCTCGCTAGCGGCCTTCTCCGTCTTGTCTCGGCTTGCACCGTCTTCACCCTTTCCGCCCTCGTCCTTCTCTGCGTTACCGCAGCCTATCTAAGCGCCGCGATCAAAATCAAGCTCAATCTTTTCATTTATCCTCTCCTTTTAGTTTTTTGATAGCCTCTTTTCTTTGTCCGTCTTTAAGCTCGCTAATACTCGGTAAAATTTCTAAAAACTCGGCGGCTAACTCCTCGGAAATCAAAAAATAGCAAGGCTCGCCGCCTCTGGTAACCGGATAGCCGCTACCGCTACCGTGCGAGCGAAGCCACCTCATACCTACGCGCCATCCGCCGTTATCCGCGCTAAAACCGTAAACGACCTCAAAATCGCCCTTTTCGTAAAACGTTTCGGGCTTAACGTCAAACGGATAAAAACCGCTCATAAATCCCCTTTAAATGAAATGTAAGGGCATTCTATCCCCCCCCCATTAAAATCGCTTAAATATATTTAAAATATACTTTCTCTAGTAAAGCATAGCGCGAAGGCAATCGTCCGTCCGCTAAACCGAGCAAAATCTGATATAATAAGCCGTCACAAAGGAAAACGAATGAATAATAGAATATTTTTCGCGGCTTTCGTATTTTTTGCGCTAGCTTTAGTGGTTTATCTCTTTAAACCGTTTTTGTTAAATTTTTTTATAGCCGCCCTATTAGCAGTCGCTATGTCTAACGTAAACGGAAAGCTTTTACGCTTAAGCAAAAACCGTAAAACGCTATCTGCGGGAATAACTACGGCGATACTTTTTTTAACTCTCATCGCACCGCTAACCTACGCTATTATCGAGCTTGCCAAATACAGCACTAATTTCAACCTAGAAACCGTAACTAAAACGATCGATTACGTTAAAAATTACGACTTTGAGCTTCCTAGCGCAATCGCTTTTTTGGAGCCTAAATTTAAAGAATTTATCTCAGATATCGATATAGCCGCATTTTCAAAAGACGCGCTGTCTTATTTGGCGGGCATAGGAAAATTGAGCGCTAAATTTATGATAGACGTCGCATTTATCGTGGTGTTTTTCTTTTTTGCGATATTATACGGCAACGAGCTGGTAGATTATCTAAAATCTCTTTTGCCGATGGAAAAAGACGAGAGCGAATTTATACTAAGCGAAGTAGCCAACGTAATGAGCGTCGTACTCTATTCCATAGTTATAAATGCTATTTTACAAGGTATTTTATTTGCGTTTATAACGAAATTTTACGGATACGACGGATTTTTAACCGGTATCTTGTTCGCATTTGCGTCGCTCATCCCGGTAGTAGGCGGGCTATTAGCGTGGGGGCCTATTAGTTTACACGAATTTGCCGCCGGTAATACCGCAGCGGCCGTAACGATAGCAGTTTATACCGTTATCGTAATTTCCATAGTAGCAGATACGTTTTTAAAACCGCTGGTAATTAAATTTATAAACAGCAAACTCGTAAAATTTCCTACCAAAATCAACGAAATGATTATATTTTTCGCAATGATCGCCGGAATTACTACGTTCGGTTTTTGGGGGATTATCTTGGGACCCGCCATAATGAGCTTTTTCTTGTCTACGATTAAACTTTTTATTTTACTAAAAGAACGAAACGTAATGTAAATTAATTTGCTTTTATCTTTTGAAGCGAAGTTTAAAGACCGTCCGCCTAAAATAGCGGACGGATAAAAATTTATTTGACCGCAGCCATCTTTCTGCGCATATACGCGATCCTGCTTTGTAGCGGGAGGTGTTTAGGGCAGTTATCCTCGCAGCCTAGCAGCGTCATACAGCCAAACACGCCGTCATCGTCGCCGATAAGCTCGTAAAAGTCCTCGTCGGTTCGTTTATCGAGCGCGTCGATTTTAAATCTAGCTACGCGGTTAAGTCCGACCGCACCGATAAAATCAGGCCTCATGATAGCCGTACCGCACGCAGCCACGCAGATACCGC
>CAUQJW010000029.1:0-13918 GCA_963518485.1 uncultured Campylobacter sp.
CCGACGACGATTTTTTGCAGATTTTTAAAATCCCGCTTCAAAAGCGCGATAAACTCCTCGCCGCTAAGCCCCTTGATCTCGTTAAAATCATACAAAAAGCACGGATAGCGAGAATATTCGGCGCGCTTTAGGCCGGGCGTGATGTTGGCCTTGTTTTTATCGATCACGACCAGCCCGCCGTAAACGCCAAGGTGCTTTAAAAGCTCCTTGTGGCCGCGATGCACGCCGTCAAAGTGCCCGATCGCCACGGCCGTGATATTATCTTTTGTTAAAAGCGTAGAAAAATTCGGCATTTCCTTCCTTTCCTTTTACCTCGCATTCGAGCGTTTGGCGCATTATCCAGCCTAAATTTGCCGCCGCAAGCTCAAATTTTGCCCTCGCCTCGCGCACGGCTTTCGCGTCCGTTACGACGCCTTTTTTATTTCGCTTGGCGTTCCTGCCGACCTCAAACTGCGGCTTAAAAAGCAGGATAATGTCGCAGTTTTCGCCGGCTAGCGCGTCAATAGAGGGCAAAATTTCTTTAAGCGAGATGAAGCTCACGTCGCAGGTGATGAGATCAAATTTTGGCGCGACGTTTTTGGCCACGCGAGAGTTAAGCTCGGCATCTTGGATTTTCGGCACTAAATTTACGCAGGCCCAATTTGCCTCGTCCGTCTTAGCGCCAATCTGCATTAAATTTGAGGATGCAAGAGCGTCTTTGCTTGGCTCGCCCAAAAATCCGTCTTGCTCGGCAAAATTTGATTTACCGGGATTAAAATTCGGCTCGATTTGGGTTTTTAAATTTTGCTTTGAGCCGTCAAATTTACCGTCTGAGACCTGGCTTTGAAACCCTGTCGCAAACTCGCGCACATCGGTATTTTCGGCCACTATCACGCGCGAATCGGCTCGCAGGCTTTCATCTAACTGAGAGCTACCCACATCTAGCGCCGTAACGCTTTTTACGCCGTTTTGCAGCAAAATTTGCACGAAACCGCCCGTGCTCGATCCAACGTCTAGGGCGTTTTTGCCCCGCACCTCAAGCGGATAAGCCGCCAAAAAGCTTTTTAACTTTAGCGCACCGCGTCCGACGTAGATTTCGCCGACGAGCTCGATTTTTGCGCCGTTTGAGTTTAAATTTTGCTCGCCGTTACAAGCTTTTTCGTACGCAACCTCGGAGTCGTTCGCTAAATTTGCGTCACGTAAATTTTTAGTTTCCGCTGCCGTGCTATTTTTGCCAACTTTCAAATTTACGCCCGTAGCCTCATCTAAATTTAGCCCGTCCGTACCGTCAAATTTATCAAATTCGCCAACCTCAAAGCTGGGCTTAGAGCAAATTTTGCCGTTAAGCAAAATTTTGCCGTTTTTTATGAGCTCGGCGGCTTTGTTTCGACTGATATTTAGGCTGCTTGCGACAAATAGATCAAATCTCAATCATCCGCCTTAGCTCGTCTTCCGTTATCGTCGCGACGCCTAGCTCGCGCGCTTTATCTAGCTTGCTGCCCGACTCCTCGCCGTAAAGTACGAAGTCCGTTTTCTTACTCACTGAGCCGCTTACTTTTGCGCCGTTTACTTCCAAAATAGCCTTAAATTCATCCCTGCTCTTGCTAAGCGTGCCCGTTATCACAAACGTTTTGCCGCTTATCGCACTTTGTTTTGTCTCAAAACTCTGCGCTTGCGGGCTAACGAAACGCAAAATTTCGTCCAAATTTTGCCTGTTTACCTGCATAAACTCCGCATAACTCTCCGCCATCGCCTCGCCGAACCCTTCGATCGCGGCGACCTCGCCAAAGCTTAGCTCGCGCCAGTTTTGCGGATAAATTTGCGCTATCTTTTTGGCAGCTACCTCGCCGATATGCTCGATGCCAAGGCTTGCTATAAAGCTGTGCAAAGCGGGCGTGCGGCTAGCCTCGATGGCGCCGAGCAGATTTGCGATCTTTTTATCTTTAAAGCCCTCAAGGCTTGCTAAATCCTGCGCCGTAAGCTCGTAAATGTCGGCGATTTTGGCGACTAAACCCGCTTCAAAAAGCTGATTTACGATCGCATCGCCAAGACCGTCGATATTTAGGCACTTTTTGCTCGCAAAATGTATGAGCGAATTTATCACGCGAGCCTTGCACTCGAGATTTTGACACTTGATAAAAACGCCCTCGTCTAGCAGCATAGACCCGCATACGGGACACTCGCGCGGCCTCTCTATCGGAGTTTGCGAGCCGTCTCTGCGCTGTTTGAATACGCCCGTGATCTTTGGTATCACGTCGCCCGAGCGGATAATGCTGATAAAATCGCCCTTTTGCACGCCTAGACGCTCGATCTCGTCGAAGTTATGCAGCGTGGCGGATTTTACGGTCGCACCGTCGATATTTACGGGCTCAAGCACGCCCACCGGAGTCACGATGCCGCTGCGCCCGACCTGAAACGCGACGTCAAGCAGTCGCGTGGTCTTTTCGATCGCGGGAAATTTATACGCGACCATAAATTTAGGAAATTTCTCCGTGTAGCCAAGCTCCTCGCTAGCCGCGATGCTCTGCACGCGCACGACTAGACCGTCCATCATAAAGGGCTTACTGTCGCGCTGCGCTACGAGCTGCTTATACGCATCCTCGATCTGCTCTGCAGTGCGGCAAATTTTAAAAAACTCCTCTCGCTCAAAGCCCTGCGAATAGATAAAATCCATCATCTGCGAGTAGGTTTCAAGGCCCAAATTTTGCTCGCCGTAGCCCCATGGCTTAAACCTCAGTCTGCGCGACGCCGTCACGGCGCTATCTAGCTGGCGCAGACTGCCGGCGGCCGCATTTCTAGGATTTGATAGCTGCGGCTCGCCCCTTTGCGCGCGGGCGAAATTTATCTCGTCAAAGTCGTTTTTAGCTATCACGACCTCGCCTCGGATCTCGATCCTGCCGTTGTAGGCGATTTGTAGCGGGATGTTTTTGATGACTTTTGCATTGCTCGTGACGTCCTCGCCCGTTATGCCGTCGCCGCGCGTGATAGCTCGCACGAGAGCGCCGTTTTCGTAGAGTAAATTTAAGCTCGCGCCGTCAAATTTAGGCTGAAGCGCAAACTCCAGCCCCTCTTTGTCGCCGCGCTTTAGCCACGCTAGCAGCTCATCAAAACTAAAAATATCCTCCATCGACCACATGCGCGCGCCGTGACGAGCTTTGATAAAGCCCTCGCTAACCTGGCCGCCGACGCGCTTTGTCGGGCTAAACATCGAGATATCGCCGGGATTTGACCTTTCAAAATCAAGCACCTTATGATAAAGCTCGTCATACTCCTCGTCGGTGGCTATGGGCGCGTCGTCGGTGTAGTAGGCCTTCGCCCACGCATTTAGCGTATCTACGGCCTCTAAATACTCTTTTTTATCCATTTTTCCTCGTTAAATTTGCTTTGCTTACCACGCCGTGAGCTTTCTCATCGCGCTTTCCAGCCTAAACATCTGCGCATGCTCGGCCACGTCGTGCGTGCGGATGATCTGCGCGCCGTTTCTAAAGGCCTCCAGATGCAGATAGAGACTGCCCGGCAAGCGGTCTTTTATCTCGCTGGGGCTATAAAAATTTATGACTGATTTTCTGCTAGCGCCCGCCAAGATCGGCAAACCGAAGCGTAAAAAATGCTCTAAATTTTTTATCAAAATCATATTTTGCTCCGCCGTCTTGCCAAAGCCGATACCAACGTCTAGCACGATATCGCAGCATCCAAGATCCTGCGCCGCGGCGATCTTAGCCTCAAAAAACGCGTCTATCTCGCCCAGCAAATCACCATAATGCGGGTTATCTTGCATATTTTCGGGGCTGTTTTGCATGTGCATGAGGCAGTAGGTAGCACCGTAGCGCGCCGCTAGAGCGCATAGGCTAACGTCGCCCGTGATGTCGTTTATCATTTTAAAGCCGTGATTTAGCGCGTACTCTAGGCAGTACGGATCAAAGCTATCGAGGCTAAATATCGCCTTTTCGTGCAAATTTAGGCGGCAAATTTCAGCAACTATCTTTTCTAGCCTGGCAAACTCGACCTCGCGTCCGACGTATTTGCTACCGGGTCTGGAGCTCACCGCGCCCACGTCAATATACTCTGCACCCTGCTCGATCATCTCTTCGATACGCGCTATACCGCTTTTTTCGTTTACGCGGCTTGCGGCGTTAAAGCTGTCTTCGTTTACGTTTACGACGCCCATGATCTGCGCGCGCTGCGGTTTTTTAAACGGAGATTTTAAAAATTTGGCCAAATTTTTTAGTCCGAAATCCTGCGCGGACTCTTTTTTGGCAAGCGCAAGAACTTGCGCATCGGTGGCCATCAAAAGCGCGGCAGAGTTTGCGCCGCCCAGAATCACGTCGCGGTTAGTGACAAGCTCCGCGCCTACGCTTAGCGCATCTTGTTTTAGTATATTTGCGGCCGGCGAGCGCAAATCTTTAATCAAAAAAAAGTTGATCGACGACTTTTTTTTCATCAAATTTCGCCCCTCGTCGCTAGGACGGATAATCTCGCAAATCTCGTTAAAGTCGGTCTGCGGATTGATTTTAAAAATTTTCATCTAAGCCCTTTTTCGTAAATCATAAGAAGTATCGGCGTAAGAAGCGCGTGAGTTTTGGTATTTAGCTCGGCTAGGCGCACGGCTTTGAAAAAATACTCAAGCTCTTCAGCGCCAAATTTGACCCCCTGCGCCGTAGCCTCCAGAGCTATTGCGGCGATTAGCTCTTTTAGGTCGTTTTTGCCAAACTTTTCGGAGCGCTCGAGAGCTGATTTTTCATCGATAAACGCGCAAATTTCTTTTAGCTCGAGGCGTTTATAATCTAGTCCCGTTTTTTCTCGCTGCTTTTTTTCGAGCCTATTTTCGGTAACTAGGCGCGAGCGAACGGTCGGCAGGAGCATATTTTTTGACTCGCAGGCTATGATAAAAAAGATATTTTTAGGCGGTTCTTCGATGATTTTTAGTAGAGAGTTTTGAGCCTCGACGCGGAAATTTTTAGCGCCTAAAACCAGTAGTTTGGGCTCGCTCTCGGCGATGTAGGCCTCGGCGGCGACCTCTTTTGCGTTTTCTAGCAAAAAGTCCTCGGCAAAAAAAAATCTAACCGAATTTACGCCGTAAGGCCCTAAAATTTCCTCTTTTAAGGCTTCAAAATCGCTCGTGATTACGATTTTGCTTCGCATAGACTAAAGCGTTACTTTCGCAAATAAAGCAGCGTCTATGCTCTTATCAAAGAGCCTAAACAGCGACAAAAGCTTGATATCTAGCGCGCCGTCGGAGGAGCTTAGATAAAAGCTATTTTGCGCCTGCTCGTCAAAAAGCCACATGTAGCTATCGTCCTTGCCTTTGGCGATCTGCGAGCTTTTTTCCGCGCTTTTGCCGATGTAAAAAAACACGTAACCGTTTGGAAAAGCAAGGCTAAGCATGTCTAAAAGCAGCGAGACTTCCTCTTTCGAGCCGATATTTTCAAAAGACGGATAAAGCGCCTTTAGCGAAAAAAAGGGTAGCACCGGGCGAGCGTTCGTGGGTTTGTTTATATTTTTTAAAAAATACTCCTCAAACCAGCCGCGCTCGCTATCGGTTATCAAGATAAACGCGCGCCCTTCGAGTAAAAATTTAAGTTTCGAGGCGAGCAAAGGCGTCCACTCGGTGCGCCTCTCCTCCATCCAGCTCATCAGCGAGCCCTCCTCGCGTATCGCCTCGAGCGTCCATTTTATAAAATCGCTCATTTATCGAGTTTATAAGCTTCGTGTAGTGCGCGAACGGCTAGCTCGCCGTATTTTTGATCGACGATCATTGATATTTTTATCTCGCTAGTCGAAATCATTTGGATATTTATACCTTCGTTTGCTAGCGTTTGAAACGCTAAAGACGCCACTCCGGTGTGGCTTCTCATGCCTACGCCTACGACTGAAACCTTAACTATCTCGTCGTTGTATAAAATTTCCCTCGACGCGCTTAGTTTATCCATACACTCTTTTGCGACGTGAAGTTCATTTTGCGGTACGGTAAAGCCGAGATTTGTCGTGCCGTCCTGGCCTACGTTTTGGATTATCATATCTACGTTTATGTTTTTTTCTGCAAGCGCGGTGAAAATTTCAGCCGCGATGCCCGGCTTATCGACCACGCCTCTTAAAGTTACTCTAGCTTGGTTTTTATCTAGCGCGATACCGCTTACTAACACTGCTTCCATACTCTCTTCCTTTGTTATTAGTGTTCCTTCGTTGTGATTAAAACTGCTTCTGGTGACTAAATTTACGTTTAGCTTTTTAGCTAGCTCGACTGAGCGGTTTTGCAGCACCTTTGCGCCTAGGCTGGCAAGCTCTAGCATCTCGTCGTAGCTGATTTTATCTAGCTTTTTAGCCTTTGGCTCTATGCGAGGATCGGTCGTATAAACTCCGTCTACGTCGGTATAAATCTCGCAAAGATCCGCATCTAGCGCGCCTGCGATCGCCACTGCGCTAAGATCGCTACCGCCTCGTCCCAGAGTCGTCGCGTCGCCTTTTTCGTCTATACCCTGAAAGCCCGCTACGATGACGATCTTGCCCGCCTTTAGTTCCTCTTTCATACGCCTAGTATCTATCGCCTCGATCCTAGCCTTAGTATGCACGCTATCGGTGATGATGCCAGCTAGCCTACCGCTTAGACCTACCGCCGGATAGCCTAAATTTATCAGCGCTATCGTTAAAAGCGCGCAG
This sequence comes from uncultured Campylobacter sp., assembly GCA_963518485.1. Taxonomy (GTDB): domain Bacteria; phylum Campylobacterota; class Campylobacteria; order Campylobacterales; family Campylobacteraceae; genus Campylobacter_A. The sequence goes on from CAUQJW010000029.1 coordinate 6,637, forward strand.
GTAACGCGCTCGCCGGAGCTAAGCAGCATATCCATCGCCACGCCGTCGGGAGCCTTCGTATAATGCTCGGCGTACTCCACCAGCTGATTAGTCACGCCGCTCATAGCCGAGACCACGACTACGACGTCCGCTCCGCTTTTTTTAGCCTCTATCGCTCTAGCGGCGACGTTTTCTATCCGCTCAAGCGTCCCTACGCTCGTGCCGCCGTATTTTTGGACGATTAACATTAGATAAATCCTTTCTCTTTAAAGTAGCCGATAACCTTGCTATAAATCGGCTTTTTGAAGTGGTTTACGTCGCCTAAAACCTCGCTTGAGTTTATAAATTTATACTCGTTAAATTCGGGTTTTTTGGTATTTATATTTATCTTCGCGCTAGGGCGCAGCCGCACTAGAAAATACTTTTGCATCTGCCCGTCGAAATTATAAAATTTCCTACTCGACGTGCCCTCGGGAAAGTCGTAGCTAAGCCACTGCGGATACTCGCTAAGCACGTCTATTTCGTCCGTGCCTATCTCCTCTTTTAGCTCTCTTTTTAGAGCTTCGCGCGGCGTCTCGCCCTCGTCTATGCCGCCCTGCGGGAACTGCCAGATACCCGTCATATCGCATCTTTGCGCGATAAATATCCTACAATCAAACGGGTAAGAAGGCGCGAGTATGACCGCTGCGACGTTTGGTCTATATTTTTTTTCCATATTTTTTCCGAGAATTTTTAATTGCGGATTTTAACGAAAAATAGTTAAGATATAGCTAAATATCGCAAAAGCTGAAGAATAAATTTGAGCTCGCAATACCTGAAAATCTTTAATTTGTTGTTTCAAGAAGCGACTGCGTTTTAGAATCGCTTAACTCGTTTTAAGCTCATCCAAAAACCGCTTATAACGAAAAACAAAACCGATGCCGAAGCTAAACAAAATATAAATTTACCGACCGCGCCTAAAAAATATCCCGAATGCAAGCTTAAAACCGCTTTATGAATCGCAAAAGGCCTAGGCATCGAACTTTTCGCGTCGTCAAACCTCGCATGCCTGATGATTTGTCCCTTGGCGGCGTTTATCGTCATTGTATTTACCTTATTGTCCTCTTCCAGTCCTTTGTCAAAGTAAAATATCATAAAATTTTCGCCGTCTTCTTGCGTGATGACGTTAAAAAGCTCGTAATCCTCTCTATCTCGTTTAAAAATATCTATCGCGGCCTCTAAATTTGCTATCTTGCCCTCGTCCTCCAGCGAAAATCCCCTCACCTGCGTAAAGCTCTTTTTTCTAAAAATTTCTTTTTCGCCAAGCGCGTTATTTACGAGCTTTGCCGCCCAGTCGTACGACCAGTAAAGCCCCGTAACGCTTATAAAAGCCAAAAATAAACAAAGATAAACGCCCGCAAATCCGTGCAAACTGTATAAAAACGCATAGCCTTTGGCCTTGATTTTTAAAGTAAATGCGCGCATAAATTTAGTTTTAAAACTAGGATAATAGATTATCAATCCAGATATAACCAAGATAACCAAAGCGATAGAGCAAACCGCGACGATATGCTTGCCTATAAGCCGTAGCGTCTCGTTTTTACTAAGTCCAAGGCCTAAGTTAGTATGCAAATTTAACATTAGTCCGATAAATTTATCGCCGAAATTTTCGCCCGTTATCTCGCCCGTGTATTGGTTTATAAAATACGACTTAAACTCGCCTTTAGCATTCGTACCGGATACGCCTATAGCGTGATTTGCGTCCGAGTTAATCTTATAGTAGCTAAGCGTAAAATTCGCTTCCTTAGCTTTAAAAATATCTAAAATTTCTCTTGCTGTAAGCTCTTTTTCGCCTCGCTCGACGAAGGTTTTTTGCGAGTTTGCAAGGTCTATAATCTCGTCGTGATAGGATATGACCGCGCCGCTAAGAGCGACTATAAGCAGCGGCAAAACACAGGCTAGGCTTAAAATCAAATGGACGTTAAACCAAAATTTCTTTTTCTTTAAAAACGGCATCTTTCTCCTTAAATTTAAACTCGAATTTTAAAAACCGGTAGCGGAGCGGCGATCGCTACGCGCCGCCCTGCTCAAATACGGCTAAATTTAAAAATTTACGTTAAATCCAAGCCTATATTTAATCCCGTCGGCGATCAAAATTTCATAGCGTCCGGATTTTGTCGTTACGTATTCGTTAAAGATATTATAAACGCTAAAATTTACGCTCGCATTTTTGGTTAGCTTGTAGCTTGCGCCCGCGTCAAATAGCGTATAATCCTTTATCTCCTCGTCTCCCGGCGATCCGTAAACGGCTCTGGTTTTGCCCAGATAGTTCATCTGCGTCCAGAAATTTAGATCAGGCGTCATATCGTAATCAAGCCCTATTTTTACGGTATGTACGGGTAGATTGTTTAGAGATTTGCCCTCGTACGCGCCCGATTTTTGCTTTGATCTAGTGTAAACGTAGCTTGAGTGCAGGGCTAAATTTGATAGTATCTGCCAGTCTGAGGCTAGTTCAATGCCTTTTACTTCGGCTTTGCCGATATTTACGCTCTCCCAGATACCGCGCCTATAGGTCTTGCCGTTATGCACGCAAACCCCCATGCGAGGATTGCAGATCATTTGCGTACCTAGACCGTCTTTTATGCTCGTATAAAACGCCATCGCCGAGACGTTAAGGCTCTCGTTCCCGTATGCGACGCCGGCCTCGTAGTTTAGGCTGGATTCGGGTTTTAGGTCGCTTTTACCAAGCTGCGCTCCCATACCGCCGGCAAAAGGCAGAGCAAGCCCGTCGGTTCGCATCTTGATATCTGGCGTCGAGTAGCCTGCCGATACGCCGCCTTTTAGCGATAAATTTTCGCTTAGATGATATACGGCATATCCGCGCGGCGATACGTGTCCGCCGTAGTCTTTGTCGTGATTGTATCTTAGACCGGCAGTTAGCGTGAGCGCGTCGGTTACGTCAAAATCGTCCTCGCCGTAGAGCGAAAAATCATATCTCTTTACATTTGCGGCGTCGGCCGTCGTTGCCTTTTCGTTTAGCCTTTCTCTTTTATATTCAGCCCCCAGGCTTAGCGTGTTGTTATCAAAAAAATACGTTCCCTTGGTATTTAGCGTCGTCGTTTTTAGCGTGAGGTCTTGCTGACCGCTTTCTTTCATATTATCATGGGTTAAAAAGCTTTCAAGCAGCAGCTTGTCGTATTTACCCGTATGCGAGAGCGAGGCGGTATATCCGCTCATCTTTTCAAACGCGACGCTCGTATTATCGCCGATAGCCCTTCTTAGCGTCTTGCCTTCGGTGCGCTCGTATTTATTTACTACGCGGCGCAGATCCAGCGCTATTTCGTCGTTTTCGGTGGCGTTATACATGATTTTCGCGCCGAAATTTACGTCCTCGTTTTTGCGGTTCGTAAAAGCTCGCTCGTCTTCGAATTTATGAAAATACCGCCCGTAAAGCGCGATACCCAGCACGTCCGGGATCACTGCGCCGTTTGCGTAAAAACCGGTTTGGTAGTCGTCGTTTATCCCGCTTTTGCCCGCAAGCGTGTAGTAGCCGTTTACGTTACCGCTAAATTCGTTTGAAAAGCCCTTGGTGATGATATTTATCACGCCTCCCATCGCATCCGAGCCGTATAGCGAGCTCATAGGCCCTCGCACGATTTCTATACGCTCGATCGTTTTTGCCGGCGGGAGGAAATTTTGAGCGCTACCGACCGCGCGAAGTCCTCTATACGCGCTATCGCTGGTCGCAGGACGACCGTCTATTAAAATTTTAGTGTATTTTTGACCAAGGCCTCTCATAGTGATACCGCGTCTACCAGCCGCTCCCAGCGTCGCGCCGAATACGCCCGGAGCGTCTTTTACGACGCTTTCTATATCTTGGTGGTTGCGCCTGGCTATCTCTTTTTGCGAGATTACCGAAACGGAGGCGGGCGCGTCTTTGATATTTTGTTCAAAACCCGTCGCGCTAGTTACGGTAACTTCGTTTAGTTTCACTTCGTCGGCCGCCTGCGCGCAAGATAGCGCCAAGCAAGCTAGCATAGAAATTTTAGGCATACTTTTCATCTTTAAACTCCTTATTTAAATTTAAACCATATTTTACTATAATCAGATAATTATTATCAATACTTAGGTAAACGGTAGAGGGATTTTTATCAACGCTAAAAGGATTTTTATACAAAATGAGCAAGAACGTAAATTTAGACGAATTTTTTACCGAAATTTCATCGACAATCGTTTCCGGGCAAAGCAACCTAGCAAGATACGATTTTACGGATAGAAATATGAAATTTAATTTTAGCTCGTTTAATACGCATAGAGAGATAGGATATTTTCAAAGCGACGTAATATGTAACGACTTTTTACGCCACAGCCACGATAAGGGGCTTGATTATTCGTTTTTATTTTTTAACGTCGGCAAAAACGCTATTAAATTTAAAACGAAAGAATGCGAAATGATACTTGACGGAGGGGAATTTTGGATAGGAAATATGAAAGATAGCTTAAGCGGCTTGCACGAATTTGAAAATAAAAGTTACGAAACGCAATGTATAACGATACAGACGTCCTTAGCCCAAGAGTTAGGGTTGTTAGAAGGACTAAATTTAAATAGAAGCGTTTCGGTTAGAAAACTTAAAATCGACTCCGAGCAACTTTTGCCTTTGTATGAACTTAAAAACTCGAATATCTTTATCGGTAAAATGCAAGAAATTTATATGGAAAGCAAAATTTTAGAGTTGCTTTACAAAAGTTTTGAGAACAAAAACGACAAAAAGCAAAATAATTTCAACGAAGACGACGTGAAAATGCTCGAAAAAGCTCGTAAAATTTTACTTGGCGATATAAAAAATCCGCCGTCTATAAAGGAGTTGGCGCATATTTGCTCAACGAACGAATTTAAACTTAAAAAATGTTTTAAGGAATATTTCGGTATAACCGTCTACGGCTTACTCGCAAACGAGAGATTAAATTTAGCTCAAAAGCTTTTAAAAAGCGGCGACATCAGCGTAACGCAAGCCGCTCAGTCCGTGGGCTACGCAAACATCTCGCATTTTGCCAAAATTTTTAAACTAAAATTCGGAGTTTTGCCTACTCAATTTTCCGGGCGCAAAAAATACGTCGTATTTTAATCTCGGCCCGTATTTTTTAAGGATAAAATGCTCCTTTACGTCCATATTCCCTTTTGCGAAAGCAAATGCCCGTATTGCGCCTTCGGCTCGGTTGTCGGCGCGCAAAAATCCCGAAACGATTATTTTGAGGCGTTAGTAACCGATTTTAAAGAACAAATTTTAAAATTTAACGTCGTAAAAAATAGCATAACTAGCGTTTTTATCGGCGGCGGTACGCCCAGTGCGGTAAATGCGAATTTATACGAGAATCTATTTCTAGAAATTTTGCCTTTTTTAACGCAAGATTGCGAAATAACTACCGAAGCCAACCCGAACTCGGCAAGCCTAAAATGGCTAGAAACCATGAAAAAATCAGGCGTTAATCGCATAAGTTTCGGAGCTCAAAGCTTTTTTGAGGACAAGCTTAAATTTCTAGGCCGAATACACGGGAAAAACGAGATTTACGAAGCCGTGCAAAACGCTAAAACTGCGGGGTTCGATAATATAAACGTAGATTTAATTTACGGAACGAAGCTAGATACGAAAAAACGCCTAGCCAAAGAGATAGAAAACATAGCGAATTTGAACGTATCGCACCTTAGCGCATATTCGTTGACGCTTGAAGAAAATACGCCGTTTTACGGAAAAATAAATTATAAAAAAGATAGTCCGATTTTGGCTAATTTTATAATAAAAGAGATAGAAAATATCGGGCTAAAACAATACGAAATTTCAAATTTCGGTCGAGTTTGCAAGCATAATCTGGGCTACTGGCAGGGCAAAAACTACCTTGCCCTAGGCGCTTACGCGGTCGGTTTTTACAAAGATAGCCGCCTTTATAACGCTCCTCATATAAATGCTTACGCCAAAGATCCGCATGCCAAAAAAATAGAAATTTTAAGTTCTGAAGATTTAAGGCTAGAAAGCATATTTTTAGGCGCTAGAAGTATCGTCGGTATAGACAAAAAACGCTTAAATATAGCTCAAAAAAAACGAGCCGAAATATTAGTTAGAACTAAAAAACTAGAACTAAAAAACGGTAAATTTTTCAATAAAAACTTTCTTTTGGCCGATGAAATTTCTTTATTTATTAACGGTTAATTTAGGCAATTTTGAGCTAAAAACTGCTAGAATTGTAGCTTTAAAATAACTTTAGGATAAAAAATGTTTGGTATGAGCCTTCCCGAAATCCTAGTCATAGCGATTATCGCGGTATTGTTTTTAGGACCGGATAAACTTCCTTCGACGATGGTTCAAGTGGCGAAATTTCTAAAATCCCTCAAAAAAACGGTAAACGACGTAAAAAGCAGCTTCGATCAAGAAATGAAAATACAAGAGCTAAAAGAAGATGCCAAAAAATACAAAGAAAGCCTAACGCAAGCTAGCGATACGGTCAGAAAAAAACTTACCTTCGAGGAATTAGACGCAATCAAAAACAATGTAAACGATGTCGGCGACCTAGTTAAAGGCGGCTTAAACGATGCGAAAAATAGCATTCAAGACGTTCAAGTCCGACAAAATTTAACGAATCAAGCCGCAAGCGGCGATAAAAAAGAGGGCTAATGTTCGAAGATTTAAAACCGCATATCGTAGAACTTAGAAAAAGGCTATTTATAAGCGTTTTGTGTATCGTCGTAATGTTCGGAATTTGCTTCGGCTTTTGGGAAACTTTGCTTGATTTTATGACCGCCCCGCTAAAAGAAATACTCCAAGGCGACGCAAAAATGGTCGCTTTACAAGTGCCGGAGGTCTTTCTAACGGCGGTACAAGTAGCTTTTTTTACGGGATTAATCCTATCTTTGCCGATCATTTTTTGGCAGCTTTGGCTATTCGTTTCGCCGGGACTTTACGATAACGAGAAAAAATACGTCATCCCGTTCGTGCTATCGGCTACTTTTATGTTTCTAATCGGCGCGGCATTTTGCTACTACGTCGTCGTTCCTACGGGATTTACTTTTCTTATACATTTTGGACAAAAGCTCTTTTCGGCAATGATAAACGTCGGCGATTACGTCGGATTTTTTACCAAATTGGTAGTAGCGTTCGGGGTAGCTTTTGAGATGCCCGTAATTACGTTTTTCCTAGCCAAAATCGGTCTAGTAGACGAAAAAGCCTTAAAAGGAGCGTTTAGATACGCCGTGGTTTTTATATTTATTTTCGCCGCGATTATGACGCCTCCCGACGTTTTAAGCCAGTTTTTAATGGCTATACCGCTCATC
>CAUQJW010000030.1:0-13863 GCA_963518485.1 uncultured Campylobacter sp.
CGCCGTACGCGCCGCCGCTCCAGCCGGTGTTTACCAGATAGACGCTGACGTTGTGCTTGTCGATCTTTTCGCCCAGTAGCTTAGCGTAAACGGTCGGGTGTAGCGGCATAAACGGTTCGCCGAAGCACGCGCTAAAGGTCGCCACGGGCTCGGTAATACCGCGCTCGGTGCCCGCGACTTTTGCCGTATAGCCGCTTAGAAAATAATACATCGCCTGCTCTTTAGTTAGCTTTGCGACCGGCGGCAAAACGCCGAATGCGTCGGCTGTTAGGAAGATGATATTTTTCGGATGGCCGCCCGCAGAGCTTGGCTCGTAGTTATCGATATGATAGATCGGGTAGCTAACGCGGGTGTTTTCGGTCTTGCTGCCGTCTTTGTAGTCCACGACGCCCGCTTCGTTGGCGACCACGTTTTCAAGTAGCGCGTCGCGTTTGATAGCGGCGTAAATTTCAGGCTCGCTGCTTGGGTCTAAATTTATACACTTCGCGTAGCAGCCGCCCTCGAAGTTAAATATCCCCTCATCGTCCCAGCCGTGCTCGTCATCGCCTATTAGCTTGCGATTTGGATCGGTCGAGAGCGTCGTTTTACCCGTGCCGCTTAGACCGAAAAATAGCGCCGTATCGCCCTCTTTGCCCACGTTTGCCGAGCAGTGCATACTTAGCTTGCCCTCAAGCGGCAGCCAGTAGTTCATCATAGAAAAAATTCCCTTTTTCATCTCGCCGCCGTACCACGTGCCGCCGATAACGGCGACGTTTTCCTCGACGTTAAAGATAACGAAAACGTCGGAGTTTAGTCCCTGCTTTTTGCACTCTTCGTTTTTGCATTTGCACGCGTTATAGACGACGAAATCAGGGCTAAATTTAGCTAGCTCCGCTTCGCTTGGACGGATGAACATATTTTTTACGAAATGCGCCTGCCACGCGACTTCGGTTACGAAGCGGACTGATTTTTTGCTCTTTTCGCTCGCGCCGCAAAATGCGTCTTGGATAAAGATTTCCTTGCCGCTTAGCTGGGCTTTGGCTTTGGCTAAAAGCTTATCGAAAAGCTCTTTTGAGATAGGCTGATTTACCTTGCCCCAAGCGATGTATTTTTGACTCGGGTCTTGTTTTACGAAGTACTTATCCTTTGGGCTACGACCCGTAAAGATGCCCGTATCGACCATAAAGGTGCCGTTGCTGCTAACGCGCCCCTCGCCCATTGCCTTTTCAAGCTCGAAAAGCTCGTCGTAGCTTAGGTTGTGATTGATTTTTTTGATGTCCTTAAGACCTAATTTTTCTATTTCGTTTACCATTTTTCTTCCTTTTTTGGATTAAATTTTCGCTAAAATTTGACCGTTTGCCACGGTTTGTCCTTGCTGCACCTCGATAGAGGTCACGAGCCCGTCTTTTGGAGCGTTTACGTCTATTTCCATCTTCATGGCCTCTAGCACGAACATCCTTTGCCCCTTTTTCACGCTATCGCCCACTGCGACTAGGATTTTAAACACGTTTCCCGGAAGCGTGCTTTTTACCGGCTCGCCGCTACCGCCGGTCATTTTAGCCGGAGAGAGCTCCGGAGGCGGCATGTGCGCTATGCTTGCGGGTTTTACGCTTTTTATCTCGGCTTTGCCGTCTGCGTCGGCGACCTCGACGTCAAATTTCTTGCCGTTTACGGTGACGCTGTATTTTTCGTTTATCGGAGTTTTTGCGCGATGGGTCGGCGCGCTCGTTTCGCACGTATTTGTCGATTTTTTTCGAATATTTACCTTGCCCTCGCCTTTTAAAAACGCGATGCCCTTTTCCTTGCACGCCGCAGCGATAAAGACATTTTCCTCGCTAGGCTCGATGCCCTCTTTTTTAAGTAGCTCGCGCGTAAATTTAAGCGACTTGCTCTCGTCTTTATCCGCGATATCCATGGCGTGTTCTTTGGTCGGTTTTAAATTTAGCTGCTCGCTAGCTAGCTTAACCACGCTCTTATCTGGCTCTACCGGCGTTTTGCCAAAGTATCCCAGCACCATTTTACCGTAGCCCTCGGCGATCTTTTTCCACGGGCCAAACATCACGTTGTTAAACGCCTGCTGGAAATAAAACTGACTCACAGGCGTCACGCTCGTGCCGTAGCCGCCTTTTTGCACGACTTCGCGCATTGCAAGGATGACTTCGGGGAATTTATCCAAGATATTATTATCGCGCATCATTTGGGTATTTGCCGTTAGCGCGCCGCCCGGCATCGGACTAAACGGGATGAGCGGGCTAACCTGCACGGCTTCCGGCGGCAGGAAATAATCTTTCAAGCACTCATTTAGCACGCTTTCGTATTTTAGAATTTTCTCCACGTCAAGTCCGCCCAGATCGTAGTTTTTGCCCTTAACGGCATGCAGCATAGTTAGGATATCTGGCTGGCTGGTACCGCCGCTAACCGGGCTTGCAGCTAGATCTATGCCGTCGGCGCCCGCTTCTAAAGCGGCCATATAGCACGCGACGCTAACGCCTGCGGTTTCGTGAGTGTGGAGTCTGATGTGGGTGTTTTGCGGGAGGAGTTTGCGAGCCATTTTGATGGTCTCATATACTTTTTGCGGGCTAGAGGTGCCGCTAGCGTCTTTGAAACAAACGCTGTGATACGGGATGCCCGCGTCTAAAATTTCGCGCAAAATCCGCTCGTAAAACGCCACGTCGTGCGCGCCCGAACAGCCTGCAGGCAGATCCATCATCGTGACGACCACTTCGTGCTTTAGGCCGTGATAGGCGATACGCTCGCCGGAAAATTTTAAATTTTCCACGTCGTTTAGCGCATCGAAGTTTCGTATCGTGGTCGTGCCGTGCTTTTTAAAGAGCTTTGCGTGCAGATCGACTAGCTCGCGGCTGCCCGTATCTAGCGTCACGGTATTTACGCCGCGGCTTAGAGTTTGCAAGTTTGCCTCGGGCCCGACCGTTTCGCGAAATTTATCCATCATCGCAAACGCGTCTTCGTTTAGATAAAAATAAAGGCTCTGAAACCGCGCCCCGCCGCCAAACTCAAAGTGCGTTATACCGGCCTCTTTGGCCGCGCTAACCGCGGGCAAAAAATCAGCCATCGCCACGCGCGCGCCGAAAACCGACTGAAAGCCGTCTCTAAAGGTAGTGTCCATAACGTCTATAAATTTTTTCGCCATTTTGCCGCCTTGTAAAATAAACTTAGCGCAATTCTACATTATTTTATATTAATCATATATAATTTTTCGTAATCTCTTAATTCTTAAGGGGCATGCGGCCTCTATCGGCATTATATAATCCTAGCCCAATTATAAAGAAAAATAAAAACGTTTCATAGGTAAATGAGTAGCCGTAAAATACTCCGCAAAAACAAAATGCTGCCATGCCTGCCAAACAAGCTAATATTTCATTGTTTTCGGTTTTTATGTAAGCTTTAAAAATTTTTAACGTAATATATATTAATACCGAATAGTAAATCGCCGTATATATCGCCCCAGTTCTTATGAGCATGTTTAAGTAAGCGTTATGCGAATCTTCGAAAGAAATTTGAGATTTAATCCCATCATTGAGATCGCGATACGATTGTTTCTCGGTTATATAATTTTCAAATATAGGTTCCTTATTTTTGATGCCTATTCCAAATAAAAACAATTTTTTATTATCCGATACGGCATCAAGCATCATATTTGTATTTTCTCGCCACATAAAAAATCTCGAGCTATTGCTAGCGTTTTTACTATCGACGATGGAATTTATTCTATTTGAAAACTGATCTAGATAATGCAATGCCTGAAAAGAAGACCCCGTAATCGTAATACTACATAAAATACCTACCGCTAAAATAGTCTTAATTTTTTTAGCAAAAAATAAGTAAAATAGAACTCCTACTACAAAGGCTAACATAGGCCCCCTAGAACCGCTTAATATTAGACTAAAAATTCCGCTCACAAATACGATCCAAGAAAAAATATCCTTTTTATATAAATTCGGCAATATTAATAATAACCCCATAGTCAAAACTATACCCCATCGCATAACCGCAAAAAAGCTTTCTACTCTAATACCATCTCCAAAGGTAAATCCAAAAGCGGTATAAAAATTATAAAAACTTTTTAATATCCCGATAAAAAGGCCTATTTCTACAGCTCTTATTAGCAAGCCGCCTATATCGTACTTTTCTAAAAAATATAAAGAAAAAATTAATATAAGTAAAAAATAATTTTTACTTATAAAAAATAGTGCGCTTTTTGCACCTCCTAATGATAAAAACTGTAAGACTATTCCTAAAAAATATAGTACAAAAATAATATAATTATCCTTGTTTTTATCTTTTGCGGTTAAGAAATAAAAAAGTCCCAAAAATGCCAAGATGGCGCCAAAAAACGATATACCGAATTTTGATACGCATAAACTTGCCGCATATAGAATAAATACACAAGATGCGTATTTTTTATTTTGTGTTACGTTATTAAACATTTTTATCCTTAAGTATATTTTAAACCACTATAGCCTAGAAATACTAAATTTAAATCTAGCTCAACAAAATAACGGCAAAAATCGCTAAAACCAAAATTTGCAGTCCGATAAAAGGCACGACGCCTTTGTAGATATCAGAAGTCTTAATCTCTGCGGGCGCCACGCCTTTTAGGTAAAAGAGACTAAAGCCGAACGGCGGCGTGAGAAACGACGTCTGTAAGTTCATCGCGATAACGATAGCAAAATATAGCGGATTTATGCCTAAATTTACCGCAATCGGCGCTAAAATCGGCAGCACGATATACGAAATCTCGACAAAGTCTATAAAAAATCCCAGCGCAAAAATCGTAATCATAGATAAGACGATAAAGCCCCATTTTTCGCCCGGTAAATTTGACATAACTTCTTCAACTATCTCGTCGCCGCCAGTGTAGCTAAACACCATCGAAAACGCCGTCGCGCCGATAAGGATAGTAAAGACGACGGCCGTGGTTTTGACGCTCTCTTCAAGCGCTTCTTTTAGCATCTTAAATGAAAAAGTTTTATAAAAAACCGAAAGCAAGATCGCGCCAACGCAGCCAAACGCCGAGCTCTCCGTCGGCGTAGCTATGCCTTCAAATATCGAACCGAGCACCAGTACGACGAGCACCAAAGGCGGCAAAATCGCAAGGATAGCGTTTAAAATTTGCTTTGATTTAGGCATATCGCTCTCTACTACGACGGGCGGCGCGTAGTCCTTTTTAACGTAAGAGACGATGAGGATATAGGCTATATATGCGCCAACAAGCGCAAGACCCGGATATATCGCCTCGCGAAAAAGATCGCCGACCGGTACCGTAAAGACGTCGCCGAGAATTATAAGCACGATCGAAGGCGGGATAATCTGTCCAAGCGTGCCAGAAGCGCAGATAGTGCCGCAGCCTAAAGCCTTGTTATAGTTGTACTTTAGCATCACTGGCAAGCTCATAACGCCCATAGCTACGACGCTAGCGCCCACAACGCCCGTAGATGCGGCCAGTAGCGCGCCCACTAGCACGGTGCTGATCGTCACGCCTCCGCGAATCTCGCCGAATAAAAACGCCATAGACTCGAGCAATCTCTCGGCTAGCTTGGTCTTTTGCAAAATAATGCCCATAAAAACGAAAAGCGGCACGGCGATGAGGATTTTATTTTCCATTATCGAGTAGATGCGGTAAGGCATAAAGTTAAACGTCTCTTTAAATATCTCAAGCCCGCCTATAAAGCCGTTGCCGTCGCCAAAGCTCTCAACCATACCGCCGATGAGTCCGAAAATGACGGCTATCGCGCCAAAGGTAAATGCGACGCTAAAGCCGATAGCGAGCATAAAAAGCGCGGCTAAAAACATTACGATACCGGTCATTTTCCCTCTCCTTGTTGCGCGGTTTTGCTTAAATTTGCGTCAAATTTGCCCGCCTCGCTTAAATTTGAGCGAGCGTCCAGATAGACGTTTAGCCACTTTATAAAGTATCCGACGCTAAAAAATATAAGTAGCCAGAAGCTAAACGGGATAAAGGCCTTGATAACCCAGCGGTACGACAAACCACCCGGATCTGCGCTACCCTCGCCGCTCTCGTACGCCTCCACGACGTAGTCCCAGCTCAGCCACGCGACCAAAAGCGCAAGCGGAAGGATAAAAAGGATGACGCCCGCCATATTTATGAGCGCCCTTTTCTTTACGCTCATCTTTTCGTAAAATATATCCACTCGCACGTGTGCGTCGTCTTTTAGCGCGTAGCTCATGCCAAGCAGTATGATGATGCTAAAAAAGTGCCACTCAAGCTCCTGGAGGCCTACGTTGCCGTATTTGAAAAAATATCTCGCCGTGACGTTAAAAAAAACGTCCGCGATCATCAAAAACATCACGAATATACAGACGTAGCCCACGACGTTACCGAATTTATCGAAAAACCTCTCTACTTTTTTTAAATTTCGTTCCATTTAACTCCCCAAAATTTGTCTTATCATTATCGCCAAAATGCAAATCGGCGCGACGAATCGCAGTAAAAAATACCAAATTTCAAAAACCGCCCTACCCATATACGGTAAAAATAGCTCCTCCAGGCTGCCTCTTTTCATCGCGTAGCCCACAAATACCGCTATCACGATACCGCCCAGCGGCAGCATGATATTTGAGCTAAGATAGTCTAAAACGTCGAAAAATCCCTTTCCGAAAAAGGCGAGCGCGTCTTTAAATTCTGCGATGTTTGAAAGCGCGCAAAGCGTGCCCAGGCAATAAACGCAAACGCCAACGATCGCGATCGCGCCCAGGCGAGGGATCTTAAACTCGTTTATGAGGTAAAAAACGAGCGGCTCGACCATCGAGATAGCCGACGTAAGTCCAGCAAAAATAAGCGCGGTAAAAAACGTAAAGCTTAAGACGTTTCCCATTGCTCCTAGCTTAGCAAACAGCGTAGGCAGCGATATAAACGCAAGCCCTACGCCCTGGCTAGGCTGCTCGCCGTACTCGAAAACAAAGGTAAAAACGATGAGTCCGATGACGACGCTAACGATGATGTTTAGCGCGACGACGTAGAGCGAAGAGGTGAAAAGATTGGTCTTGTCATCTAGACTTACCGAATACGTCGCAATCGCGCCGATACCAACGCACATCGTAAAAAATGCAAGTCCTAGAGCTACAAAAACAGCCTCGCTCGTGATCTTAGAAAAATCAGGCACTAGCAAAAACTCCGCCGCCTGCGAAAATCCGCCCATCTGCATCGAGTAAATAAGCATAAAAATAAGCAGTAAAAAAAGCGTCGGCAAAAGCCATAAATTTATGCGCTCGATGCCGCCTTTTATACCCTTTGAGAGGATGAAAAAATAGGCCGCGAACGCGATGCTAAAGTATAAAATTTGACCCGAGATGTCAGAGCTTATAAATTTGCCGAAATTTTCGCCCGAAACCGAGATACTTTGCGGAAGCTCGCCAAGGGATAAGACCGAGTACCTAATAACCCAGCCGATGATGACCGTATAAAACGACGCCACCAAAACGCCGGTTATCATTATGACGCCGGCATACCCCCAAAATTTGCCGTTTTTAGGAGCTAGCGAGCGAAAGGCGTTAACGGGATCGGCGTTTGAAATTTTACCCATCGCCATCTCGGCAAAAAATATGCTAAGCCCAACCGCCACGGCAAAAACGAGATACAAAAGCACGAACGCCGAGCCGCCGTTTGCGCCGACCATGTATGGAAATTTCCACGCGTTGCCAAGTCCGATCGCGGCACCCACGATGGATAATATAAATCCGATTTTAGAAAATTTATCGCTTGCCACGGTTAGCCTCTTAGCGCATTTATGGTGATGATGACGATGCTAATAGGAGCTACGAATCTAATCATAAAATACCAAATTTCAAAAACCGCCCTGCTCATATACGGCCCAAAAAGTATGTAAAGCGCGTCTTTTTTGATGACAAACCCGACGAAAATCGATACCGTGATGCCGCCGATAGGCATGATGACGTTTGAGCTGAGAAAATCAAGGCAGTCAAAAAAGCTCTTGCCGAAAAATACCAAATTTTCTTTTATGCCCTCGATACTTGAAAGTATACACAAAATGCCCATGCAGTAGATGAAAGCGCCGATTAGCGCGAGGGCTTTTTTACGAGAAAAGCCAAATTCGCGGATAAGATAGTGCGTAAACGGCTCCAGCATCGAGATAGCCGAGGTAATGCCCGCAAAAAGCAGAGCCGAGAAAAACGCGAGCGCCAGCACGTGTCCGAGCGCGCCCAGCTTCGCAAACAGCGTAGGCAGCGAGATAAACACGAGTCCCACGCCCTGACTAGGCGTCGCGCCAAACTCAAACACAAAGGTAAAGATAACAAGCCCCATCAAAATGCCCATCACGACGTTTATCACGACGATGATGATCGAGGAGCTAACAAGGTTCGTATTATCAGGCAATGACGCAGAGTAGACGATGATAACGCCAACGCCAAGAGATAGCGTAAAAAACGCAAGCCCAAGCGCCGTGAGAATGCTGCTCACGCCCAGTTTTGAAAAATCCGGAACCAGCAAAAATTTAGCCGACTGCGCGAAGCCGTCCATCGTAAAAGAGTAACTAAGCATGATGATAAGCAGGATAAGAAGCGAAGGCATCATCCAAACATTTACGCGCTCTATGCCGCTTTTTATGCCCTTTGATACGATAAAAATGCAGAGAAAAAACACGATCGTGAAGTAAAAAATTTGAGACGCGGCGTCGTTAGCGTAGAAATTTCCGAAAATTTTCTCCGAAGCCTCAACGTCTTTTGGCAGCTCGGTTATTACCATTACTGCGTATTTTAGTATCCATCCGATGATGACCGTGTAAAAAGAGGCGATGATGATCGCGCCTATCATCGTAAAACCCGCAAATTTCCAGGTTTCTTTGCGTTTTGGAGCAAGCTTTTTAAAGGCATTTACAGGGTCAGACTCCGAAAGCTTACCGATAGCTATCTCGCCGAAAAATATCGCAAGTCCGATAAAAAACGTCATAAAAAGATACAAAAGCACGAAAGCCGAACCGCCGTTTTGACCGACTAAATACGGGAATTTCCACGCATTTCCAAGCCCCACCGCAGAGCCCGCGACGGCTAAGATAAAGCCGATTTTTGAAAATTTATCCTGCGCCAAATTTAACCTTAGTATTTAAAATTTCAGAAGCGAGGCTAGCATAAAAAAGCTTTTAAAATTCTAATTTTTAAATAAATTCGTGGAAAAACGAAACATCGCTGAAATTTTTTGTAAATTTGTAGCACTACGCGGCGACAAATTTGACGAGTAGAAAATTTATGAAAATTTTTCTCGGTTTTAAGTAACTCAAAGCTAAATTTTTATAAAATGCGCTCTCAAAGCTTCAAAGTAGGGGTCTGATCCGAAATGGCTTAAATTTACAAGGAGACTTTATGAAAAAAGTTGTTTTCTTAATGATGGCTTTTGCTAGCTTCGCGTTTGCGGACGGCGGCGAAATGCTAAAATCTTACTCTGTTCTAGCAGCAGCAATCGGTCTAGGCCTAGCGGCTCTTGGCGGCGCTATCGGTATGGGAAATACCGCTTCTGCGACAATCTCAGGCACGGCTAGAAACCCTGGCGTGGGTAGCAAGCTAACTACGACGATGTTCGTTGCTCTTGCGATGATCGAAGCACAAGTTATCTACGCGCTAGTTATCGCGCTAATCGTTCTTTACGCAAACCCAATGTTATAATCTCGGGCGGGTTCGTCCCGCTCTTTGTTCTTTTAATCCACGTGCGACCTTGGTGGAACGGTAGACACGCTACTTTGAGGTGGTAGTGCCGAAGGGTGTGCGAGTTCAAATCTCGCAGGTCGCACCATACATCTTGCCTACGCTCAACAGCCTAGGGCAAGCTCCCAAAAATAGGTCCTCTCGAAAAAACAGCTACAACCAATACCGGCCGAAAGGCAAGCTACGTGACTATTTTTATCTGACTTGATAAAATTTAGTCATATTTAAAATCCGCAGTCCTACAATTATAATTATTTATGAAAATTCAAGAAAAAGGATTGCAAAATGGCAACACAAACGTTACCGTTAATCGCCAAAACCCCACAGTTTCGGGTAGATCTCGACAAATACCTACGCGAATATCGCCTCCTTTTCGAGAAAAAACTCTATGCCAAACGCTCACGCCCGACGGACTCGCCATGCGTTTCGTAAAAAAACCGAAAAAATACATCAGGGAATATTACTTCGTAAGAGGCGGCACAATCGTGGAAAAAATAGGGTTGTGTTATACGACGAGTCACAAAGACGCCTTGAAAAAAGCTTCAGGAAATCAGAAGTAGGCATCTTGACCCCAAAAATCTGCAGAAACTCAAAGTCACCGTAGCCCATCTATGAAAGATACGTAGGGACTCAAAAAACCACTTGGTCGCACCATCGTACTTATTGACCTCAACAAAAATCCCCAAAATAGCCAAATACATCAAACCCATCGACGGAAAATCTATAAAAAACCACCAGCTAAATAGCCAAATTTACTGACTAACCAAGTTTTAGTCAGTACTTGTAAGTATAATCTAAAAATCACCTTCTAAAATATTATTATGATTATTTAATATATCTTGGCTGATTTCCAATTATATCCGATTTTTAGACCTCATTAAAAACCATAAACCGTAATTTAGCGATATTTTTGGACTTTGCTTAGTAATAAGCCTCATGGTCATGCTTTATTCGGAGTCAAATTTGGCATGTTTTTCTCTTGGATTACGACATTTTATAACCCCGTTTTAAGCTAAATATAGATTTTGGAGCTAAATTTAAGCTGTAAATTTAGCTCCGATTTTTGCCTTACATAAATACCGGTATCGTGGTATTTTGTAAGAAATATTTGGTCGTACCGCCCAAGAAAATCTCTCTAAAGCCGTTTTCTGCGTATCTAGCCGCTACGATTAGGTCGAAATTTCCGTCTGTCGCGGCTTTTAAAAGCGGTTCGCCCGGGACCGAAAAAGTTCCTACGATCTCAAAATCCGCATTTATGCCGTGCAGTGCGAAGTATTCGTCTAGCCTCTTTAAGCTAGCCTCGCTTTGATCGCCCAAATTTGCCTTTGAAGTGATGCATTTTATGCGCTTAGCCTCTTTTAAAAGCGGTAGCGAGCTGGTAATGGCGCGCGAGCTCTCAGGCGTGCCGGTCCAGCTTACCAGGATATTTTCCGTGCTAAATTTAGTAAGTTTTCTAGGGATCGCGATAACGTTTTTACCACTTTTTAGTACCGCCGCTTCAAACGTACCCGTTATCTTACCGTCAAGCGGTACGGCTGCTACGACCATATCGCAAAATTTAGACTCTTGCTCGACGATTAGGCTTCTTTTGCCGCTTTTGGTTATAAATTTCGCGCTCGCCTCGCCTTTTAACGGAGTATCGCTGACGCATACGCCAAGCTCGGCGCAAAGCTTATTAAAAATAGCCTCGTTTTGCTCGTGCTCAAGCCCCAAATCAGCCTTAGCAGCTTTTAAAAACTCCTCGTAAAGCACTCCGCCTCGAAGCGTCATTTTCATATTATAAACGACGCTAGGATCGAGCTGGCAAGCTAAAATTTCTATGTGTCCGCTAAAGTATTTAGCCACTAGCAAAGCCCCTTTTATACGCTCTTTGACGTCGTCGCCGGCACCTATGGGGAAGAATATTTTTTTATACTGCATCGGTTCTCCTTTAAATTTATTGCGCCAAAGAAAGGGAAATTTTGTGCCCTTTTTGCTCGCTGATTTTTACTTTGACCTTATCGCCTGCTTTTAGAGGCGTTTTGATCTTTGAGATGTGCAAAAGCCCGTCCACGCCGCCAGGAAGCCCGATAAAGGCGCCAAATTCTACCACGCTTTTTACCTCGCCCTCAAATTCGTCTCCAATATTAAATTCAGGCGTCTTATGTGGCTTGCCGTCCCTGCCGCCTTTTTTGCCGCCAAAGCCCTTGCCGCCGTCTTTTGAGACGATTTGTATGATGTAGTCTTTAGCCGCATCTACGCTTGATTTTTGCGCGCCGGCGATCTTTACCTCGCCTTTTTCGCGGTCAAGATCAATGGCGACGTCAAATTTCTCTATAATCTCCTTTATCGTTTTGCCAGCTTGTCCGATGATATCGACGATCTTGCCCGGATCAACGCTAAAAAGCTCTAGTTTAGGCAATATATCTTCGTTTACAGAGATATTTTCGTTTGCTTTTTCCATCAAATTTAGTATATGAAGTCTGCCCTCGCGCGCCTGCAAAAGAGCCTCTTTTAGCACGTCAAGGCTGATACCGCCCAGTTTTATATCCATCTGAAGCGCGGTTATGCCGTCTTTGCTACCTGCGACTTTAAAGTCCATATCGCCGTCGTGATCCTCTAGTCCCATGATGTCGGTTAGTACGGCGTGTTTTTCGCCTTCAAAAATTAACCCCATCGCGACGCCTGCGACTAGCTTTGGCGTATCGACGCCGGCAGCCCTTAGCGCTAAAGAGCCGCCGCAAACGCTAGCCATCGAGCTTGAGCCGTTACTTTCTAAAATTTCGGACACGAGTCTGATAGTATAAGGCGAATTTAGATCGACGCTAGGCGCAAGCGCGCGTTTAGCGAGATTGCCGTGACCCAGCTCGCGTCTGCCCGGAGCCTTTAGCGGGCTAGCTTCGCCGACGCTAAAGCCCGGGAAGTTATAGTTAAACATAAATTTATCCGTCACGGCGCCTTTTTCCGTTAGCATATCATACATCTGGGCGTCGCCGTCGGTGCCTAGAGTGGCTACTACGAGAGCCTGCGTCTGACCGCGGGTAAAGAGGCAGCTGCCGTGAGCGTTTGGCAGGATATTCGTCTCGATGCTGATCGGGCGAACCTCCTTAAGCCCTCTGCCGTCGGCGCGAACGCCCTCGTTTATGATCTGCTCTCGGACGATTTTTTTCTTAAATTTAGCTAGGACGTTAGAGACGACCTCTTCCTCCCAGCCCTCTTTTTGAGCTACTTCGTCGGTCAAAATTTGCTTAGCGATCTTGGTTAGTTCGCTAGCACGCTCGCTTTTAGCCATCTGATTTATCGCGGCTTTTACGTCGTTTTTGTAAAATTCGTTTAGATAAATCGCGACGCTCTCGTTTTCGATCTCCGGCTTTAGCTCTAGCTGCGCGTCTTCTTTTTTATGCTGACTAAATGCTTCTTCATAAGCGTTTGAGGCGCGAAGTATGGCTTTACCAGCCTGCGCGATCGCCTCTACGATGAGATCTTCGCTAAATTCGTTCATATCCTGCATCACTATAGCGCCGCTTAAATTCGGATCCATCATAGGATCAAGCGCGATAGGCACTATCTCGTCTTTTTCGGTCGGGATGCTTCTCATCTCGATCATCAAAAGCTCGTCTTTAACGCCTGCTACGTAAAGATCGAGCGCCGAAGTTTTTAGCTCGGAGTTGCTAGGGTTTATGACAAATTTATTATCTATATATCCCACGCGTACGCCGCAAACAGGCGCATTTACGGGGATGTCACTAAGATAAAGCGCGACTGAGGCTGCATTTAGAGCGACGACTTGCAGATCAACCTCGGGGTCGCAGGATAGCACCATCACGACGATTTGCGTCGGATACGCGTAGCCCTTTGGAAAGAGCGGACGTAGCGAGCGGTCGATGATACGCGAAGTTAGCGTCTCAAAATCTCCGGGCTTGGTTTCTCTTTTTACGTAGCCGCCTGGGATTTTGCCTGCCGCGTAGCTTTTTTCGATGTATTGCACCGTTAGCGGTAAGAAATCCTCGGTAACTTGCGTATCCTCGCGAGCGACGGTGGCTAAAACGACGGTGTTTTTTACGCGCAAAAGCACTGCGCCGCTAGCTTGCTTGGCGACCTTGTCTATATCGTAAATTTCGACTTGATTATTGACTTCTATTGAATACTGCATGCCCTAATATCTCCTTGTTTTTGTAATGGTATATAAAACGGACTCTCCTCTAA